>JAPTWT010000128.1 GCA_028064935.1 Gammaproteobacteria bacterium | reverse complement strand
ATCAACGCTTCCTCGGTCGGGCAGTCCATCTGCGCAATGCGCAGACGAGTACGTGAGTAACCGGCCGGAATTTTGGCAGCGGCTCGACTGGTGTTGTCTGATGGCACTATTTGTATTGGATCGGCAGCGCAACATTCACGATCATGGGCATTCGCTCGACCATGATCGTGATGTGCGAGCAAATCTTCGTGAGCAAGGGAATGGTCGTGGTCGTGGTCGTGGTCGTGGCTACATGCGTGGTTGGTATACTCAGTTTTCACGGGGCGATAAGGCATGGCGATCTCCAATTCTCTAGGCATTGTGCATCCGAGTATTTTTCAGGCATTGCGGATTTAACACCATGAAGCTACTATAGGGTCAAGCGTTTTGGAGGATCCCCATGAAAATCGGTGAAATTGCTCTACACGCGCAATGCACGGTGGAGACCGTGCGTTACTACGAAAAGGAAGGGTTACTGCCCGCACCCGCACGGACGGCGACCAACTACCGGAGCTATGGTAGCTCCCACGTTGAGCGTCTCCACTTCATTCGTAACTGTCGCGCTATGAATATGACGCTCGAGGAAATCCGCACACTGCTGGGCCTGATGGACCAGCCAGCCGGTGATTGCGGTGGAGTCAATCAACTACTGGATGAGCACATCGCCCACGTTGATGTCCGTATCGCCGATCTGTCCCAGCTCAAGCAGCAGCTCAGCGAGCTGCGTCAGTGCTGTCAGCGAGAGCAAGCCGTGGATGCATGCGGTATCTTGCAGGGGCTGGCATCGATGGAAACAGAACCACGGCGTGAATGGCATACCCATCTCGGGTAAACGGGGCTTACCGTACGATTTTTTCCGTTTCGTGAGATCACTGACCCCGAGGAGGTCGGAAGTGCCACGGTTTTTCCCTTGTCCGCAAATAATGGTTCTTATGTCAACCAGATCCTTTTATCCCTCCCCTTTAATATTTGGTAACACGTAACTTACAGACGCGTTTGTCCACGAGGTCACAAAAAAACCTCCTCTCCCAAAAAACATCCATGCGGTGGCGCAAAGTAATAATAACGTATATACTTTGTAAGTATCCTATGGAAGGAGGTTCTGCCATGTCGAAAGAAGCCGTTTTCACGATGAAGCTGGAACCCGAGCTGCGCGCCGAGTTCATGGCCGAAGCCGAGGCCGCCCACCGGCCAGCCTCTCAAGTTCTCCGCGAGCTGATGCGCGAATTTGTTCAGCGTCAGCGCGAGACACGGGAATACGAGGGGTTTCTGCTCAACAAGGTCGAGGCGGCCCGGACCTCGATGCGGGCCGGCCGGGGTCGGCCGAATGAGGAGGTCGACGCCGCATTTTCCGCCCGGCGCGCCCGGGTGACCCCCCCGGCGTGAGAGTCGTCTGGACGCCGGAGGCAGAACAAGACCGCGCCGCGGTGTGGAACTACATTGCGGCCGACAACCCGCAAGCGGCCGCCCGCCTTGATGAGCTTTTGAGCGACGCGGCGGCCAGCCTGTCCGAGCATCCAAAGCGCGGGAAGCCTGGGAAGATTCCCGGCACCCGCGAGCTGATACCGCATGAGAGCTATCGACTGGTCTACGAAATCGAACGGAAAACGATATGGGTTCTCGCCTTGGTGCATACGGCCAGGCAGTGGCCGCCAGTCCACAAATTATGACGTTCTGATCGTTTCCTTCAAGGAGTTGCGACCATGAAATGCCCATGCTGCGGAGCGGCTGAACTGATCCACGACACCCGCGATATGCCCACCATCTACAAGGAAGAAAGCACTATCATCCCGTCGGTGACGGGCGACTTTTGCCCGGCTTGCGGGGAGGTCATTCTGAACCGGGTGCGTGGCGACCGGTACAGCGAATTGATCGGGCAGTTCCATCGAAATCTTCGGCGGTGGTGTCAATGCCTTCTCCCGTTACGAGAATGGGAAGACCAAGCCGCCCTTGTCTCTGGTGAAGCTGCTGAAGGTGCTTGAACGTCACCCCGATTTACTCAATGAAGTCAGGACGTGGTAACGCCGGTCACGATCAAAGCTTAGCCTGGCCGTCAGGCAGAAGGCGCAGGAGTCTGGAGGGGAGGCAAGCCGAAAAGCGCCCGGTCGTCCGCCCTGGTGAGATATTTGTCGAGCCCCCAAAGGATCTTCTTTTTACTCTCTTCGTCTTCCATTTTCGTCATGTAGTAGCTTCCGAGAAGGATCTTTTTCCGGGTCTCTTCGGAACGCGCTTTTTTCGCCTCCTTTGTTTTCTTCGCTCTCTCACTCTGCGCTTTTTGGAGCTTCATCTTCTTGAGCTTTTCTTCGGCGTCTTTGATCTTTTCTTCGATTGTCGGCATAGGGTGCACCTCCTTCATTGACGATCATATCGTACTTTTATTGGCAGAGCAAAAATCTTGAATTGTGGGTGACTTGTGGTATGATATGTGTGTGCCATCAAGATCCCTGAACGAAGAGAAGGGCGCACTTATGCAAACTCTGCGAGTTTGCGTGCGGTCTGCCGACGGCAGAGGCGAAATAGAGGAGGTGAGCTCCATGTCGATCTATCACTTATCCGTGAAAACCGTTTCCCGGTCTTCCGGGCGATCTTCCACCGGGGCAGCGGCGTACCGGTCAGCGACGAAGATCGTGGACCAGCGGTTGGGCATTGTCCACGATTATTCGAGGAAGAAGGGTGTCGAGTTTTCCCAAATCGTTCTTCCGTTCGGCGCTCCGGAGTCCTTTATGGAGCGGTCCGTTTTGTGGAACGCGGCGGAGGCCTCCGAGACGCGGAAGAACAGCGTTGTTGCGCGGGAATTCGAGGTGGCCCTGCCTTCGGAGATTTCTCCGGAGCAG
>JAPTWT010000105.1 GCA_028064935.1 Gammaproteobacteria bacterium | reverse complement strand
CACCAGAACACCATCATGATGTGAGCGTAAAATAGCGCACACGTAGCCGTGGAAGGGCCTTTTTGCGAGACGATGCTCCTTGAACGATTCGGGGAGGCGCGCTCATGACCAGGGCGGAGGTGGCAAATGCCGCGGGAGGAAGGGTGTCACTTCCGAGTTGCGGAGTTCCATACTCACAACGAATACCTCGCCCGTCTGCCAGGCGAGGATGGTGGGTGTGCGGTTCTTTATTTGCTTCTACGGCTGTGAATCGCTTCGGGCAAGGCCTCGGACCAAGGCAGCAACCTGTCCAACTCACTCGGGTCAGTCATGTCGATGTTGGGCAGTTGCTCAAATAGAGACTCAAGGTACCGGAACGGACTCAATCCATTCTCCTTCGCTGTCTCGACGATGCTGTACGTGACCGCGCTCGCTCGGGCACCACGTGGCGTATTTGAAAATAGGAAATTTTTGCGACCGATCACAAATGGCTTAATGGACCGCTCGCTACGGTTGTTATCGAGCTCCAAATGACCGTCCTGCAAAAACACAACCAGCTTGCTCCATTGGTTGATGCAGTACGTGACCGCTTTTCCCAATGCGCTCTTTGGCAACACCTGCGCGTTTTGCTCGTGAAGCCATGCCAAAAAAGCATCCAAGACGGGTCGACTTTGCTCCAGTCGGCCCTGGTACCGTTGCTCCGGCGTTGCATCCCTGAATCCTCGTTCAACGGCGAACAATTTGTTGCAGTATTCCAGACCTTGTCTGGCGGCGCTGGGCGAGGACCGACTTGCGGCTGGCAGAGACTTGAGTGCCTCGTCATAGTACCTTCTCGCATGGCTCCAGCAGCCCGCCAGGGTAACATCGGGCAGGTTCTCGTAGCCGCTGTACCCGTCCACGTGCAGATACCCTTTGAATCCCTTCAGGAACTCCTTTGGATGTTCCCTGGATCGCGTCTCCTGATAGTCAAAAAGGACAATCGGTGGTCCGTATCGGCCGCTTCGATACAGCCACATGTAGGACTTTGATTCGGCTGGCCGACCAGGTTCATGGAGCACCTGCACCGTTGTCTCATCCGCATGCAGGTACGGTTGCTCCAGCAGCTTTTCATGCAACCGTTCGTACACGGGCGTCAGCCATTCGTCTGCCCCTCGGATCACCCAATTGGCCATCGTTTGACGAGACAGGGCCAAGCCCTGTAGGGTGAACTGCTGTTCCTGGCGATACAGCGGCATTCCCTCCACATACTTCTTGCCCATGATGCAGGCCACCATGGATGGCGACGCGAGACTGCCCGAGAACGCCGAACGCGGCATCGGAGCCTTGACCACCGGTGGTTCAATTTCGTGTTGCTCACAGTGACGACAACCATAGATGTATTGCACATGCTCAACGACCACCGTCTGTGCCGGAATGTGCTTGAGTTCCTGACGGACCTGCGTGCTCATTTCATGCATGGCGTGGCCGCAGCAGTCGCAAATCCGCTCTTCTTCCGTCAGTCGGTGTTCGACACGTTCCACCGGCAGATCCTTGAGCATCTCTTCTCGCTGACCCGGTTGCTTCTTCTTGCGTTTATAGGTAATGGTTTCGAGCGTCGGTTCCTCGGCTGCGGACTCCGATTCCACCTCAGCTTCGTTGAATAGGTCAAGTCGCATTTGGTTCGTGTCAGAACGCTCACTCGATGCACCGAAACGCTTGTGCCGAGACAGGCGAAGTTGCTCCAGGAGCAGCTTCACCTGTCGCTTTAGATCCGCGTTTTGCTGTTCCAGAGATGTGCAGCGTTGTTGCAGTGCTTCTAGTTGTTCGAGGGTTGGAGCGAGTGCGTTGGTCATAGGAGTATACTTCGACACAAAGTCCGAAAATCCTTGTCACAGCAGGGATTTTCGACGATTTTTCTTGCGCTTTTCGCCTGCCTTTTACTCAAATCACCCTTCTTGCCGTCACCTTGGGATGGGCTCTCTTCTGAGTCAAAGATAACCCATCCAACAACCACCGCAGTTCGCGTTGGCTCACTGCGATCGTTTTGTCGGCCGCCGATTCTGGCCACTGAAATCGTCCCCGTTCGAGGCGTCGGTATAGTAGCCAAAACCCGCTATGGTCCCAGTAGAGGATCTTGATCTTGTCTCGTCCCCGATTCGTGAACACGAACAGACAGGAGGAGAACGGGTCCAACTGAAAAGATTCCTGAACAAGCGCGGCCAATCCGTCAATCGACTTGCGCATGTCCGTACTTCCACAGGCCAGGTACACGCGCTGATCCAGACCGATGTCGCTCAGCATACCGTCACCAACGTTCGTATCACGTCGCGCAAAAGTCCAGCGTCAAAGCCAGACCTCACCTCGATGGCTGCTTGTCCAACCCGGACCACCAACGGTTCACTGACCTCAACCGTCGACTCACGAATTTGTACGGGTATCCAACTCGGGGATGATTCCTTGGGGTGATTCCCGCTCGGAAACTTGCGTGCCCAATACCAAAGCTGGCTCTCCTTGATCTGATGCGCCGCACACCATGCCGCACCACTTTGCCCACTGGCGCGAAACTCGGCAATCCGTTCCCGCCAGCACTCTCTTAGATCCGCCAGCGCTGATTTCGTCACTGTGATCCCCCCTCGGTCGTCATGGGAGTATCATCTCAGGGATGCGGCACCACCGCCAGGTGTGGAGAATTTGACGCTTACGTTTGATTTTTGAGCCACTGTGGAAATGCATGCACCCTCGAAATCTTCCACCGTATTGTTGTTTCATGGCGGTTCAAGTAATAATGAGTCTCTACGTCCACTGTCTCCATACTTTGAAACGCACCGACTGTTGTTGCCACAAGCGCCAATCAA
>JAPTWT010000311.1 GCA_028064935.1 Gammaproteobacteria bacterium | reverse complement strand
GCACGCGCAGGGCGACTTCTGGGCGCTCTTTCAGGGTGGCTGCTCTGTCGGCAACTCGGTCTACGCGAACCCGACGACGGGCGCGCTGATCGCAGGCGCCGAGCGTACCGACCCATAGTGATTGTTTCGGCAAGTCCGACGTCACCGGTTCGTGCCGAATCAACAGTGGTTTGCCGTCGAAGGTATGTGCCGCTTTCGCGAGCTCGTCGGGATGCCGGTAGAGCTGATACGTCTTGTTCGGATCGAGCCCCAGTTTCTCCGAGTTCGGAATCTCCGAACCTCGATACGGGCACACATTCGCTTTCGAGATACGCGACATCTCGACGCGCATGTGCCCATCGGCATCCATGGATCGCATCGATTTGTCTTGTGCGTGCGTGCAAGTCTTCACCTTGCAGCCCATTACAGGGACCGGATAACAAAAATGCAACTATTTCGCAAACCTAAGGGATAGTCGGGGAAGAAACCGCAATTCGACGCCGTCGTTTTCTGGTTTTTTTCTCGTCAAGCATCATGACGAGCTTGCGGGCTTTCTTCGACAATTTCACCGTTGCCTGCTCGGACGGGAATACCACCAGTGTTCGACACTGAATGCACCTATTTTTCAGGTGCAGCGTTTCCATTCCGCAGCAGGCGCAAAGTAATCTGCGGAACGGCGTCGCATTTATCTCATCAAGTGACATCGGTCATACCTGTGAAGACGGAGCGGCTGATACAACGGCAATTGTGTGCTATTATTCCATCTGCAATGTACCAATGGCTCGCGGTTTCGAGGTTGTATACATGTCCCTCAAACTCTTCAAATACGATCTTACTGAGTCGCGTCAAATTCGCCGGGAGCATGAAAGCGGACTTTCCGTTTTGGAACTCTCCAGGAAATACGGAATCGCTCGCGCCTCTATAGTTTCCAGAATCAAATTTGCTGGCGGCAGCGTGCGGAATCGAAGTGCCGCCATGTTCCAGCGCATGAAAACTACTTCGATCAAGGACAGAAAGGCTCTCGTGCGAGCCGCAAATAAGTCTAGACGAGGCCAGAAAGCGTCCAGTGATGAACTGCTCAGAAAAGCTGCTTCGAAGCCCCGCATTATAGGAATGGGGGAGTTGGAACTTCTTTCGGCTTTGCAAGACTCCGGATTGCCGGCCGAAGGACAAAGGGCTTGCGGAAAATACAATATCGACATTGCTATCGGCGATCGCATCGCCGTGGAAGTCTTCTCCAAGAGTTTTGTGAGCCACAGAAGTATTTACGGCGGACCGCAAAGAGCGAAATATCTCACCGATGCTGGGTACTGCCTGCTTTATGTGAGATTTGCACAAACCGGGCAAAGAGGCGCTAAAACCCTGACAGCCGACGCTCTCATCGGGAATCTCCCACACATAGTCTCCTTCGCGCAGAGACTTTATAGTGACCCATCCATGAGGTGTAAAAATTGGATGATTTGGTGTCGCTCGTATCGTTTTTCCAGAGTCCGTAGAAATAACGGCCAACTTGCCGCAATACCAACGCCGGTACGCTACTCGCACATCATTAGCGAGATGAATGAGTGAGTCGCTGGGGAAGCAATTTATTGCCGTCCCAGGCCACACAAACGCCTGATCCACGCTACTCCACATGCCCTTCTTGATGTCGTAGCGCTTCTTCTCGCGCCCCCATTTGACGTGTTCCGGCCGCGGCTCGTGGCCACCACCGGAATGCACCCAAATCGCCTCGGTGATACCGAGTTCGGCGCGGCGCGCTTCCTCGAAAAATGCCCGCGCCTTATGCGTCTGGTCCCGCGCGATCAGGCCGGCGCGGCGCCACGTCACGCCATAGTTGTGCTTGATGGCTTTTTCGAGCCCCGACATATCGGAGCCTTTCATCACCGATTGCCATACGGACGTTTGCACATCGGTCAAGAATTTTTGCGGGATCGACTTGATGAGGCCGACCTGCTGCGCGATGACTGACCGATACGCCTCGGTCATTGCCCTCGTTGGCGCAAACTTCACGGTGAATCCAGCGGCGCGCAGAATTCTCTGAAAGCGCGAATCGAAGTCCCGCATGGCGCGACCGGCGAATCCCTTGCTGATCTCCTCAGCGGCTTTCTCGAATTTCCTGATGGCGGCAACGCCCCACTTTTCGAGCGCCTTGCGTAGCGTCACCGTCGGCGCTTCATCGGCCGCAAATCCAATATCAGGGTCTGCTTTCTTCCACGCTGCACGCATATGCCAGAGCATTGAGCGCGCCATTTCGTGAACCATGTCTTCGAGCTTTTTCCGGTACCACGCCTCGAGCGCGGCCGATGGATGCACGGCCCGCAAGATGGTCTGGGGCATCGCGTCATGCGCGTGCCGACGTTTGCGCGGCACAACTTCGAGCACTTTGTCGATCTTGACAAGCCCGCGACCGTTCGGGTTGGGATCGTGGACCAGAACGCCGTTGCGATAGATGACGATGTGTTGATGGCCCTGCGTCGATGTGCCGGTAACGAAGTAGAATCCTCGCGGGACCGCGTCTTTCGGGCGCTCAACGACGCGATATCCCATCGCCTCGAAAAACTCGTCCATGTGTTTATTAGCATCCTTGCTCTCGATGAAGTTCGGCACCAAACGCAGCGGCAGGTCGAGCATTGAAGCCGTAGCGGCTTGCATGCAGTTGCCGTTCTGGCCGTTTTTCTCGAAGCGGGTTTGAGAGATGGGGGTCACGGCCTATGCCGCCTCCTTCACGAACAAGCCCGCTTCCTTGCCGCCGACCTGTCCGCCTTTACCCTCCGTTCCAGCCTCGACACTCTCTTGCCGTTCTTCAAGCTCTGGCGGAACGCGCTCGACGTCCAGATTGTCAAAGCCCGAATCCTCATCGCGCGCAATCTTCTCGCGCACTTCCTGCGGGAGCACGACGCCGGCATCGATGTATGCGACATTCTGCTCGGCTTCGGTCTTCTTGATGTTCGCCAGCACTTCGCCAGTGATCTGCTTGATCGGCTTGAATTTGAACCCGATATCCTTGTCGATCTTGCCGTACATGTCGAGCTGCACGATGTCGAGCACTTGTTTAAGCCGTGGCCGTATCGCTGCGTTCTGCTGCGCGCGGTTCCAGTCGTGGTAGACCTCGATCTCGCCATCCGAGCTCGCATTGAGTCCCGATGGTGTGACACCCGTCAGCACGACGAGCGGTTCGTGCGTCGGGTACGCCATGTGTTCGAGCGCCTGCTGCTGCAGTGCCGCAAGTTCGCTCAAGCTCACCTGAACGTTCTTGATGTCCTCCGTGGCCTTGTCGATCGCAAAGGCACCGGTATTGTTGCCCTGAGCGCGCGCCAATTGCAGACGCTTGAGCAGATCCGCGCCGTTGTCGCCCTCCTGTAGGACGCTGCTCATGTTGGTTGCCAGCACGATCAACGAGTAATTGTTGATCATCTGATTCACGCCGCCAACAGTCTTCAGCCAGCGATCCACGTACGGCTCAATGAGCTGCGAGAGCGAAATTCCGAGGAAGTTGTACGCCGGCTTCAGAATGTCCGGAACCTCGCGCGAAATCACCTGCAATAGTCGCGTGTGGTGCATTTCCGTTTCGAGCGCCCACCATGTACTCGGCACGTAGAAACTAGGTAGCTCGACGCGCGATGAATTCCACATTACCGGCGTGACCCACATCGGCTCGATGTTGCGAAATCCCCTGAGCGAGTTTTTCTTGATTGAGCGCGAGTCGAGCACAATCGGCAATTTCGTATCGTCGTGTCCCTTCAAGTCGATGAAGATGTGTCCGCCGCCATAGAAACCGTCGTGGATCATCGCCTTGCGGAACAGCCCCTGAATGTCGAGCTCGTCGAACCGTTCCTCGATCTCCTGAATTTTCTTCGCCTTGTCCGACTTGCCTTTAGTGGTGAACTCAATCCACTCGCGCGTCATGTCCATCGCATGCGTCTGCGTCGGCTGGATGTACTCCGTGCGCTGAGCCAGCATGGCGAGATAGGGGTATCCGGGAAAGTACAGCGCGAACGAGTTGAGGCCGAAATATCCCTGATAGGGAAACGCAGCCGTTCCGCCAGCGCCGGGACCGAGATCGTCCATCGCCATGCCGCTGCCGACTTTCTTGCCACTCGGCAGCTTCGGCAACTGCAACTTGCGCGCGTAGGGATCGACGGGCGGCGTGCTCCCAGCGAGAACGCTGGCGAGCTTGAGCTGCTTAGCCTGCGCCACCTCGAGCGGCGTCTGCGGCTTCTTGGCGCGCTTTGGCGTAGAGCGCGCGGTAGTGCTGCTCGGACTGCGCGCGCGCGATGATGGCGTGGACGACGTAGCGGATCGGGATAGCCTGCGGGATCGGGGCGGCTTGCGGGCGCGAGGCGGCGTTCGGGGCTCGCGCGCCTTCGTCGCCGGGTGTTTGCGATTCTTCGATCCCTTGGGGCGACCCGGCTTGCGTTTCGTCGGCATGATGGCTCACTTTGCGCGCGGCTTGGTGATGAGAACGGCGCCGCGGCCGATGTCGCGCGCCTCGATGCCGAGAGGCTGGGCGCGACGTGTCGCAGACTTCTTGGCGGCGATGACGCCGCTCACCTGGCGCTTCAGACCAGCGGCGCGAGTGAGCGGAAGCTGTGGATTTGAGAACAGGGAGTCGCGGGAGCGCATGATATTAGATTCCTAGGGAAGTATCGCAGACAGTAAGGATTTCCGGCATGCATTCCGCGTGCCTAAATTCAGTCCCGTTAAACCAAACGCACAAAATAACAGCAGAATCTATGTGCGCGACGGTCATTTTGGGACCGCCAGACTTTAAGCAAACAACATCGCCTATCTTGAATTCAGCTTGATCGCTCATCTCCGCACCTTCGCCCTATCCCGTCCCGAAACATACTTGCCTTCTAACAGCGCCTTCGCCTGCTTCTGGCCCTCCATCTCGCGCGCGCCGGCGGCGATTGCTTTGTTCAGGGCGTCTTTGCCGCGCTGCGAATCGATGCCAGTAAACGTTCCCTTGTTTTTGCCGGCGTACAGTACTTGTTCGCCCTTTTTATGTCCGTATTCCTTCACGAGCGCGCGCTTAATTTCTCGACCTTTCTCTGTGAGTGGCATCAGAATACCCTCGTTCGTGGGTCAAATTCATCGAACACGGAATCGCTGATACGCATCGCACGCGCACGCGGAGCCATCAGCATCACTATGGAATCGGCCATATTCGGCGACGCCGCGCCCTCGGGTTTTTTGTCCACCATCAGTTTCCCCGTCGCCGAGATCTTCCATTGCGCCTGCGATAACTCAATGCATAGTTTGCTCAAGTCTGGAATCGCTGAATCTATACTGATGATCAGCTCGGGATCGTAATCCTCCGCCCCTTCTAGCACGGCGCGCGCAGTTTCTGCAAATCTACGCTTCAGTTCCCAGTGCGACTGCGCCTTGAAATTCTGGAACATATCCTTCGCGGTGCGCTCGGTGCCGGGAACGATAGCGCCAGGGTTGAACACTTCAGCCGATCCGCGATATGGATTCACCTTGACCTTACGCAATCGCTCCTTCGCGCGGCGCTGATTGATGCGCTCGACATCGCTGCGGATGCCAGCGCCCATCGCCTCCGCATCGTAGCAAAAGCTCTCCAGAAGCAACTCATCGGCGATCAGATATGCACGTTCAGCCGTTTCGTGCAGGAATGATCCCTTGCCGCGCCATGACTCGCAGTGCGTGACGAGAATTCCGTGCCGTGCGGCGAAAGCGTTAAGGTCCTTGCCTTCGTCGGCAACATCAAGCGCGCCTTCTTTCGCGCCAGACGGCTTGATGCCGAGCTTCTTGTGAGCGTCGATAGCGGCCTGAACGTGCGCAGGCGGGATGATGACGCCTTCACGCGACGCCAGATAGTCAAGCTCGTATTCGGCGTTCCACGTAATCGTGTCCGTCGTCGCCTGTTTGCGCTCGCGCCATTCGTCGTCTTTACGCAAGTCGTCTCGATAGTGGAACGTGAAAACAGGGTAATTCCCTGAGTGCCGCCGACGCGCAAAGCTGTTGTCCATTCCGTTGACGGAACTTAAATCAATGCGGCAGTCGGTATTGGCAATCAGCGATGCATCTACAAGCTCTGGATGCTCGAGGTGAGCCGATTCGTCTACCAGGAAAATGCTCTTGCGACCACCGCGACCGATATTGTCTCCCGCCTCGCCAGTGATGCTCGAGCCGGTAGCTCGAAATATCATGCGCATGTAGAGACTATCCTTGTCGCCATTGAAGCCAGCGCGAAACTCAGGCGGCAAGCCTTCGATGAACATGCGGCCCTTGGCAAACAGCGTATCGGGGTCGCCAGAACGGTCGAGCTTATCCTCTTTTGCAGATCCGAACCCAACGGCAATGCCATCGTAGAACAAGCACAGCGAAATCGATACTGCCATCGCTGTCCAACTAGCCCCAACATCTCTACTTTTCTCGACAATTCCGGATTCGTTTTTTTTCCACCTAGCAATGATCCAATCGACGAGTTCGCGCTGTTTTGGCATCAGCACGAACGGCAAAAATGCAGGCAAGCCGCGCGCGACGTTGCGAGGATCGAGTGTACAACCCCAGTCGTTGATGAAGTCCGCGATGTGCTCCCGATAGTACGCGCGCAGATAAGCAACCTGCGATGGATTCTTGCGGATGCGATTCAGCCGATCAATACGTGCCTGAAAAATCGAAACGTAGTCCGGCCTTTTGAAGTCGAACAAGTCCTCGGCGCGGACGGCGGCGTTCATTTTCCAGACAACAGTGTTTGGTATATGCGGCTCGCCTCAGCCGGATCGGTCGTATTGAGACTGACCGTGGTGAGCGGCGCACCGTCGGGGCCGGAAAGTTCTACTTGCTTGAGGTCGCCGTACCGCCGAGGATCCCATTTTGCGAGCAGCTGCAGCCGCGTCCATACGCGTAATTTTCGATGCGCAACCATATCTTCGCGGCGGATAGTGGTACCGTCTTTTTCGCTTTTAGTGATGATCTCGCCGACTTCTGGTGTGTCGCCGATCTCCATCGTATCTTCGGCAATCGCATCGAAACCTAGGCGCCTCGCTTTCGCGAAGCGTGCCGCAAAATCATCTCGTTCCTCCAGCCAATGGTACACCGTGCGCCACGCCGGAGAGCCTGGACGGCGGCAATACTGTCTGAGGGGAACGCCGTCGGCGATGGCATTGCAAATCTCGTCTGCCGCCTCTTGGCTAAAGCTGGACGATGGTCCTGAACCGGGGCCTCCCATCTCACCCATTCTCCCACCAGCGAGCAATACCGACGAGCCAGCGCAGGCCGAGGAATGCGAGGCCGCCGATGAGCCAGTGCGCCGCGCCTTTGGGGTCCTGGTGCGCCAAGTCGTCCACGAACGCGATGGCGCACCACAGCATGCCGAGTTCGGCGATGAGAATCCATGCCTTGATGGACTTCGACGTGCGTTCGATGGTTATTGTTCGGCGCATGGGCAGCAAGCGTAGCCGAAGGGAGACTCAGTGGCAAGCGCCGATAGGGCTGTAGCCGCGCAGGATCGCGCAGGAGCGGAGATTGGGTTGAGGGGGTACCTCAGAGCGAGTGGGTGGCCGAAGGGAGACGGGGAGTGCGAGGAGATCGGGCATCCGGACTTTTTGGACTTTCACCCTAAAGGTCCGTTACATGCGTACGCGCGCGCGTGATACGGCGTTCTGGTCTAGAAGTCCGAAAAGTCCGGGCATAAGAAAGATCCTCGTTATAACTACTGAGCATATCGGCCGTCGCGGTCACGCAACATTCGGTCGTAGTACTCATCTGACGGGTCCATTGACGGGGCGTTAATTTTGACGGAGATACCATCAAATCCGTCTAATTTTCCGTTTTTACGCTCTTTTCGTAGAACGCCGTGGCATACCAATTGATCGGCAAAGGCGTTGCGCCCAAGCGACGGCGCGGCATTTCTCTCGCACCATTCGCGGTACGACCTATGGGCAGTCGATAAAGTGACAAACCCGGATCGTACGCAACAATCTTCGATCCATTCGGATACGGAATCTTCCGCATCTAGATATGCCGAGGTCGCGGCGAGCACCTCTTGCGGCGGCTTGAGACCAATCTTCTGCCAAGCCTGGCATCCGACCATCGCCCACGCCAAAATTCCTCCGAACTCGGACTCGAGCTTTTCTGGCAGCTCGGTGTCACGCTTCGAGGCATCGATCGTGACGCCAAATTCCACAAGCTGCATTCTGGCCCGCATGGCCTCATCAACCGAGCGTAATCCGGGCTTTGTATTTCCGATGATGAGAAGAGTGTGAGTGGGCTCAAATTCAAAAAGATCTTTTCCGATGTATCTGGCGCTGATTGGATCGCCACCAGTGAGCCGTTTCAGACGTGCCTCATTCCACCGGCGCCCAGTATCTATTTCGGATGCAACCACGAATCTTGCGCCTCTCAATACGGCGATTTCGGTTGGATGACGTTCGTGATGGGATTCCATGAAAAGCTCAGCGCCAACCTCCAATCCGTAGTCCCCTAGCGCTCGACGAAAGGCGTGCGCTAGGGTGCCTTTCCCGTTGCGGCCGCCGCCCCACCAGAACGAAAGAGCGTGGTCGCGCGATGATCCCGTCATTCCGTAGCCGAAAACTCTACGAACATATTCACGAATATCGGCTGACGGAAGCGCTTCCTCGAGTACACGCCGGAAGGTGGGGCAGTCGCCGCAAGGTGCGGCAGCCGTGATTTTAGTATGCAACGCATTCGGATCATGAGGCGAAACAGCGCCAGTGCGCAAATCCAAGATGCCGGCCGGCGTATTCAGCATCCACGGGTCTGCGTCCAATTCTTTGACCGACACGGCATGATGTGGATCAGATCCCGCCAGTTTTGTCACGTTGTATATGGTGCGCGCGTCTCCGAGCCGCTTTCGTAAACCATTCCGTTGTGAGTCCGTGAGAGGCATCGCAAGATGTTCCGTCAGTACTTCGCGGCAGATTCCTCGTGCGAGATCAAATACACTGCGTTTCTCGTCATGCATCCACCGTTTCCCGTCCCAGATTAACCAACGGTCCCACGCCGCAACGTAACGCAATTTTCCCTTATAGCGCGCTGTAAATCGAAGCGCCAATTCATCGTCAGAAAGTCCGATTTCAGTAGCGCCGGGTTCGTCGGCATAAGCTTCAATAGGCGGAGTGTCCAATCGATCTGAGACGACTTCGCGCTCAATGGTCCGAGCGGTCGCAATTGTGTGTGCGACTTGATCGTGATCCGCATCAGCGCAATCCCATCCATTAGGGAAATTTTCAGTCGGAATCACTGAAACTTGCGTTTTGTGCGATAGGAGCTGCGCTGCAATTTGCGCGGCCGCCTTGCGTCCAGGCTCATCCGCATCTGGCCAGATTGTGACGGCACGTCCATACAGCGGCGAGAAATCGGTATTCTTGACTGCGTTTGACCCTTGAGACCACGTCGTAACGCACCAGGATGGCGGAAGCGCAGCGATCGCAGCGTCCGCGCACTTCTCGCCCTCAACAAGCAAAACGGGCGCATTCGGGGCGCTTAGCAGCTCTCGCAAGCGATAAAGGGGTCTGCTTACGCCGAGCGATTTCGCAACCCATTTTCCGTCGCGCCAAGTGTACTGGCGGTAGGTTTTGCCTTTCTCTGGATCGCGTAGGCGACAGACCACCAAAACGGGACCACCCTCAGTCGCCGGGTAATAACACCAGCGCGACTGCATGCCCAATGGCTCAGGCAGAGCGACGGACTCCGGGGATTGCTCGGCGGCAGGAGAAAGGGGACTCTCGCCATTCGCATGGAGGCCATTCGTGGAGTGCGGGCGAGAAGAATAATTCGAGGTCTGGTGCCCGATCTTGTCTGCCAATTCGAGTGCGGCATTTGTCTGAGAAAGGCCGTGAATTGCCGCATACAGCGCGACCAAATCGCCGCCCTTAATGTCGCTGGCGAAGTCAGCGAATGCGCCGGATTCGAGATTAACGCTGAAAGATCGGCCGCGCCCTCCATTTGTGTCGGCGCAAACCCATTCGCGACCTTGGCGCTTCCCTCCGGGAAGCCATTCAGGAACCAAAACTTCAGCTTGCGCCAAAAGAGCGGCAGCGAGACCAATAAAATCGACAGGTGAATTTTTCATGGCGCTTTATTTCCTAACGCCGCATTCACCGTACTCGAATCGAGCTCCTCTTGCTGCGTAAGCGGCAGACGTCACGGCTGCCAACCATTGAGCGCACGCGCCGTAAGTTAACCGTAAGGTTCCTTTATGCGGAGTGACATTACACAATCTCCCTTTTTCTGGAGGATTGTCGCCGCCAGTCGGAGTATCGATGTCACACGGCCAACAATCTATTTCGACGAAATGCTCAGTGTGAGCTATGGCGTGTTCGGCAATGTGGCAACATCTCGGACATACAGACAGAACCTTTGAGGCACCATGCAAAAATTCTGAGTCGAACCACTCAGAAAAAACATCAACGGGATCTCCGGCAAGAAACGTCGCACACTGGCATTCAGATTGGAATGCGGAAAATTTTCCATCCGGCAAACTTCCGCGCGGCCGCACTTCATACCATGCGGTGTGTTGGCTCGTTAGATCTATATTAAAGTCAGGCAAATACAATTGGCCATTTTCCAATTGATATCCCTCTGACTCGTAGTTCCATGGCAATTCCAAGGCGTCAAAAAAGGTAGCCCATCGTGCCTCTAGGCGACTCCGAAATCTGTACCCCTGAAATAGAGTTTCGATCGCTTTCATCGATGCCCCTCCAGCCTGCGAAGGAGCGCTTCTTGTATTTCTTTGAAAGTTGCGTGTGTACGCAACCCTAGATAACGAATAAGCCAGCGTTTAAATGCGTTACGCGAACGGATAGGTCGAGACACGTTTTTATTACCTCTCGCATTCATCCTCTCAAGAAAGCGCGGACTATCCACCGAGAGGTAAAAAGTGAAATTCAGCTCGGAGTCATTCCGGGGGATCAGCCCAGTCGTCCGCGCCTAGTCGCTAATTTTCGACTATACGCCAGCGATAGTGATCGTCAAGCCAAAGTGACAATTGAGCCAGTCAGGATTTCTCCGGCGTCCTCTACGCTTCTCGCCACCCCGGCTAGGCCACCAGATCGGCGCACCAGCTCTATGAACGCAACTTGCTCGTCGGTTGGTTTGCGTCCCCCGATTTTTCCCTCAATCGCAGCGAATCGACCGTCTTTCGCCCATCCGACGAGGTCCGCCATTCCAGGGGGGCCGAGTTTGACCGGGAACGGGTCCAGCAATATTAGCCGTCTCGGCGTTCGCTCGACGACTTTGCCTGCCCACGCGAGTCCAGCGTTGAATCTGAAAAGTCTGTTCGGTCCGCGGCTATGCGCGAGTTGGATGGCGGCGAGTAATTCAGACTCTGTCACGCAACCTCCTGTATAGCATCCATACCAACGTGCGCAGCCAATCAGGCGCGCGTGATCGCCATAGACATTTCAGCCAGCGCGGATATCTTGTGTCTGACTCGATTGAGCCGTTTGTACTCCACTTCTTCATGCCCTTCGCGCCTTCTTTTGTCTCGCATTCCAGACGTGATCTGCCCATTGAGGCGCGTAGCCTTTGCGTCTGGCGATTTCGCGTAGAGCCTCTAGTGAATGAGCCATTCCTTGCTCTCGTCGTTCCTGACGCTTCGCAATCATTTCTGGCGTAATCTCCGCAAGCTCACCTTCGCGTTCATCGATCTCGCGCGGCTTACTAACGAACTCAAACCCACATTGATCACAACGCGAGCGCGTCGGCGGCAGCGCAGACCAGCACGCCGGGCAAACTTTCACGGAAATGGATTTCTTTTTTGGCGCTCGATCTTCTCCATCTAGCGTCCATTCGCGTGCCGTATCGGGCAATCCATGTCGTTGCGTATTCCCTGCGTGATCCAATATAATGGCGTGCGTCTTGCCCTCGCATGGGCGCAATATGCGACCGATCTGTTGACAATGCAGTGCTAGAGATTGTGTCGGTCTTAACATGATGCCGACATGCACGCCGGGACAATCGAATCCTTCAGAGAATAGGTCGCAGCTCGTCAAAACTTTGATGCGACCAGCACGAAAATCTGACACAGCTCCTCTACGCACTTCTCGTGCTGTCCCCCCGTCTAATTCCATTGCTGGATAACCAGCCGCCCGAAATTGCTCTGCAAGATGCTTTGCGTGACGCACTGAGACGCAAAACGCGAGCGCCGGCAATCCGTCGGCGTGCTTTCGATAATGTGACAAAGCATCCCCGGTGACGGACGGCGTATCCAGAAGCGCTTCGGATTCCTTGGCGACAAAATCCCCCGCGCGAGTGTGTAATCCGCTTGTATCGACTGTCGGAGGCGCAAATACTCTAGCGGCTGCCAAATAGCCCTGCGCTGTCAAATCAGCTATTGACGGGCCTACTATGAGGTGATCGAAAATCTTTCCAAGACCTTCGCCGGATGCGCGCAGCGGCGTTGCGGTCACTCCGAGCAGCTTCGCATTCGGCCAGTGCGTCAATATGCGCGCCCAAGTGCTCGAGACGCTATGATGCGCCTCGTCAACGACGATTAAATCAGGCGGCGCGACTTTGTCGAGTCGGCGCAGCAATGTCGGAACACTCGCGATCATGCAGGCGTGTTTATATTTTGGATATCCTGCCGCGATATAACCGTGCGGTGTGCCAGAGATATCTAATGCGTCGGAAATCTGATCGACCAATTCGACGCGATGCGAGAGAATATAGACGCGATTTCCTTTCGCTGCCGCACCGTGCGCGATAGTGGCAAAAGTCAAAGTCTTACCCCCACCGGTCGGCAGCACATAGAGCGGCGCTCGCTTTCGCAGCACGCCGAACGCCTCGCGGATCTGCGCGATGCCGGCGGACTGGTAGGGGCGGAGGGAGATCACGCAACGCTCGCTCTAAAAATTCTATCCATCTCCCCCTTACACTCCGCACACACCTCCTCCGCCGCCTTTCGCTTGAACTGACCGCACATCACGCATTCTGTGACAGCGCCGCCTGTCGCGCCGCGCTTCTGCGGAGTCGAGCTGAGCGCGAGCTTGCGCTGCTGAGGCGCCCGCTCTGGCGCGCGGTAGTAAGTTTGCGGCTCGCGCTCGACGAGCGTGCCATCGCGCAGCATGGAGCGGACCGCCATAGCGACTGCGGCGGCGTTTTCGCCCGACATGCGTTGCAGCAGAGATCGCTCGTGTATGCCCGCGCCGTTGATCTGCTCGACATCCGCGATTCGACGCTA
>JAPTWT010000230.1 GCA_028064935.1 Gammaproteobacteria bacterium | reverse complement strand
AAAATATCATTCCATGAATATCAAATTTTCCGAGGATTTGGTTCCATTGACGGACTTGAAGGTGAACCCTGGGCGTGTGGTAAAGCAGACAACCGAATCTCACCGGCCCGTGTTGCTTACCAGCCGAGGCCGGGGTGTCGCAGTTGTCCAAGCGGTCAGTGAATACGAAAAATCCGAGGAAGAGCGCTCCTTCATGCGCGCTGTGATCAAGGGTCTTGCGGGTCTGGATGCGGGGTGCGAGGTCTCCCTTGAGGAAGCCAGGGCTCGGCTCGGTCTTTAGCCGTCTCATGGTGAGCATCCGTTTTGCCGAATCCGCACTGCTCGATATCGAGGCGCTTCGAACCTGGTATGCCGAGCAAGGGGTTCCTGATATCGGGGTGCGACTGGTGGCGGAGGTGTTCCAGCACCTTCAGGCATTGGTCGACCATCCTGACATGGGACGGGTGGTACCCGAATTTGATCAGCCATCTCTGCGAGAAATGATCCATCCGCCATTTCGCCTTGTGTACCGACGCGACATCAAACGAGTGAGAGTTGTCCGTATCTGGCGCAGCGAGCGCCCGTTCCATCAACCACCGCCCGGATGATGGACGTGTTCGGTCGAGCGCTCCTCAGCCCGGCATCCTCAATCAATCCAAAGTTGATTCCGTGCTTATCGGGTTGTCACACCCACCCACTAGATGTAGTGGATCGTGATTTTGCGGAGTAGAGATCGGCATAAGTTGGTGCGGTGACATCTCCCGCAATACCAAGCAGGGAGCGGAAGGCGTTGAAGGGGTAGAAGCGGCGGTTGAAGCGGAAGGTGAACTCGTTGAGATACGCCTGCAGATGTTGAGGGCTGACGCCGTGGTGGGTACCGCGCAGCCATGTTTTGAGATTGGAGAACACGAGATGGATGATGGGCAAAAAGGTTTCCGCGACTTCCATGTCGTCCCGCTCCGCGACGGCGGTATGAAGATATCCGCGTTTCCCGAGCGTCGCATAGCCGCTCCAATCGTCGGTAATAATGGTGGCACCCGGCACCACGGCGCTTTCGATGAAGCCTGCCAGCGACTTTGCGCTTCGGTCCGGCACCACGGAGAGGCGGACGCGCCCGGCGTAACGCCCGGTCTTTCGCTTGTTGAGGCTGCTGGTACGCTTGCGCTGGCGGACTTCGACGGCGCATGCCACGAGTACCATGTCGTGAACACCGCGCCCTTTACCCCGCGTGCGGCCACCAACCCAGGTTTCGTCGGCCTCGACGGTCTCGTCCGGCTTGCCGCCGATCCTGTCCTGGTCTGGGCGCACCATGCCGACACGCAGCTTGTGAAGAATTTGGAAAGCGGTTTCGTAGCACGACAACCCAAGTTGGCGCTGGAACTGGACGGCAGACATCCCGGGCGTCTGGCTGACAACAAGGTACGCACCCCAAAACCAAACCGAAAGCGGCGTGTGCGTGCATTCCATGACTGTGCCAGCAGTAAGACTGGTGTCGCGGCGACAATGACGGCAGCGAAGCACCTTGAGGCGCGTAGAAACGTATCGTGGCTCATCAGCCACCGCGCAGTGCGGGCAGACGAAGCCTTTTCTCCATCGGGCACGCTCAAGGTAATTTGCGCAAGCAGCTTCGTTGGGAAACAGGCGCTGAAACTCCGGAAGCGAGTGGGGAAATGGAAGTTCGTTTCGATCAAGCACGTCGATAACCATGTTCTCTCCAGATTGCCGATTATGCTCAACATACTACCCCTAGTGGGTGGGTGTGACAACCCGATAAGCACGGTTGATTCATCGCCCTCATCATTCTTTCTATCTGGATCGATAGGACCCATTATACCGTTTGGATGAATGCGCCAGCCGCGTCATCGCCCAAAGGGGATCCGGCTTCTTCTGGAAGGAAAGATCCAGAAGCAAGAGGTTCGCCGTGCGGGATCGGAAAACTCACAACATCAGGTCAGGAGTCCTGCGTCAAAGCCTCCGGATAGGAGAAGAAGACGCGAAGGACAAAAGACCTTCTCGTAGCCTTGGCAAAAGAAGAATATCCGCTCGTGAGAGCTGAAGCTCCCACTTAAGCGTTAGCTTAGTGGCGGGAGAGTTTATTCGGAGTTCATGGAATGATATTTTTAAAGTGCAACTGTGGCAATGTGTTATGAGAAGGAGCAGAGCATGGAACAACTGAATCGCATCACCCAAAAGCCCGATGTGATGGGCGGCAGAGCGTGCATCCGTGGAATGCGCGTCACGGTCGGCATGGTTGTAGGACAAATCCGGGCTGGTCACAGCTTTGATGAAGTTCTGGCCGATTATCCTTACCTTGAACGAGAAGACATTATGCAGGCGCTTCGCTACGCTGCATGGCGAGCCGAAGAACGCGAGGTCATGCTGGCTACGGCATGAAGTTGCTCGTCGATATGAACCTCTCGCCGCGTTGGGTCGAGGTGTTGACGGGAGCGGGTGTGCAGGCCGTTCACTGGTCGACACTTGGGGCGAAGAATGCGACGGATTTCGAAATCATGGCCTACGCCGGAGCGAACGATTACGTTGTGATTACCCACGATCTGGACTTTGGCGCATCCTTGCTGTGACGCACGGCGAGAAGCCCAGTGTCATACAAATCCGGGCGCAAGATGTCTGCCTGGACGCGATTGCCTTACAGGTCATTACCGCACTGAGGCAGATGGAATCCGATCTGGAAGAAGGTGCATTGCTGACCATAGACACTGACCGCACACGCTTGCGTCTATTACCCCTGCAAACGAAAGAATGACACCCCGATCCGATGCTGGACAGCAACCCGTGGGCTGAGGAATAGTCTTTCGATGTTCTTTCCGAAGAGATGTTGTGAACGTCGA
>JAPTWT010000123.1 GCA_028064935.1 Gammaproteobacteria bacterium | reverse complement strand
ATCGCGGTTGGCGCCCACCTCAACCATCAGAATGACAATGGCGCCACCTGCCTGATGTACGCCGCATCCGCTGGCAAGACGGCGGTAGTGGCGCGTTTGCTGGCATTCGGTGCGGACCGGAGCCTCCTTTCACTCGATGATTTCACCGCGCTAGATATGGCCGCCAATCTGGAATGCCTGAATTTGTTGCGCGAAACACCACGTCGTGCGGCCAAAATGGTTCATCCGTGCTGACCAGTTGCCCTCGCATACGATTCGATAGACAGAGTTGGCAACAGTGAGGACATGGTCACAAAGACACTTTTCGACGGGCAGTCGTGATAAACTGACTATGCCACTTGGCAGCATGACCTAAAGCCGGGCTGCACTTCGGCGTCATTACACACCGCGTTCCCTTTGTAACGCATCCACGTTTCTCCGGGAACGCCGCGCGCACGGTTATGTGCGGCGGGTTGAATGCTAAAAACGCGCACATCGCCCTGCCTGATTTTCGCGGGTGCGAAAATCTACCGAGTGTTTTCACAACGCCTTGGCGCCATTTGCCCGAATATGGCAGAATTGGTCAGACTTTGGAACACTCCACCACGCGATACCAACCGAGCTGCCTGACATGACCGAAGCAGATGGCGAAATTCTCACGCTGGACGAAGTGGCCGCCTACCTGAAGGCAGGCAGGAAAACCGTTTACCGGCTGGCTCAGCAGGGCCAGATACCGAGCTTCAAGCTGGGCGGCACCTGGCGGTTTCGCCGCACCGAGCTCGATCGCTGGATTGCAGCGCAGATTGCCGAGAAGACACAGGACAAAACATGAGCGGTCCGCAAAACGATACCAACTTGGCCGCATCACCCAACCCTGCCGACGAGCGCCGCGCGCAACTGGCCGCGCTCATCCCCGAGGCATTTTCCGAAGGCAAGCTCGACTTGGGCGCCCTCAAACGGGCGCTGGGCGAGAGCGTTGTCATTGAAGGCGGCGAGCGCTATGCGCTGACCTGGGCAGGCAAGAGCGACGCCTACAAGGTGCTGCAAACGCCGTCCACCGCCACGCTCCGGCCCGAGCGCGACAAATCGGTGAACTTCGACCAGGCGCAACACGTGTTCATCGAAGGCGAGAATCTGGAAGTGCTCAAGGTCTTGCAGAAAGCGTATTTCGGCAAGGTCAAACTGATTTACATCGACCCGCCCTACAACACTGGCTCCGACAGTTTCATCTACCCCGACCGCTTTCAGGAAAGCAAGGAGAACTACCTCAAGCGCATCAACGACCTGGCCGACGATGGCACGTTAATGCGCGAAGGCTTCTTCCGCAAGAACAGCAAGGAGAGCGGCCACTACCACAGCAACTGGCTGTCGATGATGCTGCCGCGCTTGTATATCGCCCGGAATCTGCTCCGCGAGGATGGGGTGGTCTTCGTGTCCTGCGATGACAACGAGGTGTATAACCTGCGGTGTTTGATGAATGAGGTGTTCGGCGACGAGAACTTCGTGGCGCAATTCGTGTGGAAAGCTAGGCAGTTCACGGATGCTCGCGCAACGACTAATGTCTCGACCGACCACGAATATTTGCTTGCTTACTCGCGCACCTCCGACTTTTCGTTGCGTGGAATAGAACGTGACGAATCCAAATTCGCCAACCCGGACAACGATCCTCGCGGCCCCTGGATGAGCCGAAGCATGTTGGGTTTGGCGACAAAGGACCAGCGCCCCAACCTCCACTACGAGATTGTTGAACCGAATACCGGTCGGGTATTTCCCCCGAATCCTGCGACAGGTTGGCGATACTCTGAGGAGAAAATGAAGGAAATGATTCGGGAGGGTCGTGTCCTCTTCCCCGCGAAAGATGATGGTCGTCCGCGCGAGAAGAAGTTTCGGCAGGAGATGCAGTCAGAGTTTATTGCGTTCCGCTCCATCATTGATGGCGTCCATACGGCGGACGGAACACAGGAAGTCAGAGAGCTATTCGGCGCGGAGGTGTTCCCTTTCCCGAAGCCATCAGGACTCATCGCTCAGATTGCAGAGCAGGTGCTTGGGGATCAGGACATCTTCGTGGATTTCTTTGCTGGTTCCGCGTCCAGTTTCGATGCAATCGCGCGCCTCAACGCCCGAAACGGGATAATGCGTAAGTCGGTACTCGTACAGCTCCCAGAATTGGTCGCGCTGGATAGTGAAGCAGCCAAGGCCGGTTACACAACCATTGCCGACATTGCGCGTGATCGGATTCGGCGAGTCATTGCACGCACACGGGAATCGACCGATCTGGTGAGCATGGAGCCGAAGGACATTGGGTTCAAGTCTTTCCTACTCGCTCCCTCCAACTTCAAACAATGGCGCGGCGACGGCATCGACACGCCCGAGCAACTGGCCGAGCAGATGCAGATGTTCGCCAAAGCCGAGAAGGAAGGCGCGGCCGTCGAAGACATGCTCTACGAGCTGCTGCTGAGATTCGGCCAGGAACTGACTACAACCATTGAGCCGCTTGAGGTGGCGGGTGGCCAGGTGTTCGCCATCCACGACCGCAAGATGCTCTTTGTGCTGGAGCCCTTCACCGAGGCCATGATCGTTCCGCTGGTGGACATGAAGCCGCGCGAGATCATCGCCATCGATGGCGTGTTCAACGACTCGGACATGCTCAAGACCAATCTGGACTTGCAGTGCCGCGATGCGGGCATCCGGTTTACTTGCATTTAGGAGCGAGCAATGACACCAAACATCTCTGAAAAGATCGTGAATACAGGTGATGATGAGGCAATTCCATTAGAGGAGCTTACTTCCGGGGGTATCGGTAGTGGCCTGGAGGCAGAGCGCGCCGAAGACGGCACAGAGGACATTAGCGCGCCCTTCGACCCGAAACTGATTGACGTGGTTACCCAGCAGCGCACCGTGGCTTTGCTTATGACCCGTCTGGGCCATGGCGAGTTGGACCTTTCTCCCGACTTCCAGCGCCGGGCGAATCTATGGAATGAGGTGCGGAAAAGCGCGCTGATCGAGTCCATGCTGTTGCGTATCCCCATCCCTTCCCTATATGTGTCAGAGGACGAGGGGGGGGGATTACCAAGTGGTAGATGGGTTACAGCGCTTGTGTGCCATCGCCCACTTTGTCAGTGTTAGTGATTTGAACAAGACCTTGGGCACCCAACTCAACCTTATGCGACTGAGGGGCTTACAATCCTTGAAGGGTGAGCTTGAGGGCAAGACGTTCGATGAGCTTCCACGCCCGCTGTATCGGCGCATCATGGAGACGGAACTGACCCTGCATGTCATTCGTGCCGGAACGCCCTCCAACGTTAAGTTCAACATTTTTTCTCGTATTAACCAAGGCGGCTTACCGCTCAACGCCCAGGAAATCCGCAATGCCATTTTTCGGGGCAAGTGGCGGGATTACATTCGCCGCATGGCAGCAAGCCCGACGTTTCTGTCAGCCACCGAAAGAAAGATTAAAGGCGAGCGTCTGGAGGACCACGAGTTGGTGATTCGTGTCATGGCCCTTTACTCGCTGTCTCGTGAGCAGAAGCGCCATCCCGATGAGAACCTGGACGAATTTCTCAACGAGTTTGTGGAAAAACACTCGGCTGGCTGGAGCGATGAAAAATGGCATGAAGTGGAAGGGGCGTTCTATCGGGCGATGGAGGCCGCACCCCGCGTATTTGGACGGATAGCCTTTCGCAAATTCTCACAACCAAATGAAACGCGGCGGCCTATCAATCGTGGCTTGTTTGAAACCGAAACGGCCGCTTTGGCGTTGCGCACTGAAGCGGAGATCAAAATTCTGGCGGAGCGTTCGGATCAAGTCATAGAAAAATTCGCCCAGAAGTTTTCCGGCGACAGGGATTTTGCCAATGCCCTGCTTTACGCCACCGGCAAAGGTTGGGCATCCAACAAGCGGCTTGAGGTGATAAACGCGATTTTTGACGAGGTGCTCCATGCTTGATCGTATTCACTTGAACAATTTCAAGGCCGCTCGGGATCTGGAGCTGCCTTTGGCGGCACTAACGATGCTGGCTGGCCTGAATGGTTCGGGCAAGAGCACGGTTTTGCAGAGCCTCGCGGCCATACGCCAGTCATATCAAGTCGGGCAAGGCCATGGCATGCAGCTCGGTGGCCCCCTCGTTGCCCTCGGCCAGGGCATGGACGTTTTGAGTGAGGGCGCCAAAGACGAGACCATCACGGTGGCAGTCCTGGAAGGTGACACGGAGTATCGCTGGGTGTGCAAAGTGCTGCTTGAAGCCAACCAACTGGGGTTCATCGAGTCGCCTTCTACCCCCCATGGATTCGTGGTAAACCCCCATTTTCAATATCTGCAAGCGGACCGCATCGTCCCTCGCACCCTCTATCCCCAGGCAGATCAACAAGCGCGGCAAGACGGCTTGTTAGGTAGTCACGGGGAGTTCACGGCAGATTTTCTTGCCAGCAACAGAGATCAGCCTGTTTCGGAAAAACGCCGTTGCGCGAAAGAGTGCGCTGTATTGGATGACGCCATATGGGCCAAGATCGCACCGACGTCCCAATTGCTGGATCAAGTCGCCGGCTGGTTGCAGCAGATCAGCCCCGGTGCTCGCTTGCGGGCAGAGCTGCTCAAAGGCACGGACGAGGTAATCCTTCAATTTCAGTATGTCGGACAAGCCCGTGGCCTGGAACCCCGTTTTTACCGGCCAACCCATGTTGGATTTGGTCTCACCTACAGTCTGCCCATTCTGGTGGCCTGTCTGGCCGCACCAGCCGGCGCCTTGCTGCTGATCGAGAATCCCGAGGCCCATCTGCACCCCCAGGGTCAGGCGAAGATGGGCGAGTTGCTGGGCCTTTGCGCCGCCGATGGCGTACAGATTCTGGTAGAGACCCATAGCGACCATGTATTGAATGGTATCCGCCTAGCCGTCAAGAAAGGCGCACTGAAGGCCGACGATGTGAGGCTATGTTACTTCACACGGGATGTGTCCAGCGGGGATTGTTATGTGGAATTGCCTTCCGTATTGCCAGACGGGCAACTAACCAACTGGCCGGAGGGGTTTTTCGATCAGTGGGAAAAAAGCCTCGATGCTCTTCTGGATTGAGGCGCCCCTTGAAACCAATCATGCTGTATTTCAATGAACTATCTGCTCCGCCTGTGGGGATACCGCCCGAATCGGAAGCAGATTGGGAAAACTGGGCGTTGATGCTATTTGCTTGTCTGCGACAGGTCTCCCGCCATCAACCCGATATGACTATGGCATTCCCCAGTGGGCATTGGCATGTACTGTGCGGTGCCAAGCCTCTTTCTGTCTGGGTAAGGGCATGGTTGGGGAAGACCGAATATCAGTGGTTGTTGCCTAAGTTACGGAATGTCTGCCCTATGGATAGTCAGGACACCGACGTTTATTTAAACAACGAAAAGGCCGTGGGTTTGACCTTTTCCTATCTTGTTGGAAGTTGGTCTTTTAGTTTTCCCGTAACCAACTCCCTCTGGCTTTCCCCTTCGATCACCGCTACGGAATGTCGTTTGGAGGGTGACGATATCATCGAGCGTGTGTGCGTAATCAAGCATCTTGCCAATGGCGCCCATGCCACCCATTGGCGACAGGATTTGGTCGATTGGGGTAGAGAATTGGCCGAAGGCAACACAATCGGCAACCTTGCGAGCTACCCAATAGAGATGTACCCCTTAGATCATGGATACCCCCATGTCCATCTGATCGATTCCCAATTGCTCACACCCGCAGGGCGGCCTAAAACGCTTGCTAAATATCGGATTGATCGTTTCGAACGCATGGAAGGGCCGCCGCCCTGGGACAACGACATGCGTGCCTGGATAGAGCGGCACCGGTACCTATTGTTGGACTCCTGGGAGCGTTGCCAGCGCGGTGGTCACCCCTATCGAATTACGGAAGACGAGTCGTGAAACTCCAGTTTGACGCGAACCAGGATTACCAGCTCGAAGCGATCCGCGCCGTGGTGGTGCTGTTCGAGGGGCAGCCGGATGCTTCACAAACCGCCGTGACGCGGGACGACACGTTTTCCAGCCTGGCCCTCACCGAAACAGGCATTGCCAACCGACGCGTGATCGACGATGCGCAGTGGCTTGCCAACCTGCACGCAGTACAGGACGCGCACGGTATTGAACCATCCGATGCCTTGGCAACGATGACGATGGACGACGGCACGCCCGTGGGCTACTTCCCCAACTTCACCGTGGAGATGGAAACGGGCACCGGCAAGACCTACGTCTACTTGCGCACGATCCACGAGTTGTCCAAGACCTATGGCTTCAAGAAGTTTGTGATTGTGGTGCCGTCAGTGGCAATCCGCGAAGGTGTGCTTTCCAGCCTGAAAATCACCCGCGAGCATTTCCAGACGCTCTATGACTATGAGCGTATGGAATTCATGGTGTACGACTCGGCCAAGGTCAGTCAACTGCGAAATTTTGCGCTCTCCGACGCTATCCAGATTCTGGTCATCAACATCGACGCCTTCGCCAAGGATTCGACCGAGGCCAGCGATGACGCGGCGGGCGGCAAGGCCAAGAAAAAGGTCAAGGGCAACGTCATCAACCAAGTGCGTGAGACGGGGGTAAAGCCCATCGAGTTTATTCAGGCAGCGAACCCCGTCGTGATCCTGGACGAGCCGCAGAACCTGGAAACCGACATTCGCAAGCAGGCCATCGCGCGGCTCAATCCCCTATGTACGCTGCGCTATTCGGCCACGCACCGCAACGCCTACAACCTGATCTATTCGCTTGACCCGGTGCGCGCTTATGAGCTGGGGCTGGTCAAGCAGATTGGTGTGGATTCGGTTATCGAACTGAAGGATGCCAACCAGGCGTTCATCGACGTGGAAAGCTTCAAGACAGGCAAGCGCAGCGTGTCGGCCAATCTAGCCATCTGGGTCAACCAGACACAGGGACCTGCCAAGAAATCGGTGACGGTGAAGAACGGCGACGACCTCTATGCGCTGTCCAACCAGCGGGAAATCTATCACAACAGTTTCATCGTCAACGAGATCGACGCGGGCGAAGGCTTCGTGACCTTTGCCAACGATGTGCGCGTGGCCGTAGGCCGCCCGCATGGCGCGCTGACCGACGCGATCTTGCGCTTGCAGATCGAGGCCACGGTGCGCCGTCATTTCGAGAAGGCGAAGAAGCTGCATCCGATGGGCATCAAGGTGCTGTCGGTCTTTTTCATCGACCGGGTAGCAAACTATCGGACGTATGGCGAGGATGGCACCACAACCAAGGGCAAATTCGCGGAGTGGTTCGAGGAAATCTATGCGCAGTACCAGGCCAGGGAGGAGTTCACGGGCCTGCTGAACGCCGACGCTATGGCGGTGCACAACGGCTATTTCTCGCAAGACAAGCGGGCCGTGTCGCCCTTCGAGACGCTAACCGGTAAGACCAACGCCGATGCCGAAGCAAGCGCCTTTGAACTCATCATGCGCGACAAGGAGCGCTTGCTGGGACTGGATGAGCCGCTGGCCTTCATCTTCAGCCATTCCGCACTGCGCGAGGGCTGGGACAACCCCAACGTGTTCCAGATTTGCACGCTGGCCGAATCCAGTTCGGAGATCAAGAAGCGGCAGGAGATCGGGCGCGGCCTTCGCCTTGCGGTGAACCAGGATGGCGAGCGCGTGCGTGACCCGGCCATCAACCGGCTGACGGTGATCGCCAACGAGAGCTACGAGGACTTCGCCAACCAGTTGCAGACCGAGATGGTCGAGGCGGGCGTGAGATTCAAACGCGAGATGGTGCAAAACGAGCGCGACAAGGTGACGGTGCGCTTGAGGAAAGGCTTTGAGACCGACCCGCAGTTCCTCGCGCTATGGGAACGGATTCGGGCACGTACCCGCTACAGCGTGGCATACAAGACCGGCGAGCTGATTACCAAGGCAGCAGGCCGTATCAAGGCAAAGATGCCAGCCATCGAGCGGCCCAAGGTGGCGCTGACCCGCGCGGAGATTGCCATCGGCACGGATGGCGTGGTCGGCAAGCAGATTGGGTATCGCACGCAAACCGTGGAAGCCAAGTACGTGATGCCAAATTTTGTCGGCCAAGTGCAGGCCAAGACAGGGCTGTCGAAGTCCACCGTGGCGCGCATCCTGCTCGACCGTGGCGCGCATCCTGCTCGACTCTGGCCGCCTCAATGACGCGGTTAACAACCCCCAGGCGTTCATCGACCACGCTTCGGAACTGATCAATGCGGTCAAGCGAGAGTTTTTGGTTTATGGCGACGGCTCAGATGGCAGCGGTGTGAAATACGTGAAGCTGCACGACGCGGCCTACGAAATGCGCCGCTTCGAGCGCGACGACTTGATGGAGGTCTTCGCCTCCAACGTCCAGGCTGTGGAGAAACGGGAGAAGACGCTGTTCTCGCACATCGTCATCGACTCCAATTCAGGACCGGAGCGCGCCTTTGCGCAGGCATGCGAGGACAACGCGGACGTGCTGTTCTACATCAAGCTGCCGCGCTGGTTCCAGATCGAAACGCCGGTCGGACCATACAACCCGGATTGGGCGGTGACCTACCGCAACGACACGACGCTTTACTTTGTGGCCGAAACCAAAAAGACGGGTTACGGCGACCATGTGCAGCTTGATCTGCTGCGACCGATTGAAGACCTGCGCATCGAGTGCGGCAAGCGGCATTTCAAAAACTTCGAGCAGGTGCAGTTCAGGGTGGTAAGCACGCTTGAGGAACTGGTGAACTGATGCAAACCACTTTGGCACCCACTCATGGCAGCTTGGCGGGGGGAAAAATGAGCGATCAGTACACGTATGCCCGTTTCTGGCGGTGCGCCTTGCAGGTGAACCCGGTTGGTTACAACAGTGCCTACCGGGGCAGCGAGCACGGCATGAGCGATTCCGACTACAACCAGGCGCTGCTGGCAAAGTGCCAGGAACTCGATATCAAAGTCGTCGGCCTGGCTGACCATGGCAGCGTGGACAGCATTGATACGCTGCGCAACATGTTGGCACCCCACGGCATCGTCGTATTTCCCGGTTTCGAGATTGCCTCGACCGAGAAAATTCACATGGTCTGCCTGTTTCCGGAAAGCACGACGAAGGATCAGTTGAATCGTTATCTTGGGAGTCTGCAACTGACCGACCCCGAGGAAAAGGTACGGCCCTCAAGGCTTGGTTGTATTCAGTTGGCGGAAATGATCAAAGAGCTAGGCGGTTTCTGGTATGCGGCGCACGCGACGCAGGCGAGTGGCATTTTGTTCCAGAAGTCAGTTCACACCTGGCAGCGCAGCGATTTGGTCAAGGCGGCACAAATTCCCGGATCGATTGATGATTTGCCACAAGAGTACAAAAACATCGTTCTGAACGCAGACCCCAACTGGAAGCGCGAACGCCCCATTGCTGTCATCAACGCCAAGGATGTTGCCAAACCTTCCGACCTGGACGATGCCAGCGCCTCTTGCTGGATCAAAATGACGAAACCGACCTTCGATGCCTTCAAGGTCGCTTTCCTTGACCCGGAATCACGTATCCGCCTGAACTCACAAAAGTCGGAGGTGACGGCTGGCGAGATCGTGTCCATGACCATTTCGGGGGGCTATCTCGATGGCTTGGAGATAGCCTTCTCCCGGCACTTGAACACGGTGATTGGCGGGCGCGGCACGGGCAAATCGACCTTGCTGGAATGCCTGCGTTATGTGCTGGATATCCCACCAAAAGGCAAGCAGGCGCACAAACTTCACCTTGAGATCATCAAGGAGAATTTGGGCAAGGCGTCAGGCCGAATCGAGGTGGAGGTCGTTTCTTCCTCGCAGCATGGCAAGCGCTACCGCGTTTCCCGGCGCTATGGCGAAATGCCCATTGTGCGCGAGGTGGTGCCTGACGGGACCGGCAATGTCTCGACCCTACAACCGCGTGACCTGCTGCCGGGGATCGATATCTATGGCCAGAACGAGATTTACGAACTGGCACAGGACGAACAGAGCCGGATTCAATTGCTGGACCGCTTCCTACCTAACAATGGTGACTACGCACAGCACAACGCCACCCTCAAAAAGCGCTTACACGAGAATCAGCAAAAGTTGGTCAAGACCTTGGGCGAGGTCGATGACCTGAAAGCCCAGATTGCGCGCTTGCCCAAACTGGTTGAGCAACTGCAAGGTTTTCAGGCGTTAGGGATTCAGGAAAACCTTGCCAAGACACCGCTGTTTGCTCGCGAGAGGCAGATTGTCGAACGCACCCACGAAGAAATCCGGCACTTGCGGGATGGTGTGACGAGCCTTCGGGACAATTTGCCCGACCTGACTTTTATCAGCGCCAAAGCCTTGGAAGATTTACCCAACGCCGCGTTACTCAGCCCAGCGCGGACAATTTTGGACAAACTGCGCGAGGGTTTCGAACGTCACCTTGCCGAGCTGACAACCGAACTGGCAAACGGCGAACAGCAACTGGCGGCACAACTTGCTTTGTGGAAGCAGTCAATTGCACAAGGTGAGGCAGAGCTTGAAAAAGCCCTGCGCAGCCTCCCGGCGACAGCCGGGAAAAGCGGCCAAGAAGTGGGAACAGCTTATCAGCGGCTGCTACAGGACATCGAGCGCATCAAACCACTCGAAACTCGGGTGGCCAATCACGACAAGCTGCTTGAATCCCAACAGCAGGAGCGTCGAAATCTGCTTGCGGAATTGTCCGATCTCCGCGACCAGCGCACCAAGAGCTTGCAGAGTGCAGCCAAGAAATTGAACCGTCGTCTTGAAGGGAAATTGAAAGTTGAAGTGGTGCCTGATGCAGATCGAACACCGCTGAAAGCCTTCCTGCTGGAAAGCAAGCTTGAGGGGGTAGGCGAAAAGCGGCTGTCGTGGCTCGACGAGCGGGATGCCATCAGCCCATCAGCCCTTGCACAGGCAATCCGTAACGGCTCAGCAGAGCTTCAAGTCGATTGGGCGTTAACGCCCTTGGTCGCGGATGCATTGACGAAGCTGCCTGCGTCTCGCCTGATGGAACTTGAAGCGCTGGAACTCGACCATCGGATAGATATTTTCCTGAATGTATCGCATGGCCAAGCGGAGGCTGTTTTTCGGCCATTGGACAAGCTATCTACAGGTCAGCAATGCACAGCGATCCTGCATATGCTGTTACTGGAAAACGTCGACCCGCTCATCATGGATCAGCCAGAGGACAATCTGGACAACGCTTTTATTGCCGAGCGCATCGTCCACGAGTTGCGTGCAGCGAAAACCAGTCGCCAATTTCTGTTTGCCACCCACAACGCCAACATCCCGGTATTTGGCGATGCTGAATGGATCGGTGTATTCACAGCGATCGAAAATCATGGGTCGCTGACTTTCGATGCTCAGGGTTCGATTGACGTCCCTGTTATTCGCGATCAGGTAGCCAATATCCTCGAAGGTGGGCGAGATGCATTCATTCAGCGGAAAGAAAAATATGAGTTCTAGAGGTGGCCCTTATGCTGAAATCTGAATTGCTCGAAATTATCGCCAATGGCGAGAACTCCGGTGTGGAGTTCAAGCGCGATGACCTGCGTCCGGAGCAACTGGCGAAGGAGACTGTAGCGCTGCTGAATTTCCAGGGCGGAAAGCTGCTATTGGGCGTGGAAGATGACGGAACCATCAGCGGCATCCAGCGCGCCGACTTGGAAACCTGGGTGATGGATACTGTATTTGGTCGATACGTGCATCCGCTGGCCCTGCCGTTTTACGAAGAAGTGGTGTTCGACGATGGTAAGCGCGTGGCAGTTATTTCACTCACTCAGGGCACGGCCAAGCCCTATGTGGTGCGCAACAACAATCGCGAGGAAATTTTTGTCCGCGTCGGCAGCACATCTCGTCTGGCAACGAGGGAGCAGCAAGCCCGGCTCTTTGAAAGCGGCGGAATGCTACACGCTGAGGTTTTGCCTGTATCCGGCAGCAACTTAGAAGATTTAGATCAGGCCCGCCTTACCGACTACCTGGTCAATGTCGCAGGCGACCAGATGGCGCCGCAATCCGCCGAAGACTGGGAACAGCGGCTGACCGGTTTGGGCTTTATGGTCGACCGCCCTGATGGCCCCGCTGCATGCACCATTGCTGGGTTGATACTTTTTGGGCGAAGCCCTCGCCGTTGCCTGCGCTACGCGGGAGTCCGCTGGATGTCCTTTGCTGGCGACACGAAGGATTACCAGGCACAAGATGACACGGTGCTTGATGGCCCTTTGGTTGCCCTGTGGGAAGGCAGACCCAGTGCAGGGCGAAACATCGTGGAAGATGGACTTCTCGAACGCCTGATTGATCGAATGCGTCCGTTCATCTCCGAGGAGGGAGGCGAGATAAACGAGGGACTGCGCCGGGAGTCAAGCTACCGCTACCCCTTTGATGCAATCCGTGAAGCGCTTCTCAATGCGCTCGTTCACCGCGACTGGACGCGTTCGATTGAGGTTGAGGTAGTCAATTACTCCGACCGCCTAGAAGTGACCAGTCCTGGTGCATTACAGAACTCGATGACCATCGAAAAAATGCTGGCTGGGCAACGATCGCCACGTAACCCGATCATTGTGGAGATCATGCGCGACTATGGCTACGTGGATGCACGCGGTATGGGGGTTCGTCGCAAGATTGTTCCCTTGACGCGCGACTTTGCCGGTAAAGATGCGGAATTTGAGTTGACTGATGACTACTTGCGTGTGGTGATCCCCTCCCGCTAATTTGACTAACATATCGAAAAACTGACATCTCCCTTCTGATCAAACTGTGCTGCCGGAAGCGGCTGTAAGGCCTGGCCCAGACGTCATGCACTTTCATATCAAGTAATCGGGCGACTGACTGCTGCAACGCCGCCACCTGAACAGGCATCATTATTGCTGTACCGGGTAACAGATGCCGTTTTGGCCATAACCTGACAAAGGAACAAAGATGCCTATCTTCGATTACCATTGTTGCGATTGCGACGCCGGCTTTGAATTATTGGTCATGAGCTCAAGCATCCCGAACTGCCCGCAATGTGGCAGCCAACACCTGGAAAAGCAGCTTTCGCGGGTGGCCGCACCTGGTCGCAGTACCGGACTGATGGCGCGTGGTCGTGCGCAGGCGGCGAAAGAGGGGCACTTGAGCAATTTTTCGCCCGCCGAGCGCAAATTGCGCTGACTCGGCAGGCATCGTTTCACCCCCACCGACTTTTGGAACAACACCAGCGAGGATTTATCATGAGTGGCTTTTTCATGGATTGGGATGGCAATTTACGCAGCGTTGAGGACCCGGGAGGCG
>JAPTWT010000132.1 GCA_028064935.1 Gammaproteobacteria bacterium | reverse complement strand
GGTGCGGATAGCGTTTCCGAGGCGTTCGAGAAGCCTACTTGAGTGCTTTCTAATCGATGGGAATTATCCACAAGCTGGGTTGTTTTAAGGTTTATATATGTTTTAAAGAGTTTTAGACGAAAAAAAACGCGATTTCTAGTTTTTAATCAATGAGTTATGTCGGTGGCTGGTGGGTAATCGACGGAGATTGGTGGGTAATAGACGGGTCTGGGTGGGTAATAGACGGGTCTGGGTGGGTAATAGACGGGCTATCCACAACCCGAGCGAATCAGAGGGGTAGGCTGTAGGGGTTGCTGGCGCACTATAGTGAACTGGCGGCGGGTATTCCGTCTATTACCCACCTTCTGCCTGGGCCGACTCGATCGACGAAGCGGCGTCGCGATAGGCCATAACGAGCGTCGGCCCCTCTTTGCCAGGAACCTCGCTCAAGCTGTATTCAGGCAAATCGTTGACTGCGATAAGGCCGCGCAAGATGCGGCAAAACTCCTTGAAGGTGCCGGTACTGCCGCTGCGTTCATAGATAGTGCGGAATGCCCACCGAGCCTCCCCCTTCCCTGCCGCCCGCCGAGCGACACGATAGAGAAAGCGACCGATGCCGGGTTCGATAAGGAAGAACGAGGGATGGACCGTGAGAACTTCCGGGTTCTCGGCCTCAACAACCTCGCGGTAAATCCACCCTGGAATCTCCACTTCCACCATCGCAACGCGGCCGGTGTCTGCATAGGAAACTGTCTTGTAGTTGCCGATGAGCCCCTCGGCCTGCGCTTCGCGCATGAGGCGGCTGCCCCGCCCATTCTTTGTGGTTCTGACGATCTTGATAGTGGTGTTCTTAAGGCGATCTAAGGCTTCTTCAATCTCCTCATACTGCCTCCCACCATCCGAGCGACGGCAGAATTTTAGGATTTCAGAAACGTGCGGACGAAAGGCCAAGCCGGGTTTTTCTCCTCGCCCATTACGGTATCGGTTCATCGCTTCGGTAAGATGGGAAATCGCCATCAACACGATATCGTAATCCCATACCGAGGCCATTCCGTCCGGGCCGGCTTTGACTTCCACATAGCCGTCCGTCAGCTCGTAGCGGATCGTCTCTCCTGCCCGCTTGTTCTTCTTTGATAGGCGAAAAACAGCCACATCCATGATGGAACGGCTGTCTTTGGTCGCAACATCGTAGAGCGTCGGCACAAAGAAATCGGCCTGTTCATCGCCAGGTGGCGGCCGCCTCAAGGTCGATTTCGCCCGTCCTTCGGCCTCAGAAACCCTCGCCTGAAGCGGAGCCAAGCTTGCCTGCAACGGATCGGGGGCAACATAGTTGACCAGCTCGGCCGGCACGTCCCCCAGCACATACCAACTCTTGCGCTGAACATCCCACTGCGCGCCATGCCGCTTGGCATGGCCCTTCTTGTCGAAGTCGATGCTCAGGTAAGTGCGTGGACGCCGTGCGGCGCGCTCGTGACTCATATCAATCCTCTTGCGGCAACCTCTCTGCAATCTTGCTGCAATCTTGCTGCATTTCTCTATCGCTGGGCTTCATAGGCGTCCAATGCGCGCTCTAGCAGCTCCACCAGCTTAAGACCGTCGCGCTCAGCGATGTCCCGTAAACGGTTGTCAAACTCAGGGCTGACTCGCGTTGCAAAAGGCAGGGTTCGGTTTGTGCGCCGTATGGCACGGGCATCGCGCCGCCGAGCCCCCGCTTCCGACCCAACTGCAACAGACGAGGGGAGGGGGGCAATTTCCGGCGCCCTGAGGTTGGGGCTAGCTTCCTCGATAGAAGGGGGCGCACCAAGAGAGCGGCGGACCTGTTTCAGCTTCGATACATCAGCCATGATCGGTTACTCGGTCGATAAGGGATTGGATGAGGGCGTCGGCGCGCGCATTGAGCGCGCTGTAACGAGTTTCAGTCACGGCATGACCGCCGTTTTGCGCCCGGCGATACGCCGGACGCTCCACCAGGCACCCGGTAAGGACGCTGTAGCCCGCCTCTTGGAGATAGGCTCGCGCCTCCGCCTCTTCGGCGTCTGTGCCGATGCGGTTGAGCGCAAAGGTCAGGCGATCGACTGGCAGGCCCGCTTTGGCAAGGGCGTGGAACTCGCGCACGGCCGGCCGCAGGTCGTCTAGCGACGCTCCTGTGGGCTGCACCACAAGGCTGGCAGCTTTAGCGATCTCAAGCGTTCCCTGGCTGGTTCGGGCTGGCCCGTCGATGACGAGGATGTCATAGGCACTAGCCACGGCCAGCGCTTGGGCCGCCGTGGCGAATGCCTCGACAGAAACAACTGGTTCGATACCTGCGCCAAGACGAAGCCGATGCCAATCGACGGAGGTTCCCTGCTGGGTATCGAGGTCAGCTACCTTTACCCGCAGCCCGCCCGCCGCAACTTCACGGGCCAGAGCACGGGCCAACGTGCTCTTTCCGACACCGCCCTTCTGCGACACGAACGCAACCACCGTGGCCATAAATTGTCACCGTCATTCTGCAAGATTGCTGCATGCTACTAAATCGGCAAGCATTCTGCAAGATTGCTGCATGCTTCTATCTAGGTCGCTTCTAATGCCCGATAGAGCGTGGCGCGCTGCCCCCAGCAAGCGGGCAACCTCGACCGAAGCATCATTCATATGGATGGCGCTTCGGTTCGTTGCAAATAGGAGCGGCGTGAATCCAGTCTACTTGAGAGTTGGAGTCTCTAAAAATTCCGGAGCGGTTCAGTCTTCGGCTTAGTATCGGACTTGTTTTTTATAACACTAAGTACTATACTTATTTTGTAACGCTCTGGAACCCATGGCGAGGGCGGATGCGGGGATTCAAGAATAAGTCATTTGCGCGGTTTGCTCGAAAGGT
>JAPTWT010000096.1 GCA_028064935.1 Gammaproteobacteria bacterium | reverse complement strand
CCGCCTGGAGGAGGACAGCGGCAAGCCGACGCTGACCATCGGGCTGAAGTACTACGAGGGCCGGCCGGTGATCGACCGCCTCGAGCGGGTGAGCCGTCCGGGGCTGCGCATCTATCGCGGCAAGGATGAGCTGCCGAGCGTGCTCGGTGGCATGGGCACCGTGATCGTCTCCACTCCGAAGGGCGTCATGACCGACAAGCAGGCGCGCTCGATCGGACAGGGCGGCGAAGTGCTGTGCATCGTCGCGTAATCGGAGACTGATCCATGTCCAGAATCGCCAAAGCTCCGGTTCCGCTGCCCCAGGGCGTGACGGTCACCGTCGGTGACGGCACTGTCACCGTCAAGGGCACCAAGGGAACGCTGAGCCTTCCGCTGGCCGCGGGCGTGTCGGTCGTGCAGGCCGAGAAGCACCTCGAGGTCTCCTACAACGACCCGGTCATCGCGCGTATGCACGCCGGTTCGACCCGCGCCCACCTGGCCAACATGGTGCTCGGCGTCACCAAGGGCTACGAGAAGAAACTCGAGCTGGTCGGCGTCGGTTTTCGTGCCCAGATGCAGGGTAAGACTCTGAATCTGACGCTCGGCTTCTCGCACCCGGTGAACTTCCCCGTTCCGGAGGGCATCACCATCGAGACCCCGAGTCAGACCGAGATCCTGATCAAGGGCGTCGACGTGCAGAAAGTCGGACAGGTGGCCGCCGAGATCCGCGACATTCGTCCGCCCGAGCCCTACAAGGGCAAGGGCGTGCGTTACGCCAATGAACAGATTTCCCTGAAAGAGGGGAAGAAGAAATGAGCCTGAGCAAGAAGGACCGGCGGCTGCGTCGCGCCGTCAAGACCCGTGCGCACATCCGTACCCTCGGCATCGCACGCCTCACGGTGCACCGCACGCCGCGGCACATCTACGCACAGGTCACCGACGCGGCCGGCGCGACGGTGATCGCCAGTGCTTCGACCCTGCAGGAGACGGTGCGAACCGGCCTGAAGGGGACGGGCAACGTCGAGGCCGCCAAGGCGGTCGGGCGCGCCATCGCCGAGCGCACGCGCGCCGCGGGCGTCACCCAGGTGGCGTTCGACCGGGCGGGATTTCAATACCACGGGCGCGTCAAAGCGCTCGCCGATGCGGCCCGCGAAGCGGGTCTCGAGTTCTAAGGTCAGGTAAACCCTATGGCAAGAACGGACAAGACCCAACCGGCCGATGAGCTCGTCGAGAAGCTGGTCGCCGTCAACCGCACCGCAAAGGTCGTCAAGGGCGGCCGTCAGTTCGGCTTCACGGCGCTGACGGTGGTCGGCGACGGAGCCGGCAGCGTCGGCTTCGGATTCGGCAAGGCACGCGAAGTGCCGGTGGCCATCTCCAAAGCGATGGCCCAGGCTCGTAAGAGCATGGTGAACGTGTCGCTGAAGAACAACACGCTGTTCTACCCGGTCAAGGGCATTCACGGCGCGACCCGCGTGTACATGCAGCCGGCCTCGGAAGGAACTGGCGTCATCGCCGGCGGCGGCATGCGCGCGGTGCTCGAATGCGCCGGTGTGCGCAACGTGCTCGCCAAGAGCTACGGCTCGCGCAACCCGATCAACGTGGTGCGCGCCACCGTCAAGGCGCTTGCCGACATCCGCTCGCCGGAGGACATCGCGGCGAAGCGGGGCAAGAGCGTCGAAGAGATCACGGGCTGAAACACATGGGCAAGCAAGCTAAGCCGTTCAAGGTCACGCTGGTCAGAAGCCTGCATGGGCAGCTGGCCAACATCGCCGCCTCCGCGCGCGGTCTCGGCCTGCGCAAGATCCACCAGACCGTCGAGGTGGCCGATACGCCCGAGAATCGCGGCATGATCCAGACCGCCGTTCACCTGCTGAAGGTCGAACAGGTCGGTTGAGAGGAATTTCGAACATGCGACTGAACACACTGAAGCCTTCTCCCGGCGCCAAGCGGCCCCGGTTGCGCGTCGGACGCGGAGCGTCGGCCGGCCAGGGCAAGACCTGCGGACGCGGCGTCAAGGGACAGCGCGCGCGCAAAGGTGGCTATCACAAGGTCGGCTTCGAAGGCGGCCAGATGCCGATCCAGCGGCGCATGCCGAAGGTCGGGTTCCGCTCCGCTATGTCTGCGACCCGCGCCGAGGTGCGCCTCAGTGAGCTCGCCAAGGTCGAAGCGGCCGTGATCGACGTCGAGGCGCTGATCAAGGCCGGCGTCGCGCCGGTCGGCACCGAGCGGGCCAAGGTCGTGCTGCCGGCCAAAATGATCATCGAGATGCCGTTGCCGATGCCCCGCTCGGTGATCTGCTCGCCGAGCCACATCAGAAACACCGTGCCGGTCGTCATGGTCACCGTGGCGGTGAACATGAACTGCCAGCCCCCGACCATGGTCATGCCGCCCTTTTCGAGCGCCCCGGCTGCCGCGAACGACTGGAAGATCGCGAGCGCCACGGTTCCGTAGCGGGTGTAGTCGGTCATCTTGCGCTGACCGGCCTGACCTTCCTTGCGCAGCTCCATCAGGCTCGGCACCACCATCGACATCATCTGGATGATGATCGAGGCGGAGATGTAGGGCATCACGCCCATGGCGAAGATCGACAGACGCGACAGCGCACCGCCGGAGAACATGTTCACGATGCCGAAGATCGTGCCCGAGTTCTTGCTGAAGAAGCGGGCGACCTCGACCGGATTGATGCCCGGGACCGGAATGAAGGTCCCGACCCGGTAGACGATCATCGCGCCGATCAGAAACAGCACGCGCGTGCGGATCTCCCCAAGACGGGCCGCTTCGCTGAGCGCTGCAGCTGGATTGTTGAGAGTGTTCGCCACGATGTCTTCCGGTTGAGTCTGTGAACTCGCTCGTCGA
>JAPTWT010000267.1 GCA_028064935.1 Gammaproteobacteria bacterium | reverse complement strand
GGACGGCAAGGGCCGGTGGATGGACAAAGTCTTCGTCGCGCGGCTCTGACGCTCGCCGTGGCGGCGAGCTTGGACGACGCTACCGCGTCGACCACATCTCCACAGCCACAACAGCAGCAAAAAGCAGCTTGATTTTCATGGAGATCGGAACGGCGCAACTGCCAACTTATAGTTTCCTGCGTATTCGCCGAGCGATCCGCCGGCGCCGATCGTCACCGAGCCGGCGCTGGTGAAGCCGGCCTCGCTTGGCAGGCTCAAAAGACTGAGGGAGCCGTTATCGATAAGCACACCGTTGCTCGCGACAATGGTTTCGGCGGTTGGATTGGCGGTCTGCGCGCTCGGCGTGCCGCCGAGATTGGTCTCATACAGCGTCACCTGGGCGCCGGCACCGATCTGCAAGGTGTTGGCGTTCAGCTGATAGGCGGTGAAGCTGCCACCCTGAATGTTAGCGGTTTTCGCATTCAGGACTTCGTCCGGGTTGATGAGGTCGGTTATGGCTTGGCTTCCGGTCTGGGCGTAGGTTCCGCTGACGCTGATATTCTCTGGGTAACCGATCGCAAGCGGGGGATTCTGGTCGAAAAACACCGTCCCGGAGTTGTTTATTGCGCCAGCCCTGATGTTACCGCCGAACAGATAGCCGGTATTGTTCAGCGTGCCTGTGACGGCGAGTGTGCCGAGAACGCTTGCGCCGAGGCCGGTTGCATCTGGAAAGGCGGGATCGGTCGCGGTTTGCGGGGCGCTATTGTTCAGGTTGCCCTGGATGGTCACGGTGGTTCCGTTGCCGACATAGAACGCGTTCGTTACGTTAAATGTGCCGGATGGCGGCTTGATTGTCTGGCTTTGGCCATTGGCGAAGGCCATCGTGCCATTCACCGCATTCAAGCCGAGGGCGTTCTGCTGGCCAGCGACGGCAAGCGTGCCGAGCACGTTCACTTCCTCGCCCACCGGAACCGTTGTGAAGGCCTGGCCGAGATTAAGCGTGCCGCCGGAGGAGATCTGCACGAGACCATTGCCGGTGAGCGCCCCGGTGATCGTCGCGGTCTGGTCAACCAAGAATTTTCCCTGATTGGCGAGCCCCCCATTGACGGTGAACGCGCCGTTCTGCTCGGTGAACGATCCCCCGGAGCCGATGGTAAGCGCGCCAGAGGCCGGCGTATCGACGATGGTCGTGCCGTTGCCAACGCTGAGCGCCCCATTGACGGTGTTGAGATTAGCCAGCGCCGATGTCCCCCCGGCGATGAAGCCACCATTCACGGTCAGTTGCGAACCGGCGGCGATGTTGGTGAGGCCGTCGGGCTGGCCGGTGAGCGAGACCGATGTGCCTCCGCCGATGAGGAGGTTGCCGGTATTGCGGAACGTTCCGAAATTTGCCGTATCGCCCGCTGATTGAAGCGAGAACTGGCCGCTATTGCTGAAGGCGCCGGAGACGTTGAGCTTATTATTGCCGCCTGAAATCTGGTAAAAATCCGACGTGCTGAGATTGCCGTTGACGGTGAGGCTGGTTCCGTTCTGCTGGAAGACCGAGCCGCCAAGTTGTAGCGTGTTGCCGTTGAAGACCGGAGTTGCGAGCACGGACGTCCCGCTGAGCGTAAGTTCCTCCTGATTGGTGAATTGGTTGAGATTGCCAAGGCCGTTCAGCGTGCCGGCGACATAGAGGCTGCCCTTTCCCTCGAGATCGAGTTGGTTCTTGACGGTGAGTGTCGCCCCGGTCGGGATAGAGAGAGAGGGCGGCAGACCGCTATTGCCGGCACCATCATTGACCAGGGTTCCAACCGTCAGGGTATCCGGGGCGTAGCCACCGAGGGTCACGTTGCCATTGCTGGAATTCGTCAGCGTGCCGTCCACGGTGATGTGGGCGGCCGGGCCGGTCGTGGGAGCATTCGCGTTATAGGTTTCGAGACTGCCGGTATTGGAAAGATTGCCCTTGACCAGCAGGTTGCTCGCCGAGACGAACAGGCTTTGGCCAGCGTTTTGGAAATTAGTATCGACCGTGAGATTTTCCGGCTTCAGCGTCTCTAGGCTGCTATTGTTGGTGATACTGAGCGAATTCACCTCGGCCTTCTGGTCGAGGAAAACCGAGGCTTCATTTATCGTCGTGCATAAGTGGTTTCAGCGGTGTTATTCGGGACGATCGCAGGATTCCAAGTGCTGGAATTGCTCCAATAGCCATCGGCCCCGAGTTGTGTCGAGACTGCGGTTTGCGCAACCGCCACGCCATGGCTCAACATCAGGGCGAAGCTAGAAGCCATCGCCATTTACCGAAATATCACACGATCCCTCCGTCGCTTTGTCTCAAATATTAATATCGCCCAAGTTATCATGCGCCTCAGCCACAATTCAATCTCCTTCCCGCGCCGCACCGCAGCACCGTCTTCACGTGGTGCTGTGAGCAGGGTCGTGTTGTTTGATAGGGCTTCGACCGCGGTATTTTATGGACTTCCCACTTCCGCCTCCAGACGAACGTGAGGCGACAGGGCGGCATGAAGCCTCGCCAATGAACCCTCCCCGCCGGCGGCGCGCTGCCGCCGCCGGCGCGATCAGCGCGAACGAAATCGCGCTGCGCTTCAAAGGCCGCGCGCTGCGCCCGAAGGTGGAATCCGTGCTCGCCGGCCTGCTCCGCATGGGCATCATCACCCAAGCCGCACGCGGCACCTATCACCTCACCCGCGCCGCCTGAGAGCGCGCCGATCGCGCGCCAAGCGAGCCCACCCCCGGTGTGCCCCCGAAAGAGCTTGTGCCCCCGAGGAGCAAAACATCACCGATTAAGTCATTGAAAAATGGTGCCGACGGTCAGGATTGAACTGACGACCTACTGATTACGAATCAGTTGCTCTACC
>JAPTWT010000168.1 GCA_028064935.1 Gammaproteobacteria bacterium | reverse complement strand
TCCGAGCATACGCCCCGCTGTGCGGACAAGCATGGAGCATGGACGCGGACACCGAAAGTGTCCTCACCCAGACCATCGCCGTCGACCCAAGGTACACGCGGCTCAGTGTCCTGCGCCGGAAAACGCGGCGCGGACAACGCACGGAGTGGGTGGAAGCGAGTGTCAACACGCAAGGATACTGCGTGGTGCCGCTGTCGACGAAAGTTCGGTTTATCGTCGACAACACGGGGCGAAAGGTGTTGGGTTCACGGCTGGCGATGCAGTATGCCAACGGCAACCCCGACCTGATTCCCGTAATCGTCCACCCAAAGAGCGTGTTGCCAGGGTCTGGTCCCACGATGGCTGAGGCGCGCGAGGCTCTGGGCAATCCACCGGACGCGCAGTGGCTGCTGGCTACGGACCTACCAAGGCCTCCGCGGCAACCGCGACCGGTCGTCGCGGTCAATGGCGGACAGACGGTTGCCACCACCAAATACGCAAAAGGCTGCGTTCAGGCGGAGCTCTATAAGTGGGACGCTCAAATCCGCTGTTTTAACCGGGACCCATCCATTAGCCGCGTAGCGTTACTAGACGGCACGCAATGGACGCTGGCGGACGAGGCGTGGGCTGAGCGTATTCTCGGAAGCCCGTTCGTATGCCGGGCGGTGCGGTGTCTAAGCGATACCCAGCGAGTCGCGGCAGGCCTGGACCGTGTGGTGGTGTTGGCGCAAGTCGTCTATAACCGATACCAGCAGCATAACGAGCTGCGTAGGTTGGAGCATTGTCTGAGGGATGTGCTAGAGCTTGCCGAAGTGCAAGCCGAGGTGTTGCCGGCGGCGCTGGTGTGCGCGGAACGCCATGTTTTGATGGCGGCTGAGCGCTACAGGAGTGGCGGCGGCTACTACCAGCCTAACGACAGCCTCTTGCCAATGGGTGCCTGGGAGGTCTTGCGCAAGTTGCAAAAAGGCTCGCCCCATGGGCACTGGCTCAAGTTGTTGCTGCGGGTTGTTTCCAGCATGGAGGCCCGGTGTGGGGACGACTTCGTCGACGTGCTCGAACGCAGCAAGGGTTTGACGCGCATAGACCGGCTGCTCGTGGCTAGTGCGTTGTCCATTGGTAAGGTCGACAACGACAACGACCTTGCGGATATCGCTTCGCGCGTGGGGATAAACATTCCGACCGAGGAGGATTGGCAGGCCGCCCTAGAGCTGGCCTTCAATGACGACAAGCCGTTGATGGCGTTGGCGCAGGTGGTAGTTGCGCAAGCGGTCGGGGCTCGTCGGTTCCCGGAATGCGTGTTGGATGCGTCGATAGACGGTCTCCAGGCTGAAATCCTGCTTGGGCGGCTGGCCGCCAAAGACCGCCGGGCTCGTAGCGTCGAGTTGCGTAAGCAGCGAAGCGCGGCCAGGAGGGAGCAGAAGGCACAACGGGCTGCAATACGGTCTGTCGACCCGACGCTCGATATGTTCGCCGACTGGGACGAGAGCCCCGGCGACGAGCTTCAGCAAGCTGTCGCTTGATGCGTTGAAACTTCCATTGTAGGCCGCATGGCCTAACTTCCCCTGCTGCTTTCGGGCGCAGGGGTTTTTGTTGGCGCGCGAAGATTTTCTGGCGCGCGAATTTTCAACGGGGCCTAACAGCCTATGGTCGGCGTTGCGGACCGATTGCCGCTGCGCGGCAATTAAGTTTTCGCCTTCGGCGAAAACCGAAAGGCCCGTAATCAGTCTGAAGGCGAAAGCCCTGGGTGTTGAGCCTGTAACCATCCAACTACGGGCCGTCGACCGCTCAAAATTCTGATGGCACGCCCACACAGCCTGTATTGCAGGCCGAACCGGCCGCATTGCCGCCCGAAGGGGGGGCATTGCCGGCCGTATGGCCGGTTCGGCCGGCAATGTGGCCTGCGAATTTTCGACGGGGCCTATAGGGGCGTGAGTTAACCAACAAGGAGATGCAGCATGAGTTGCAACTACATCATCACGGATGGCGTGGCCACCGTCATCCTCGACGGGCGTGTCCTGACCATCGACGCGGCCGATAAGCGGTACGCGGGCCTCGTCGAGGCCTTGCAGAAGGACGCCGACGAGGCGGATGTTTTGGCCATAATCGAGGCCCCGAAGCGCGCGGCCGAAAAGGCCGTGGAGGGGACCAAGTTGTCGGTCGTGGATGGCGCTGTGCTCTACGAGGGGCGCGCGCTTGCCGCGGAGCTGTCCGGGCGTCTGCTCCGGCTGCTCGAAGGCGGCTACAGCTTGAAGCCGCTGGCGAATTTCGTTGAGCGGCTGTTCCGCAACCCGAGTCGGCGTGCAGTCCAGGAGCTGTACCAGTTCCTGGAGTACGGGAAGTTGCCCTTGACGCCCGACGGCTGTTTCATCGGGTACAAGGTGGTCCGCCCGGACTACAAGGACAAGCACAGCGGGACCTTCGACAACGGCGTCGGTCAAGTGTGCGAGATGCCTCGCAACGCTGTCGACGACGATTCCACGCGCACCTGCAGCTTCGGGCTGCACGTGTGCAGCGCCGAGTATCTGAAGGCCTTCTACAGCCATGGCGACCACGTCATGTTGGTCAAGGTAGACCCGGCCGACGTCGTGTCGATTCCGGTCGACTACAACAACACCAAGATGCGGTGTTGCCGGTACGAGGTCATCGGCGAGTACGAAAACTACGCCAAGGATTATGGTGTGGCGGACTTCGAGCCGGCGTTTGACACGGAAGTCTATGGCGACGACGACGAGGACCCGCGTGGCAACTACGATGACGGCTATGAGGCCGGTTACGAGGACGGACTCAAGGCCGGGACAGAGAGCGAATAACACCCTTGCGGCAGCCGCGGCCAAGAGGGGCTAATCACAATGCGGCATCGGT
>JAPTWT010000215.1 GCA_028064935.1 Gammaproteobacteria bacterium | reverse complement strand
TTCTTCTCCGACTTGAAGTCAATGAGGTTGAAGTCGATCATCATCACAATCGCCAGTACTTCCGCACTTCGGCAGATCGTCCATGACTATAAACTGATTGTTGCAGATAAGCGCAAACGGCAGACGTTGGCCGACGCTACCGCAGCCGCACGTCGTTGCAGGCCGGAGGAGCTTCTCGGTTATCTCAACGAGACCGAAGTCAAGCAGGTTTGCGAGGCCGTGGGAGTTGAATCGAGGGGGCGAAAGAATGCCCTTATTGCCCGGCTTTTCGAGGGGGCCAGCTCTGCGCCGTCGCCTGCGTCAAAACTGTCACGGACTACCCAGACTAGAATGTCTAACCAACTACCGACGAGAAGGCCAATGAAAGACTCAAAACCCGCGCAGGAAAGCCTGCAACTGGCCACGCCCGATAAAGGCACCACCAACGTTGACAAATACGAGTTCGAGCCGATCAAGGGTTACCCGATGCTCAACTGGCGCGGTAAGCGTCCGTTTACATCGACGCAGTATTACCCAGCGCAGTTGAAAGAGATTCACGGCGAAGAGGTGGATGGCTGGCGCAACAAGATTTTTTGGGGTGACAACCTTCAGGTTATGAGCCATCTGCTGAAAGAGTTTAGAGGCAAGGTGAAGCTCGTCTATATCGACCCGCCTTTTGACTCAAAAGCCGACTACCGGATGACCATCGAAGTGAAGGGGAAAGCCGCAAAGAACGACCAGCTTGCGTTTGAGGAAAAACAGTACGGGGATATTTGGTCAAACGATGAATACCTGCAGTTCATGTTCGAGCGGCTAATCCTTATCCGCGAGTTGATGGCGGACGACGCAGCGATCTACCTTCACTGCGACTACAGAAAGGTGCATCACCTCCGTAGTCTCATGGACGAAGTGTTTGGACCCCAAAACTTCCTCAATCATTTGATCTGGATGTTTTCTACTAGAAGCTCCATCAAATCCTCTTGGAAGAGAAGCCATCACGACATCCTCTTTTACAAGAAATCACAAGACCCTGTCTTCAATTGGAACGACGACATGGTTATCGAGCCACTGTCTGAGGCAACGATCAAGAAGTACCGTCTCGAAGACGAGAACGGGCGATACCGGCTGAACGGAAGAAACATAAAAGACAGCCCGGTGCGCAGTGCAAAGGACGTCGATCCTTCATGGGAAAAAACCCACCCTGAGCTTGTTGTTCGTGACTATCTCAGGGAGGGAAAGGTTGCGAATGACTTCTTCTTCATTGACATCGAGAATCAGGCATCAAACACAAGAACAGACTATCCAACGCAAAAACCGGAAGAGTTGCTTTTCAAGTTGATCGCGGCCTCATCAAAACCAGGCGATCTTGTCTTCGATTGCTTCATGGGATCAGGAACTACGCAAGCGGTCGCCATGAAGCTTGGCCGTCGGTTCATTGGAGCCGATATCAACCTTGGTTCAATCCATACAACCACAAAAAGACTCAGTAAGGTAGCTGATGAGCTGCGCCAACGGCCGCTTGAGAGTAGACTGCCTGTATCGACCGGCTTTGAGCTCTTCAACGTCAACCACTACGACGTGTTCCGTAATCCCGTTCAGGCAAAGGAACTGCTTATCGAGGCGCTGGAAATTCAGAAGCTGGAGTTCAGCACCGTGTTCGACGGTGAAAAGGACGGGCGCATGGTCAAGATCATGGCCGTCAACCGTATCGCCACGCGCGCCGACCTCAACGAGCTGATCGCGGGCTTCGACTACAAGGCGTGGGAACGCAGGCAGAACGAAAACCCAAACCGCCCGGTCGAGAAGATCACCCTCGTCTGCATGGGCCATGAGCCTACGCTGCGAGCAGAACTGGAATATGCGGCCAAGCCCTTCAAGATCGACGTGGAGGTGGTAGACATCCTGCGCGACAAGGCCGATCTGGAGTTCAAGCGCGACTCCCAGGCCAAGGTGTCCGTCAAGAAGGGCGAACTGGTCATCGATAAATTCTACCCGATGAATCTGCTGCAAAAACTCTCTCTCCAAAAACAAGCAGTCGACGACTGGAAGGAACTGGCTGACTCGGTGCTGATCGACTGGAACTACGACGGCGGGGTACTGCAACCGGCGGTGGTGGACATTCCGGGAAGGGATGAGTTGGTCAGGGGCGCATATAAGGTGCCGGACGACGCAGGCACCATTCGCGTGAAGATCACCGATCTGCTGTCGGAATCCTGGGAAGGGAGTGTAAGCTATGGCGACTAAACGCGCAGCTAAAGCGGTGAGCGCGTCGCTCGACTTTGCATTTTTCCAGTTTCTCTGGCAGTTCTATCAGGCCAACCGGGGCACGATCCGCACGCACTACAAGGACCTCACCCGCAAGTTCCTCGACTTCAACAACCCGGAGAAGAACCCGAAGGCCTTCCTGCGCCAGCCGCAGTTCGAGGCGCTGGAAACCTACGTCTTTCTCAAGGAGTTCCTTGACAATGCCAAGGTCGAGGAGATCTTCCAGCAGTGGTTCGAGAAGCAAGGCCGCTTCGCTGGCCGTGCCGAGGGTGGCGTGGTGCCAGGGGACGCGGGGCAAACGGACCTGTTCGACAAGATCACGCAGGATCAGTACAAGGCCGTGTTCGCGGCAATGCGTAGAAACTCGCGCGCCTACCCCAACTACATCTTCGCTCTGACGATGGGCACCGGCAAAACCATCCTGATGGCGACCTGCATCTTCTACGAGTTCCTGCTGGGCAACAAATTCGAGAAGGATGCACGCTACTCCCATAACGCGCTGGTGTTCGCCCCGGACAAGACGGTGCTGCAATCGCTGAAGGAGATCGAGGCCTTTGACCTCACCCGTGTGGTGCCGCCGGAGTACGTCAATTTCCTGACCACGCACCTGCG
>JAPTWT010000135.1 GCA_028064935.1 Gammaproteobacteria bacterium | reverse complement strand
AATTTGCTTGCAAGATTGATCGATAAGGCGGGTGGAGATCCGGTAGCGTTTGGGGCTGATTTCGCGTTTGGCGTACCGCGGGCTTTTGCCAAATCCAAGGGGATCTCAGATTTTTTGGACTGGTTACGCGGTTTAACCGGGAATGAACAAATTTTTCAGGTATGCACCTCCCTTGACGAGGCTTCACTTGACCGGCCATTCTATCCGCAAGCAAGCGTCAAAGGTCATGGCCACATGGCACGGCTCGCTGACAAGCTTGGCTTTTCGAAAACTGATGATCTGCGACGTTACGTAGATTTTCCAACGTCCAGGCGGCGTGGCGGATCTCCCTTGTTCTGGACGTTAGGGCCGAATCAATGCGGAAAGGCCACTCTTTCTGCGTGGCGTGAATGTTTGCTGCCAGCGTTTAGACAAAATTTGAGCATAATGGTTTGGCCGTATGCAGGTAAATTTGCCGATTTGCTTGAACCAGGTAAGATCGTCGTTGCGGAAACATACCCGGCTGAAGCGTTGGTACAGTTCGGTCTGACGTTGGTTGGCAGCAAACGAAAGCAATCGGATCGAGCAACTCTAAGGCAAAGTTTGATGGAGACGATGGATCGATTTGGTGCTGTCCCGTCACATCACCTAGTCCGCATTTCTCACGAGGGGAGGTGCATCGGGGCTCCGAATCTGCGAAAGTGCTTTTGTAACAAAGATCTTTTGCGATTAGGAGGAATTTCCCGATGCCGACAGAGTGTAGCGCGGATCTGTTTGAATTTCCACGGGTTGAAGGACGCCGTGTGGTGGCGGGTTTCGACGGCGGGGCGATGACGTCGGATGCGGGTGCGCTGCTTCTGGGTGCCGCGGATCGGGCGATCCGGCTGACGGAGCGGTTTGCGGCGTGCTTCACCGATCGGCGCTCTCCTGAACTCATTGAACACGAGGTGCGGACCCTGGTGCTGCAGCGGGTTGTCGGCATGGCGCTCGGCTACGAGGATCTGAACGACCACGACACGCTTCGGCAGGATCCGGTGATGGCGGTACTGGCCGGCAAGCTCGAGGCGCGGCGATCGGACTGCGCGCCGCTGGCGGGCAAGAGCACGCTCAATCGCCTTGAACTCAGCCGGCCGGAGCCGACGCGCTACCACAAGGTGAGCCACGATCCGGCGGCGATCGAGGGGCTGTTCGTCGATGTCTTCCTGGAGGCCCACAAGGCGGTACCGGAGCAGATCGTCCTCGATCTCGATGCGACCGACGATCCCCTGCACGGGCATCAGGAAGGCCGGTTCTTTCATGGCTACTACGATTGCTTCTGCTATCTGCCGCTCTACGTCTTCTGCGGCCGGCACCTGCTCGCGGCCAAACTGCGGCGCTCCAACATCGACGCTTCGGCCGGTGCCACCGAGGAGATCGGCCGCATTGTCCGCCAGATTCGCCGGCGCTGGCCGCGGGTGCGGATTTTGCTCCGTGCCGATTCCGGCTTCTGCCGTGATGGCCTGATGGCCTGGTGCGAAGCCAACCGCGTCGACTACGTCTTCGGTCTCGCGCGCAACGCTCGCCTGGTCGCCGAAATCGGCGCCGAACTCGCGGCCGCCGAGGCCGGGAGCACCGCGACCGGAAAGCCGGCCCGCCACTTCAAGGATTTCACCTGGTCGACGCTCGACAGCTGGAGCCGCGAGCGCCGTGTCGTCGGCAAGGCCGAATGGACCCAGGGGGAAGCCAACCCCCGCTTCATCGTCACCTCGCTCAAGCCCGCCGAGGTCGACGCCAGGCATCTCTACGAAGCCGTCTACTGCGCGCGTGGTGAGATGGAGAACCGGATCAAGGAATGCCAGCTCGACCTGTTCGCCGACCGCACCTCCGCCGCCACCATGCGTGCCAACCAGTTGCGCCTCTGGTTCGCTTCCATGGCCTATGTGCTGCTCTGTGCGCTCCGCCGCATCGGTCTCGTCCACACCCAGTTCGCCCGGGCCACGTGCGGCACGATCCGGCTTAAGCTCCTCAAGCTCGGCGCCCTCGTCCGTATCAGCGTCCGCCGCGTTCGCGTCGCCATGGCCTCGGCCCATCCGTGGCAATACGAATTCGGTCTCGCCCATGCGCGGCTCCGAAGTGCCGCCCTCGCCTGACACGAACCAGACACCGCAAGACGCCATACCCCCGAAAAACGTCGGCCTTCAATCCAGCGCCGGCGACGCTCGTCCGAATCACGCCGATACCGCTCAGTTAGCCACCCCAAGTCCCCCCAGCAGCTCCATCAGAGACCCAGGCCGAGTTGTCACATGACCCTCGTGAGAAAACCGGACTAGCCAACGTTGGTGTCGTTCATACTACGCAAACTGATCGCTATGATTTCCGAATCAAGACAGCTCTATGAAAGTTTTGCCACGGGGCGATGATCGCGCACGAGCCTTGATGGAGGAACAATCAATATAAACGATGGGTCGCCGCATTTGAAAATGGGCAGGCCCCGACACTTCCGGGTCGCGCTCGTCGAAGCGGATCGAAATTAAGTGGCTAATGCAGCCGTCAGGGCAGCGGTTGCCAGTCGAGTAGAAGCGTATCAGAGCATGATGGACGCATGTTACGCGGGGGCTGGAGCCGACGACGTCGGCTTGGCATGGCGTGCTCTGTTGGGCGCCCCGATAAGCCGGTGGAGTGCGACCTCAGTGGCTGTTGTATCCCAGTCGCCAGCACCAAGAAGGGATGCGACGACATCGCCATCGCGGTTCACAATTACCGTGAATGGAATACCAGGGGTCTGGAAGGCGTCGAGTGCGCTTGAGGATGGATCCAGAAGGATCGGTAAACCTTTTATGTTATGTTGTCTGTAGAATGGAGCAACCGTCTTCATTCCGCCGGTGTCGATAGAAATCAGAAGAACGC
>JAPTWT010000196.1 GCA_028064935.1 Gammaproteobacteria bacterium | reverse complement strand
CGAGCCTGCGTTCCGCCTTGCCCATGGGGAGCACCCCCGCGGGCACGCCATAAAAATAAGGAGTGAGAAACCCATCATGTCGAAATCACCGAGGTTTGCGAAAATCCTGGCTCGCGGCCTGCTCATCCTGATCGGGACGAGCGTTTTGGCCGGTTGCTTCTTTGCCCCGCCAGGCCAATACGAGCGCCGCGGATGCTACTGGTGTGGTGGCTATTACCATCACGATGATCGTGGCGATCGCGGTGACGATCGCGGTGACCACTGACGCGTCGCAACCCTCTAGCCACGCATTCTCGCCTGGGCCTGTGGCCCAGGCGGCCCCTGAAGATCCCGTACCGACCCCAGATCCCGTACCGACCTCCAATCGTCTTTAGCTCAGGCGGGACTCGCCGCCCGCGTATCCCTCCGTCCGCAGCTGTAGCCATCCGAGTCTTGAGCCGACGTCCTCGCGCCGCCACGGGGCCTACCAAGCGGCCTGCCAAGGGGCCTCGCAAGTTATCGATGCAGCGGCCGGCTTGCCGCTTCGAAAGGCGCGGCCACGGGCCCCAGGGGGCATCTTACGGGCGCCGATTCCCCCCATTTAGTAGTTCGTATAATGTATATTATGTTAAATCACGGGGGCGCGAAGATAAGGAGAGTTAATGCCAACTCGCCGCTGGGCCCTTACTACACGGGGCAAACGCAACCGTCATTCCCTCCCCAAGGGCCCGCTTCCCACTCAATCGTGGCTGGACTTACATAGGTCGTAGATGAGGTGCCGGACCCGGCATGTATCCGCTGCCCGGTTTCTGAGCAATAATAACGAGGGACTAGTGATCACGGAGGAACGTAATCAATGAACACGAACGAAGGGCTGCTGGATCGCATCATTCGCATCATCATCGGGCTTGTCTTGATCGCGCTTGCGGTAACGGGTCGCTGGGCGCCTTGGGGATGGATCGGGGTCCTGCCTCTCATAACGGGCCTTGTGGGATTTTGCGGCCTTTATCAGATCCTCGGCATCAAGACCTGCCCGGTAAGGACCGAGAAGCATCGGCCGTCGTAAACAGTGATGAGCCACGCGGCGGCCGAAAAGACGGAGACCCCCTTTCCCGGATGAGGCGAGCCCTCAGCGCCTCGTGGGGCCGTGGGCCTGCATGGTTATGTCTAATATGAAGCTGTGGGAGGAAACTCGATGGCGGAGGCAGCAAACGGAAGCTCCTTTCAGGCCGCATTGACCGGCCCTTTCAGCGGGATCGTGAGTTGGGCACAGCTTACGGAATTGTGGGCTACGGTGCGTGCGCGCCCGAAGGGGTGGTACATCTACGCAATCGGCGAACCGACGCCGACCAGCGTGGCCGATCCCGAGGCCTTGATACGATTCACTGAGGAGATCGATGCGCTTTTGCGGCGCGAGCATCGCGAAGACTACTGTGGCATCGTCTACGCCGACGACAAGGCGCAGCCGAACTTCATCAAGATCTTCGACCCCCACAATCTGGGGAGCTCGTGCGGCAGCTCCGGCATGAAGACCCTGCCGGGGTGGCTATTGACGCGCATGCCCCCTGAAACACTGGCCGATCCCAGGCCCTTGCCGGAGAGCCGCAAGCGCTGGTGGCGGGGACTTTTTCAGCGCCAACCCGCCTAGGCGGTTTTACCTTCGGATCGCGGGCGTCAGAATCCCCGCGGGTGTGTTATTGGTCTTCGATGACAAATGCGCACCGCACGCCACTGCCGTTCCCGGCCTATTGCCGGTCAGGCCTAGCACGCGGAGAAATGATTGCCAAATACGATCCATCTCTACACAAGCCCCGGGTGCCCGGACTGCGCCGCGTTGAAGGCGTGGTTCGCGGCACGCGGCATGGCGTTTACGGAGCACGACTTGAGCCAACCCGGGGCCGCGGATAAGGCCAAGGCGGAATTCGGTGTGCGCATCGCCCCTATCACAGTCTATGAGGGACAGGTGTTTTACGGAACCGCGCAGGAGCAGCTGCCGCGCCTAAAGCGCCTCTTCGGCCTCGATTAACCGTGTCTTGCCCATTTAAAGCGACCTTGGCGTTTTGCAAAGGCGTGGGAATATGTTTAAGAAAGAACATTAGTATTCTGTTGTAATTAGCAGACTTTATAGAATTTATTTGAGGATACGTTTTCCATGGAGTACGCGCGACTCACGCGCGAAGCGCGGCTTTTGATCGTTATTCGGGCCACGCGCAGCGTAGGCCAGGGGGCGCTGGTCGTGGACTTCGCGCTCTATCTTCACGCCCTCCACTGGTCGGCCCCCATAATCGGCGGGCTTTTCATGGTGGCGTTGCTGGTGTCGGCGACACTGGCGCTGTTCGTCGGGCCATTATCCGATACGCGCGGGCGCAAGACCTTTTTGCAGGCCTACGAGTGGGTTCAGGTGGTCGCGGCCCTCATGGCGCTCGCGGATTCGCACAGCTCCGTACTCGCGATCGCCGCCATTCTCGGCGGCTTTGGCCATGGCTTGAACGGGGGCGCGGGCCCGTTTGCGCCAGTCGAACTCGCCTGGCTTTCCGAACTGGTTGAGGCCCGGGACCGTGCGACGGTCTACAGCCTGAATACGGCCATGGGATTTTTGGGGATGGCGTTGGGGGCGTTGCTCGCCGCACTCCCCTCCTTCCTGGGAACTGTTCTCCCAGGACCGCTTGCCTATCGTCCGCTGTTTCTTCTGGTGCTTTTGGGCGCCCTGGTCGGCCTTGTCCTACTGCGCGCCATCCCCGAGGTTGTGCGGCCGGAACCAGAGCACAAGCAGGATACTGATGATACCAGGGCCGTGGCGGATGCCTTGACGCGCGCCGAGAACCGCAAGCTCCTCAAACTTTTCGGGATCAATGCGCTAAACGGCATAGGCATAGGTTTCATGGGGCCGTTGATGGCC
>JAPTWT010000085.1 GCA_028064935.1 Gammaproteobacteria bacterium | reverse complement strand
TACGCCCGACAAGGGCGCATTGAGAAGGCCGTGAGATTCGCGGAGACCATGGTCGATTGCGTCATCGAGGACTCCCGTACCCTCCCGCTGGAGCAGCCCCGCTGGGCGGCGGAACTGGCCCTCCTTTCCGTGTCGGGGGCCTGATGGACGAGCTTCGCATTCTCATTGCGCGACTCGGATGGCCTTCCACATCCACACGGTGGTGGATCATGCAGGAGCTCGCGGCTCGGCTCGGTGAAACAGCTGCGAGGGCGGAAACCGAGTCCGCGCTGCTCCAGTTGCTGAGCTCACGCAAGCTCGAAGCGGAGGTGGTCGAGGTTCTGTTCATTTTCTGGATGGCGACACAGGGGCACGGCTACTCACCCGCTGCAGAGCTATCTGAAAGCATCCCGAAGTCATCCCTGCTCTCGGACTTGCTGGTGGAGAGCATTGGGCTGTCGGCTCAGGCCGGCGACGCGAGTTTGAAGGAGGTGCCGGAGGACTTCGAGATCCCAGATGACTTTGACGGCGTGCAAGGCGTGGATATGCCCCGAATGTTCCGGACGTCCATGAACAGGCTCGAGGTCCGTACCGGGCTTCCTTTCGTCCGGCAGATGGCCTTTGAGTGGACGGAGAACCGAGCAACTTACCCGGACGCGCCATACCAAGGTGACCCCTGGCACTTCACGCAGCCGCTGGGTGATGGTTTCATTGGCCAGCTTTCCGCGCGCGCGGCTCTTCGCGCCATTTCTGCCTACCTTCGTACGCTGGCGGTGGCCAAGCAGTTCTGGAATATGCCGTCGGAGTTTGCAGACGAAAAATCGCTTTTGGCGCTGCCGGTCCATCCAACTCTGGCCCTGCTTAGGCCACGGCGTCCAGACTGGTTCCCAACGTCGACTGACTTCGACGGCGATACTGAGGCGGTCGAAGCAGCATTTCGAGCCCTCCTTGCCCGTGTGGCGGTAGCGCGTCCCGGCGACGAGCTAATCGCTTTCAACTCGCCAGTCGTGATGTCTATGGAACGATGTGTGGAGGTGTCCCTCGTGCGGTGGTCGCAGGCCGCTGGCGGCAACGTTGACGATGCGAACTTGGCGGCTCATCTCGTGGCCTTCTGGACGCACGAGCAGATGCTTTCTAGCGCAGTTGCAGACCCACTCAGTACAACGACCATCGTAGTTCCACCAACTCTCGAACAACTGATGGACGACGATTGCAAGGCCTGGCCGCTGGCCGGAACGCTCGACTACGACCGGATGGGCTACCTCCAGCACGACCTGTATCCGTCGCGGCTCTTCTTCCCGACGGTGCCTGGTTTGCATGAGGTTGAAATCACCCCTCGTGATGGTCAGCTAGAGGTCAAGGTAGAAGATCAGGTCGTCGCTGATCTTTGCTACTGGAACGCGGGGTGGGGACTGGCACGACCAAGGCTGCTTCGTGGAAATTGTGGGACGGCGCTCATCTCACGAGGCACGGCGTGCCGCGAGGGTGCTGGCCCTGAAAGCGGGCCGCTGCGGGCGTTCTACCTTTGGCAGGTGCGTACGCTGCACCGGAGCAGCAGCTTCGGCGAGTTCAGCGAAACACTAGCGAGTGGCGCCATGTTCGTTTAGCTCGCCCTCCGTAGCTCCGGGTTGCGAAGATTCCAGTGGTCAGCCAGCGAGCGGCGCGCTGAATGAACACTATTGACGGGTTCGGTCGGCAGGCAAGGCGAGTCGGCCGAGTGTCCGAGAACTGGGTTCAATCACGTTTACACAAAATTATGGACACCCTCGGCACTGGCAGGACACACGGTGAGCATCAAAGCACGCTTTCCCGACTTTACCACGGTCACCCGAGCACACACGGCAACCGAGGCGATAGGAAGCCAAAAAGCCATCGCTACATTGCTACCCGAACTGCTGGATCGCGCGGTGCCCCTTGGCGCGTCTGTGCGCCTGCTCGGGATCACAGTGAGTGGCCTGGTCCATCCTCAGGCTGCGAGCCAGGGAGCGCACCAGATGAGTTTGCTGGACGGAATCCTGAACAGGCGGTAAGAATATGGCCAGGGAATGGGCGGTGATGCAGCAGCGGAAGCGGACCTTCACATACAGTTTGGGAAGGGCTATTATCGGTCAGGAACGGCCATTTAGATATGAGAGAAGGAGGTTGGCGTTGGGGCCCCAAAAGTATCATGAAACCGAAGTATCACAAACCGGTCATTTTACTGACGATCATCGGCTTCTTCATATCAGGAGCAAGCTTAAACTACTGTCCCAAATGTGGGGATCACTATACTCGCCACCACGGTGTCGTACAGACCGTAGTGTCTCAACTCTTCATGGCTTTCGACGCCGGTGTAGGCGAGCGAGGCATCTTCATAGCGCCTGAACGCGAACACCGCTTGATTCATCTGTTCGGTGTTGAACACTTTTAGCCGCACCAGCAGGTGAAAGTCCTTCACCGTCAGGCCGGTGACAACGAGGAACAGATCCGGCTCCAGCTTGGTGATCACATCCTGCAGCGTGTTCTCGCGGAAGTCGGTCAGGTACATGAAGGCGGGAATGCGGGTGGCGAACTTGATCAGCTTTTCCTGAACGAGCTTGCGCTTGGATTTGTATTCCTTCTCCTCTTCAGAAAGTTCCTTCTTCTCCTTTGCTGACAAGTCCTCATTTTTCGCCTTATTCTTGAGATCCTTGACCTTGTCGCTTTTGTTGATAATGGTCTCGATGATGTTTTCGCCCAGCGCACGCCAGCCTTCGATGCGCTCAACCGCAGCCATTGCCTCTGGGTTGTCGAGGATGCGGCGCAGGGTGTCGTTGTCCACGTTCACCAAAAGCGCGCTTTCCCACTTGCGCGCCAAGAGTGTCGCCGAGGTGCCTGCCATGGCCATGTCGAGAATGCCGCCCGCGTCGATCTGCGTCATGTTCGCACCGTCATAAGCCAGCACGGGCAGGAACGATACGAGGTCCTTGACCGCGTTCTCCGGATTTTGCTCATTGGGCGAAAGCCCGATGGCGTATTCGGAGAGCTGCCGCAGCGCGCGTGTGGGCGCGAAGTCGAACACAAAGCACGCCGGCTTGAGGACTTCTTCCTCGTTCGGGTCGTCGCCGTTGGGGTTCTTGATGGCCCAGGACGACTGCACGCGAAATGCCGCCTGAAAGTAAGTTTCTGGCGATTTCAGATTGCGCAGCATCAGGATGGACGACCACTGCGGCACGGTCACGCCGGTGGTGAGTTTGCCGCACGAGAGTGTGATGGTCTTGGTGTCGAACCCGCTGCCGATGGCCTTACGCACGGGCGGCAAGGCATCCAGTCCGATGCCTGCCGAGGTTCCGGCCGCAACCACCACAGTGTAGTCGTGCCAGAACACGTTGTAATTTTCGGCCAGCAGATTCGCCATCGCATGGCAGGCCGCGACTTTGGGCAGGAACCAGAACGAATGCTGCAAATACGGCAGCAGGCGCACATCTGAATACGGAAAAGGGGGTCGTGTGCCTGTCTTGAGGAACACGACGGACTTGGGCGTGTACTGGCCGCGGATGATGTCAAGCCACTTCTGCACATCACTTTTGTGCTTGAACTGCGCGGAATTCCCCGTGCCCGTGGCGGCGAAAAACTCGTTGAGGTCAAAGTCGTCGAACTCGCCGCCGCTGGCGATCGTCAGCAGTTCATCCGGCATCTGGTAGGTCAAGAGACGCAACTGCGGCAACGCGCCGTAGGGGTTCCACATTCCCGGATTCTTCGCCGCGAATGCCTCCTTGGCGCGCTGCTCGTCGGTGTAGGTCCAGTTGAAGATTTGTTCCTCAATGAACTCGCCCGTGGCTAGCGCCTTGAACGGTGTGCCGGAAAGGTAGAGGTAGGCGCGCGTGGTAATGGGCAAAAACTCGTTTTCTTTCTCTGAGAGGACGTTGAGGTCTTCGTTCACGCCCTCCAATCCGGCGGCATATTCCAGCGTGGCCTCTTTCTTCGCGACGGTTTCTTCCTCACCCTCGAACAGCTCTTTCGCCGTCTCGCGCCACGCGCCGAAGTGGTATTCGTCGAACACCACTAAATCCCAGTTGATGGTGTGAATCCAGTCGTTCTTGGGCTTGATATTCCCTGCGTTGTCGCGCCCCAGGAGATCCTGAAACGAACCGAAATAGACCAGCGGCCTGTCGTGGTCAATCTGCGTCGGGTCGCCGCCCGTGGCGCGTGAAAGATACTGCCAGCCGTCGAAGTCCACATGCGATTCGAGGTCGGTCTGCCAGGCATCCTCGACCGCGGGCTTGAAAGTTAACACCAGCACGCGCTTGGCTGCGATTTTCTTGGCGAGATGGTAGGTGGTGAAGGTCTTGCCGAAGCGCATCTTGGCGTTCCACAAAAAGCGCGGCACGGCATCCGGGTTCTCGGCCCAGATCGATCGGTAGTAATGGAAGGTTTTTCCCACCGCCTCGGCCTGCTCGGCGCGCATGGGGAAGGTCGCCGAATGCGAGCCGGAGTAACTTTGTCCGGTGCGCAGTTCCATGAGCACGGTCTTCACATCCGCCACGGCGCAGCGCATCCATTCCAGTTGAACCCGCTCAAAGCCTTTGCGCTCAAGCGCCAAGCGGACCTCGAAGTCGGTGAACGTCGTGCCGTCCTCGCGTTCGGCTGGCGCGTCAAGCTCGATGGTATAATTCCTGATCGCAGCAGTCTTCAACTGCTCGGCCACACGCTGCTTCACGTTGCGCGTGGTCTGGCCGATCTTGAGTAGGCCCACGTGCGCCGTATCGTCAATGGAATAGGCGTAGATGCGCGGCCGGGCCTCGGACTTGGGAGCGAGGATGTCGTCGATAGGTCTAGGCATCGTCAGAGTCGCCCAGCGGACGAATCATGCTTTCGATGAACGCCATCTCGTCATTCGTGATGCCGTACTTCTTGTAGAGCATGTCGTCGGTCCAAGTCCTGTTCCAGGACTGCTGTGGCACCCATGTGTAAGTCGATCGCAAGGCGTCTTGGGTGATTTTTCTCAGCGATACGAGAAAACGGAACAGGCGAGTTCGATAGTAGCTGGCGAAACTCTGCGCTGCCCTCTCCGATGGGAAGGGTGCCACGACGAGGTACGACTGAGTGCATGCCGAGGGGGGCGCGGCTACGATCTCTTTGCCAAGGATTTGGTGTGGGAAAGACTCACCGGCTCCATAGGCTTTTGGTACGAGAACCTTCCATGTATCGATGGCGTCCGCGTTCTTGCGAATGTCGGCGCGTTTCATGAAACCGACGATGCGCTTGCCATTTTTGATCAGGTGAAGGGCAATCTTTCCGCTTACCTCTTTTTCGATCCAGCCCTCGAAGTTCGTCGCGATACCGAACGGCGTGTCGCCAGACACGAGTTCAAGCACCGACGGCTCCTTCTTCGCAAGAACCTTCCTCAAAATTCCAAGTGCACGCTCGTCGCGAACGAACACATCGAATTCTCCCAGTCGCCGATTATGCTGAAGATGCTTCTCGCCTCCGACCATGCGCGTGACATCGCAGGTTCCGTTATACGTGCTGTCCCAGAGGAAAAAACACACGCCGCCCTTGATCTGCACTCCGGGGAAAGCATCGCCTGAGTCAGGGAAGTCTGTGAGATTGCGAAGATGCCCGCTGTTGATCATCTTCGCTCTAAACTCATCAAGTCCTCGACCGCCTGCCATCCAGCGCGAAGGGATGACCATGCTGAGGTGGCGCGGCTCCAACCGGATCGCCTGCTCAACGAACAAGTGATAGATCGAGGAATCGCTCGAACCACCCGCTCCCCCCTTCATTTGGTACGGCGGGTTGCCGATGATGACGTCGAATTGCATGCTGCCCCCAAATAGCTCGGCCATCCGGGCCTTGATGTCGTCGGTGTGGATGAATGCGTAGGCGTAGTTTTCACGTTCTTCGCCTCGGTCCAGAATGGCGCGTGGTGCGCCGCAGAATATACACTTGGTATCTCCCCACGCATGCTCCATGCGCTCGAACCAGATATTGCCCGAGTCGCTCTGGAACGTCTTGCAGATGGAATGCGGGCCGTCGGCGTGCTTGGAGCAATAGACGCTGCGGCGGGCGAGCATGGCGGTGAGCCGGGTGATGCCGATGCCGAAGACCTGCTTCGTCAAAATGTGATCCACGCGCGTTTGCAGGTCCGGAATTTCCACGGCCAGCCCCTCCACCAAGCGGCGGGTGATCTCGCGCAGGAAGACGCCGGACTTGGTGCAGGGGTCGAGAAACATCACCGTCTTGTCGGCCCAGAGGTTCACCCCGCCGTGGCTGTCCGCCCAGGCCTCTGCGAGCGTTTCCAGCATGCGGTTGGCAAATTCGGGCGGGGTGAACACCTCGTCGTTGGAGAGGTTGGCGATGCAGGTGAGCACATCGGGGTTGCGTCCACTCAGGGTGAAGTGGGCCTGGGCGTTCATGCGGTTTCTTTTGGGGCATCGCTGAACGCCGCTCCGGCCAGCTCGTTCACTGTCATGGGTGGATACGTCTTGATCGGTGTGAAGATTTCGTGCATACCGAGGTGGGCGAAGAGTGAACCCTCCGCGCTGAAAGCCGACGAACCGGTGAGCACGTCAAAGCGGAAGTCGCGCCGCTGGAATTTGCCCTTACCTATGTAGCCCCACTCGGCGAAAGTGATCGCTTGGCCATCGTGGACGCGCATCGTCAACGCATCCCCATGTATGAGGTTCTGTGAGAGCACATGAATTGCTGCGCGATAGAGCGCATCCGACTCTTTCACGTTCAAAACCTCAGCGAATACTTTCAACAGGTTTGCGCGGCACTCGGCGATGTTGTCCGCGAGCAGCTCAATGCCGTAGATGCACATCAGCCCGAGCAGCGCATAGTGCTGCCGCTCGAAACCGGCCTTGCCGTATTTGCGTTCCACGGCGGCGAGTTTGCGCCGCAGGATTTGCACCAGAAAGTTTCCGCTGCCGCAGGTGGGTTCAAGAAAGCGCGAATCAATTCGCTCCGTCTCGCCCTTCACGAGGTCCAGCATGGCATCCACCAACCACGCCGGGGTGAAGACCTCGCCGTGGTCGGCGACGCGTTGTTTGGACTTGATGGAGTTCATGGCTTGATCCACTTTTGGCGAGATTTCCTTGTGGACATAACTGTCTAATGTAGTCGGCTATGCTAAATTCAAATCCGTACGGTCGCAAGCTAGAACAGCTTAGTATGTTCATGCGTCCGCTTCCAGTACTGTACTGTCTGAGTCTGCTGCCGACCATCACCTTCAGGGCTCAACGGCGACAGGGTAGCGTTTGCAGTCATGCCCACCCAGTATCTGGAGGAGTAGTATTAGCCATAGGCGTGGGCCATCTGGTAGATTGCATACTGATAGGCCTCTCAGAGTTCTCGATATAGGCCATGAATCCAGAAAACGATTTCTAGAGGTGTTTTTGAGAGCGGTAACAGGTTGATTCCATGAGCGTCAGTGACCCGAAAAACATACCATCCAGTACCAGGTATGCGGCACTGATTTTCTCGGATAGATAGGCCATTGGGCAACCTGCCTTTTTTGCAAGATTCTCCGGACTTACTGGCACCTCTACCAGGCCGACATCGTCTGTGCTGTTCGTGGCTGCTCTCCAAACAGTTGTTTTCGGGCACCTCACCATACTATAACCTGAATCCGTGACCTTGGCGCCGGAAAACCATTCCAACGCATTGTTTTATATTATATAATGCACACTTCTTTGGTTCACCTGATGGGTGCGCATGGAACCGACGACTTTCCACCTTCGCCAAGGCCCAGAAACCCTCACCGCCTTGGGTGGCCTGCCCCTGGTTGGCCAGGCCATGGCCCGATTCTCCCAACTGCGTCAGCTCATCGATCCTCGCTTCCCGGTGCGGGGCGGCATCGCTAACAGCGACATCCTCCTGGCGCAAGTGGCTTTTCTCTGCCAGGGCAAGAGCGACTTTGAGGCCATTGAACGGTATCGGCGAGACCCTTGCTTCCAGCAAACCATGGGGCTGCGGGCCGTACCCGCAAGCCCGACCCTGCGGCAATGCCTGGATGAGAAGGCGGAAGCCTTCCTGCCCTGGGTGGACGAAGCCGACCTGCAGTTGCTCCGCCGCGCAAAGGTGGATATCACGTCCTTGCCCTGTGGCTGGACGCCCCTGGATATGGACGTTTTTACCCTGGACAACTCCCAGACTCGGAAGGAAGGGATCGGCTGGACCTATGCCGGCTACGTGGGCTACGCCCCCATTGCTGCCTATCTGGGGCGAGAGGGATGGAACATCGGCATGGAATTGCGGGAGGGCACCCAGCACAGTGCCGAGGAGACCGACGCGACCCTGGACCGGGTCTTGCCGCGGGCGATGGCGCTGACCCCGTCGCCCCTTCTGGGGCGCATGGATGCCGGCTTTCATGGCAAGACCATCGCCCAAACCCTCGCCCGCCAGGATCAAGAACGGCAAGCCGCAGGTGGGACCCCCATCGCCTTCCTGATCAAATGGAACCGACGAGGGCAAATCCTTTCTGCCAGGATCGCGCAGCGTCTGGCTGACCCGACCACCGTCTGGGACTGCCCTCGATCGGGGAAGCGCATCACCATCTGGGAAGAAGTTGTCCAGCTGGGCGATGTGGCGGTGCGCCGCGTCCTGCGGCTGACCGAGCGTAGCAGTCTGGCCAATGGCCAGGTCCTGCTGTTGCCCGAAACCACTTTGGAAGGCTGGGATACCACCTTGCCGGCGGAGATCTCTTCGCAGGCGGTCATTGCCCTCTATGCCGATCACGCCACCCACGAACAGTTCCATGCCGAAATCAAGACCGATCTGGATCTGGAACGCCTGCCGTCGGGGAAGTTTGCCACCAACGATTTGATCCTGACCTTGGGGGGTATGGCCTATAACCTCTTGCGAATGATCGGTCAGGCCACCCTGCTGGGACCCGATGCTCCAACGCGCCATCCGGCCAAGCGCCGTCGCGTCAAGACGGTGATCCAGGAAATCATCACCCAGGCGGCCCGAGTCGTCCATCATGCCCGCCAGTGGATCCTCTCCTTCCCAGAGCACAGCTCTCCCGGCTTCCATGCCTTTCAGCACCTCTATGCCGTCTGGTCGGCCCCCTGACGGCGTTCCCCAGGCTCCCCCTGACTTGTTCTGGCCTCTCTCCACCAGGGGAAAGGGCGGATTTCGCCCGAAGGGCATTTGTCCGTAAAAGCCGTCCATAAAAGCCCCCATCCAGCGCGAAAATAGCCATCCAGCCGTCAACAACAGCGTCGACCGCAACCATGCCTTCGCCATCAAACCACTCTTGCCATCCCATCACCAGCAAAGCAATTGCTGGGCCACGGATTCAGGTATAAGCCTGACGGCAAGAATGTTCGAACCATTCACGGCCGGCGGCTATCGGATGTTCTTTAGATTTTTCGTAAGTTGCGTCAGCAGCGATGGTGCAGATAAGCCATAGGCATCCACGAACTTTTGAATCTGGGTTGCTGAGAGATCCCTGAAATTGAGCGCCTCAAAGGACTTGAAAAATTCGCGCAATTTTCTGACAAACTGCCTAAGTTCAGTTTCTCGCATCGCTTCCACATCATGGATAAAGGACGCAGCACGAGCCACCGTATTAGCCGGATGAACGATGATACGCTTGACCTTCATTCCCGCGTAATGCTTGTCGAACCAAGCGCTTGAGCGGTTCATCTGCTCGGCCTCGCGCTTGTTGATCTCGGCGCGGTTTACTTCAACTTCGCTCTTGCACTCCCAGAGAATATACTGCGTGTCATCCAAAGCCCACAGGTTGTCCGGCCCCTCCTTCCACTCCTTATCTGGCCGCTCACCGGCAAACCCGATGGCTCGGCTGATTTCGTCCAGCGACTGCTCGAATTTGTCTGCCTTGGTGCCAAATACCAAACGGCCGAGGATGTCAGATAGTGCAATGTTGAGCTGCTCATAGTTCTCGAACTTGCGTACCCAAGCCGCTATCCGTTCGATCCGCCCTTGGCTGACCACGGTCAGCTTGGCGACCGTCACCCCGTCGGACGGCTTCAAGAGAAGCCGGTTGTTTTGGTGAGCGGCGATCTGGAGCCGCTGAGATTCTAGACGATTGGTTCGATGCTGGTAGCGCGCCATTTCCTGCAAATACCAGCCCTTGTCTTCTCCATCGACTTGATTATTGTCCAAGAGATTTTGAAGGAACTCGGCCGCTGTACCATAGTCTCCATCGCGGTACGCCTGCTCCGCCGCGAGTTCTGCTGCATACGCGCGAAGAACGATCTCGTTTGCACCCGATGACTTGATCTTAGACATTTGCTCGACGTAGAACGCCTTCCATTCCTCGTCACGCTGAAGGCACTGGCGAACAAGGACATTGAAGGCGTTGGCCGGTATTTCCCCTGCTTCGATGTCCTGCTTTGCCATTTCGGCGATCTCAAGACCGATCTCGATCTGCCGTGACATCTGTGAGGAAAGATATTTGCGGGACTCGCGATCTCTCACCAGGCGCGTAATGTCAGAGCCGACGATGATGACTACGGAATAGTCCTTCTCACCCCGCACGCTGCGTCCCATCCCTTGCTCTACCGTGCGCACGGCACGCATCAATGTGGCCACGCTGCCCGGGCGGCACGCCTCGTCGTACAGATCAATCAAGCTCTCCGAATAGGGCTTGCCGTCGAAAATCAGCGTGCGGCAGGTGTCGTCGGGCAAGTCGATGCCGTCGTAGCTATTAACTAGAACGACCGTCTTTTCGTACTCGCCTTTGCGAAGGTTGTCGATGACTTCGCCCACCGAACCCTTGTTCGCCACAATCGCGCCGTAGGCCTCCCAGTCTTTGACCCTTGCAAATGCGGTTGCAAGCGCAACAACGCCATGCCGACGTTTCGGCTTCGGTGCCGCATAGCCTTTAACAATGCACTCGCGGTCCAACTCCTCGTGGATGAGTGACGGGAGCAGCACCATCTTCTCACCCGACCAGCTTTCCTTCGAGTAGGTCAACGGATGGATGATGGTCTCGGGCTTGAGTTGCAGTCCCTTGATGAGGAAGGCGTCGTCAGTCACCGTTGCCGACATAAAAATCCTATGTGACGCTTTCGCGTAGCTGCCGAAGGCTGTCAGTGGTGGAATTTGGGGCTCGATTTCGATCGCCACGCCTGAAACCACGCACTGGCAATGCCCAAGAATATTCTTCAGCAGTGGCCATGCAAACTTTACCGATTTGCGCTCCGTATTAGCGGCCAGAATCTTGGCGACCTCGGCCTCACGTTCGATCCACGCCCAGTATGGCACAGGAAGCAGGGCATCGCGTTTGCTGTTGTTGATGTCCGCAAACGTGCCCAGGCCCTGCTGCTCCAAGTCCTCGGCGAACAGAGTTTTCAAAGCGTCGTACGCGTGTTCTTCCTTGGGAATGCGAATTCGGCATGCCTCGCGGATCGTGTCGGCACAGGCGTGCGCATCATCCATCAGCAGCGTTTCGACGGAGATCGAATCCCTGTTCAACCCAAACTTCGTAAGCCCATTGAAGAGCTTCTGCACTGTGGTAACAAGAATTCTGTCGCCGTTCAAAAATGCATCTGGCAATTCAGAGTCAGCTAGGCAGGTTGCAATGCCGAACTGCTTGGCTTGTTCGATTGTTTGCTTGATCAGGAAGTTGTTTGGGCATAAGTAGAGCGCCGGTCCCTTTCCGTTGTTCAACTGCGCCTGCAGCATCAGCAATCCGATCAGGGTTTTACCTTGACCAGTATGCAGTTTGACGATTACATCTCGATCGCTGCGATGGCTGGTAAACCAACTCTGCAGGATAGCCAACTGTGCAGGACGCAACGGGCCTTTGTCATGTGCGCGGTCCAGGGTGTCGTACAGTTTTATAGGGTCGGTCGTTCGTTCCGCTTTCTTTCCCGTCAGTCGCTTTTTGAAATCAACCAATTTCACCTCCTGACATTTCGTTGTTATTTGCTGCTGTTGCACAAGCGCGGTAGCAGCAGTCTTTCAGACTACAATGCCCGACGCTATGCTCGTGCAAGTTTGAACAGAGGACTGGGATTATTATCTGGCACAGCTATGGTTTGGAAAATTTTCGCGCCCAACGACCGCTTCCAGTCTAGTCCGGACGATCGGGCTACGGATCGCCCAGACCACTTGGAAAGGTACTGCAGTTCTCAGCACGTGAGCAAGGGCTCGTTAAGGAGCCGGTGGTGGGCGGGTATTACTGCCTGACACCCTTGGGACCACGTTCGATGGTCACATCCGCTCTGGAAGCGTTGACCGCACCCGGAGCACCGAATGCCACTTCCGGCCAACAATAATCAACCCATGCGTCCGCTGCGCTTGCTCCTTCAGAGCGAAACTTTACTGTTGAGGTAATTTTTATATCCGTTAAGAGCCATGCATGGCTCTCTTAAGGATTGCTTCATGCAATAAACGCTCTGCCGATGACTTGTTGGTCAGCCAGTCTACAACTTTAATATCGGGTATACATCTTTGTTTTCCAGTATACGACTTTATTACCAAGTATAGAACATTGTTTTACTTGTACAGCAACACACTGTTTGCAAAGGAAAACTCTATTATGTATAGGATAGCGTTAATCGTGCGGTGACGTTGCGCGACAAGTAACGAAACGATTGTATTGCCGTTACTAGTTACGGTTTACGCAAGAACCCGCACATTATGCGACTAGTAACGATACCGCTTGCATTCCCGTTACTAGTCGCGTATTTTTTCTAAATGGACAGAACACAGGAGGATGACAGCATGACCGAGATAGCCGAACAACCGAAACGCCGGGGCCGCAAGCCCAAGGGAGACCGCTCCATGACCAACGCCGAGCGAGTCGCCGCAAGCCGGTTTCGACGCAGGTACCCTGACAAGGGATACAGTGGGAAACAACTATCGGTGATGTTGAGTGGGCGGGCGCACATGGCTCTGAATGACTTGATGGCGCACTATGGCGAGGGCACAATCCAAAGAGAAGTTGTGGAGGCGGCGTTGCTCTTTTATGCCGCTCATTGCATACCATCGCGCGACTAGACGCGCTCTGGTAGGCTTAACCGGGGTTGTTTACGAATGATTGCTGTCTCTTCCAACCGGGGGAGATGGAGGAGCAGATATTCAGGGACGAAGCGGACTTGTTCTTCCATGCGACATATTCCTCAAGGTAGCGATACTTGGCAATAAGCCATTTTAGCGTTACCCCATTCTCTTCGCCAGATCCTCCGCCCGCAGGTGAGTATAGCGCTTTAACATCTGCAATGTTTTGTGGCCGGTAATCGTGGCGGCTTCCATCGGGTTGAAACCTTTTTCAAAGAGCCTGGATGTCGCCTCGTGACGCAGGTCGTGGAAGCGTAAGTCCTCGATGCTGGCACGTTTGCATGCGCGGTCAAAGGCTTGCTTCATCGCTTCATAAGTCATGCCGAACACCCGCCCGTCCAGATTGCGCGGCAGAGCCTCCAACGTCACTACGGCACGACTGGAGAGGGGCACTGTGCGTGCATCGCCGTTCTTACTCGTTGGCAGGTGCGCGGTGCGCTTTTTCAGGTCCACATTTT
>JAPTWT010000256.1 GCA_028064935.1 Gammaproteobacteria bacterium | reverse complement strand
GGCCGCGCAGAAGGCCGCGCGGCAAGATCTTCGGCTTTAAGGAGCATGAGGTTTGTGAGGCGCGGCGGCGACCGCCGGCGGCCCCTTATAGGTAGCCAGCGCCCACACGATCTGGCGGGCGGCCGACAGACGCATGCGGCGCTCGAGATAACTCTGTTCGCGGGCCATCGCCAGCACGTTCTCGGGATTGAAGCTGTACTCGCGCTGCACGCGCACCGTACGCGGTGCCATAAGCAGCCTCCCGCCGGGCCCCACGAGACTGAAGGTCACGGCGTAATCGAGCAGGTAGGCGCTCGCCCCGCCGTTGCTGTTCAGGGTTACGACGACCGGGTTCATCATCTCGCCGCCGAGCACCACCGTCGGGGCCTTGCGGTGGTCCACGATCCGCACCCCGCGGTCTTCCAGGGCGTGACGGACGACGAGCACGAGCCCCGGATACTTGAGACCGCTTGAAGGCATGCGTACACGCAGCACCGACAGCGAGGCCGGCAACGCGAATTCGTGGGCGCTACGCAGATGAAAGCCGCAGCCGGCCAGGAAGAGCGCCGCAAGCCCCGCAACCGCAAGGTACCTCATCCGTTTGCGCTGACGATATTGACGAGACGCCCGGGGACCACCACCACCTTGACCACCGGTCGGCCCGCGAGATGACGTGCCACCGCCTCGTCGCCCAGGGCCGCCGCCTCGATCGTCGCCCGATCGCAGTCGGCAGCCACCGTGATCTCGGACCTGCGCTTGCCGTTGACCTGGACGACAAGCCGCATGGTGGCGCGCTTCAAGGCCTCGACATCGACGGCCGGCCAGGGGGCATCGACGATTGCCTCCGGCGCAAACCCCAACTCCTGCCACAGGCGATGGGTGATATGCGGCACGATCGGCGCCAGCAGGCGCAACAAGAGGCCGAGGCCCTCGTACAATAGCCGCATGCCGGAGTCCGACACCGGCTCATCCAAGAGCCTTTGCAGGATATTGGCAAGGCTCATGCAGGCCGCCACCACGGTATTGAAATGATACCGTTCATAGTCACGCAAGGCCTGATCGAGCAGGGCTTGTATGTCGGCACGCAACAACCTATGGACCTCGTCATAGTCCCCGTCCGCGGGACGTGGCCGTTGCGCCGCGCCGCGCGCAATACCCCATAGCCGCCGCAAGAACCGATGAGCACCGGCCACGGCCTCATCGCTCCACTCCAGGGACTGCTCCGGGGGCGCTGCGAATATGATAAAAAGCCGCGCGGTGTCGGCGCCGTATTGCGCGATCAAGGCCTGCGGATCGACGGTATTCCCCTTGGATTTGGACATCTTGGTCCCGTCTTTCAGGACCATGCCCTGGGTGAGCAGGCGCGTGAAGGGCTCGTCGTTGCCCAAAAGTCCCTCGTCGCGCAGGAGCTTGTTGAAAAACCGCGCATAAAGGAGATGGAGAATGGCGTGCTCTATGCCGCCGATGTATTGGTCGACTGGCAGCCAATGGCGCACACGCGCATCGAGCATCTCACGATCGTTGTCGTAGCAGCAGTAGCGGGCGTAGTACCAGGACGATTCCATGAAGGTGTCGAAGGTGTCGGTCTCGCGCCGTGCCGCGCCGCCGCACTGCGGGCAGGAGACGTTCACGAAGTCTGCGCGCACGGCGAGCGCCGAGCCACCCTGGGTGATGACCACATCCTCCGGCAGGCGCACCGGCAGATCCTGGTCCGGAACCGGCACCACGCCGCACGCCTTACAGTGGATCATGGGGATCGGCGTACCCCAGTAACGCTGTCGCGACACGCCCCAATCACGCAGCCTGAGCTGTACGCGCGGGGCGCCGGCCCCGATCTTTGCCAGCGCCTCCACGATGCGCGCGCGTGCCGCCTCCGAGGTAAGCCCGGTGAACGGCCCGGAGTCCACCAGGCGCCCAGGGCCGGTGTAGGCGGCATCACGCACGAGATCCCCAGCATGGCCCTGATAGCCCTCCGGGACCACCACCGGGACCACCGGCAGTGCGTAGCGTTGCGCGAACGCGAAGTCGCGCTCATCATGCGCGGGGACCGCCATCACCGCCCCCTCGCCATAGCCCATGAGCACGAAATTGGCGGCGTACACCGGCAGGGTGCGGCCGGTCAAGGGGTGGATCGCCCGCCGGCCGGTGTCGACGCCGCGTTTTTCCATGGTCTCGACAGCCGCCTCGGCGGTCTGCATCACGCGGCACTCTTCACGAAACCGCGCCACCTCCGGGCACCCGGCGCTGGCGGCCACCGCCAGGGGATGTTCGGCAGCCACCGCCAGATAGGTCACTCCCATGAGCGTGTCCGGCCGGGTCGTAAATACCGTGAGCGTCCCGTAACCCTCCACCGCAAACCGGATCTCGGCCCCCTCGGAGCGCCCGATCCAGTTGCGTTGCATGGTCGCGACCCGCTCCGGCCATCCGGGGAGCGCGTCGAGCCCCGCCAGGAGCTCGTCGGCGTAGGCGGTGATGCGCAGGAACCATTGCCGGATCTCGCGGCGCTCGACCAGGGTATCGCACCGCCAGCAGCGCCCATCCACGACCTGTTCATTGGCGAGCACGGTCTGATCCTTGGGGCACCAATTGACCGGCGCGGTAGCGCGATAGGCGAGCCCCTTACGATACAGGCGCGTGAACAGCCACTGCTCCCATCGGTAATATTCGGGACGGCAGGTGGCGATTTCGCGCCGCCAGTCATAGGCCAGACCCAGGCGCTTCAATTGATCGCGCATGGCGGAGATGTTGTCGTAGGTCCATTGCGCGGGAGGCACCCCATTGCGCTCGGCGGCGCCCTCGGCCGGCAGCCCGAAGGCGTCCCAACCCATCGGCTGCAGGACGTTCATGCCCTGCATGCGCCGCCAGCGGCTGATCACATCCCCGAGCGTGTAGTTGCGCACATGCCCC
>JAPTWT010000114.1 GCA_028064935.1 Gammaproteobacteria bacterium | reverse complement strand
GACCGTCACTCTGTCCGCAACCGCGATGCCGGTGGAGGATCGCTGTGCGCGGCCGCTGCGTATGGACGCCGTGCGCTATGTGTCCGAGAATGACACCATGTCGATCTCCATTCGGGTGCATGCGGATCTGGACCGCGAGACGGATGCGTGGGACGGTGAGACCACAGGCCTGTTTCGGTTGGCGCCGCATGACCGGCTGGAACTCCACCTGCGTCGTGAACTCGATCCGCAGGAATCGGACGAGGAGGCGCGGAACCGCCTCAAGAAGCTCGCGCGCGACCTGTGAGCTGAGATCGACGCGCATAGGCGGGAAGACGGGTGGAGTGAGGAAGATGTCGACGATTAGCTGGAGAAACGCGTGAAGAGGGACGTGGTAGAATAAGAGTAAGGCTCGTCCTCGCGACGACTGACTGACGTTGGGTTTGGCAGTCTCACCCCCAAGTCCGTGGGGCACACGGGCATCGGCGTCCGCTGGGACACGGTGCAAGGGGGTGAGGCCAGTGGTGAAAGTTCGTGTGCGGCTTTTGTTGGTGCACGGCATTCCACTGATCACCGTGGAAATTACCGGGTCTAAGAAAAGCAAATAGCCGGCATCCCTAGCCAGGACCGGCTATCGCTACGGCGCATTCTCACTGCCCAACGGACGCTGTATGCCCGCCCCGTCCTCGCCAGTTTACGCTGGCGGGGGCTTCTTACATTCTGCCCGTTCCTGCCCTTATTGTATACCGTACGCGTGCCGTCGGCAAGGGTGTATCGGCTGTCGCATACGCATCCAAGAGCGACGCAACCCGCAATCTCCCACAGCGTACCACGAATCCCACCCGCGCACCACCGTGTCGCCGCTCTCCCCAAGCGTCATCTTTTCCCTAGATCCCGCCCGAATCCCGCAAAACCTGAAGAAAAATTGACCGAACACGTCGCGCGAAATTCGTACAATAGGAGATAGAGTGTTCCATCGGAATCGGAAGGGGTTTGAGCAGTTTGATTGAAAACTCCCTAAATCTAATTTATACTCACTACTATGGAGAGATTGGTTAGCATCAGTGAGGCGGCGAGAACCCTCGGCGTGTCGATCACAACACTTCGGCGTTGGGAGGTAGAGGGGCGCTTGATCCCGGAGCACACCTCCGGCGGTCATCGCCGTTACGATCTTGCGAAGATCAAGCCTGAGTGGTTCCGTTTCACACCGGATGAGCGGCACACGGTGGCCTATGCCCGCGTCTCCAGCCACGACCAGAAGGACGACTTGGAGCGGCAGAAACAGGTGTTGGAACTGTACTGCGCCAAGCAGGGATGGACTTTCGAAATCGTGTCGGATCTGGGTTCGGGCATGAACTACTACAAAAAAGGTCTCAAACGCCTGCTGAACGAGATTCTGGACGGGAAGGTCGGGCGTCTGGTCATCACCCACAAAGACCGCCTGCTGCGTTTCGGCGCAGAACTGGTCTTCGCGATCTGCGAGGCGAAGAATGTCGAAGTCGTCATCCTCAATCAAGGCGAGGACACGACGTTTGAAGAGGACCTAGCCAAGGATGTGCTCGAAATCATCACGGTGTTCTCGGCTCGACTGTATGGCTCGCGTTCGCGAAAGAATCAAAAACTACTGGGCAGCGTCAAGAAGGCGGTGGAGGAGGCGTCATCATGCTGATCACCCACAAGATCGCCCTTGAACCGAACGACAAGCAGGGCACGTACTTTGCCAAAGCGGCTGGCGTGGCCCGCTTTGCCTACAACTGGGCGCTGGCCGAATGGCAGCGGCAGTACGAGGCGTGGAAGGCCGACCCCAGTCTGCCGAAGCCATCACAAGCGGCACTACGTCGCCAACTCAATGCCATCAAACGCGAGCAGTTCCCCTGGATGCTGGAAGTCACCAAGAACGCTCCACAGATGGCAATCATTCATCTGGGACAGGCATTCCAGAATTTCTTTGCCCGGCGGGCGAAGTATCCGATATTCAAGAAAAAGGGCATCCATGACAGCTTTACGCTGACCAACGACCAGTTTGCCGTCTGTGGCAAACGCATGCGGATCCCGAATCTCGGTTGGGTCCGCATGCGTGAAGCCGTCCGTTTCTCTGGACCTGTAATGTCAGCGACGATTTCCCGCACAGCAGGCAGGTGGTTCGTCAGCATCACGGCGGATACCCAAGATACGCCGCCACCATGCGAAAGCCACGCAGTGGTCGGCGTGGACCTGGGAGTGAACCGACTGGCCACCCTGTCGGACGGCACGTTGATCGACGGCCGGAAGCCGCACAGGAGCCTCCTGAACCGCCTGCGCCGGGAGTCCCGCGCCTTGTCGCGGAAGCAAAAAGGCTCGAAGAATCGCACGAAAGCGAAAACCAAGCTCGCGCGCCTTCATGCCCGGATTGCCAACATCCGTGAGGACGATCTACACAAACTGACGACCTTTCTGGCATCCCGCTATCGGACCGTTGTTATCGAGGACCTGAACGTCAAAGGAATGATGGCGAACCGGCATCTGGCCCGTGCGGTCGGCGACATGGGATTCGGCGAGTTCCGGAGACAACTGGCGTACAAGACGGCGGTGCGAGGCGGGCGTCTCGTCGTGGCCGACCGGTTCTTCCCGTCGAGCAAGCGGTGTTCCGACTGCGGATACAAGATGGAGAGCATGCCGCTATCGGTCAGGAAGTGGACGTGTCCACACTGCGGCGAGACGCATGACCGGGACATCAACGCCGCAGTCAATCTCATGCAATGGGCCGTGAGTTCCACGGTGACAGCCTGTAGAGAGGAAGGCTCTGGCGCGAGCCGCATGGTAAGCGCGAAACCGGCCTCTGTGAAGCAGGAATCCAACGTCAAAACTACCTATGCGTAGGTTTGGGTAAGTTTGGAGGAACGGTTTCCCCACATCACATCCTTCCCAC
>JAPTWT010000062.1 GCA_028064935.1 Gammaproteobacteria bacterium | reverse complement strand
ATGCAGACGTTGGTGGACTGCTGAGCATCACAAGACATGTGGTTGCGTCACGGAGGAATCCCTTGCAAGAGCGCGAAAATTCGATGATGTCTAACAATGCGATCAATACGGACGCTTGACCGCCCCCGGCCCAGCGTCACCGGGCGAAGATCATGCGTTGCTGGCGAAACGCCATACGCTCTATGAGGCGGCCAAGGCGAGAAATCCTGCCCGCTGGTCAGGCGGCACACGCAATTGGACACCCGTCGGTGCGGTAGATCTGAACCCGCAGCGACAGGATAAAAAGGCGGCTTAGAAAATGGGAGACGCGACTACCTTGATAGACGCCGGTCACGAGTGGCACAATTAAAAAAGTGTCTTCCGCGTAATGACCAACCTATGCCCGCTCGATGGGCTTTTAGAAGGACTCTAACCATGCCGAAATCCAATAACGTCCTGGGCACCGTCGCTGACGGTGCTGCCGATCTCATTGAAAAAATCTCAAGCCCGGCGTCGCGAGCAGGCTCCGCTGTCGAACGCGCCGGCCGTATGCTAGAAGAAGACGTTGATCCCGAAGTCATCGCATTGCAAATGACGAAAAACAGCCCAAATGGCAAGCGCTATACCGCTGCCAAAGTCTTGGCGTATGGCGATCTCTATGAAGACTCGAAAACCAAAGCCCCTTTAACGGCCAAGCAAACGCGCGCGATTATCAAGGATCAGCGCGCCCAGCGGGGAGCCGGCGACGAGCCCATGCTCGCCTGAATTGCTCCGTTCGCCATGAATGTCTCCAGCGCGTGTGCTTGATCAGCATCATCGCGTCTACCTATCGGTTGCGGCGGCGGTGGCATCCAGAAATGGTCGGTCGAACGCTATAAGCGCCTGCTCGATTTTGATGCTCCCCCCGCCTGCTGGCCTTTATCGGATCGTCACCGACGAAGGAGACGGACGGACGTGGCTGGCAAGCGCCGACTACCAGCGGATCGCAGTCTTCAAGAAGCCGGCGGTCGGTCCTAAGCCCAGTCTCTTCTCGAGCCGACTGCCAGGCAAAACCTGGCTCGTCGACGCTGTACGCGTCGGTCGAGGAAAGCTGCGTTTGCCGGCCGCTGACGCCTAAGGAACCGTAGACGTGCTTTATGCCTGGATCGGCGATCAAAAGCGCGCACCTGTCGCGAAGGGCGAGCGGACAACCTGCCGTGACTGCGGTGGCCTGCTGACCGCAGTGATGCCTGTCGAGAACACGCCCCACTGGCGGCATAAAGCGGGCGACTGCGATCCGTGGAGCGAGTCTGAAGGGCCATGGCACCTCGGTTGGAAAGAACTCTTCGATATGTCCTTCCGCGAGATCGCTCTGCGCGACTTGGCAACGGGAGAACTTCACCGAGCTGACGTCCTAGTCGGTAGCGGCACACCGCGCGCAACCGTTCTTGAACTGCAGCACTCTTCGATCAGCGAGGATGAGCGAAACGCACGAGAGGCCTTCTATCGGCGCGAGCATCGGATGTTCTGGCTGATCCACATCCACAGCGAAAGTTCGTTTTTGGGAACCTACTTCAGCATGTCGCTCGATTTCAAATCGCGTGTCATCAATCTCGATGGCAAGGAATTCGCCGTCATGCACTGGATGGGACCGAACAAGCAATTTATCGAGAAGTGGAAACGCGCTACCGCCCATGTCTTCTTCAACGCTGGCCCTTACATCTTCTACCTTGCCAGCACTGGCGTCGCAGCTCGCTTGGGAGGCCCGCTTCAACGCGGCGAGTTCGCTCTCTGCTCCTTGACTCGCGAGGAATTTCTGAGGGCCGTCCGCTGGGAAGATAGCGCCCCTTCCTAAGTCCCGCATCGTTGTTGCACTGTCAGAACGACGAACGCGTATCCCTCCGACTGCGCGTTTGTGTTAAACAGCGTGTAAAAGTAGCCAGTATTGGAGTGGAAAACAGCGTGTAAATTGACCACCTGATATTCTGCCAAGTTTAGTTTAGCCCGTACACCACTTTCGATTATAGCTCGGGCCGCGGATGAAGCGTATCCCGAAACCCGCCACCAGCGCCCTACCTGGGCATATATTTTCGTTTGCGGTAAAGACGGACCTGAGACTGAGTGCGCAGAACCATAGCCATCAATCATATTCGCCTCTAGTTGGCACGGAATAGATATATTAATGATTAGTCTATGGATTTGCGCTCAGCAAATTTTGGCACAGGCAAATCTACAGCCATAATCAATGGACTATCACAAATGCTATCCAACAACCGTATCTGCTCAATATTCTTATTTAGAGTTAGCGTCAACACTCGCAAAAGATCGAGCAATTCATCATTCCATGCATCAAGCCAAGTTACAGGACGGATTTGATCAAGAGGATTTTTGGATGACGCAGCCCGTCCAGCGCCCCTTACCGTACGATAACCAAGCCATTTTTTTACAATCGACATCCCGCTGACAGCGTAGCTCCATACGTCCTCACGCACCCCCATTATATGCCCATCTCCGACCATCAGAGATTGATTTTCAGGATCATAAGTTATATCCGCAAGAGTTTGCGGCATATTTACAACAGGTTTGGTCCAGCCAATGCCGACAACAAAAGGTACGTGCTTGTCCCGGCCCTCACCTAGGTCTTGGAATCTCTCGGCATAAGTATGGAGCCAGATCAACCAACGGCCGACAGCAACTGCTTCGGACCAAAGCACTGTATCTGCAGTAATTGGCACACGAGGCCCTGGAGTTTTTAATTCCTCCGCAAAAAGCTCGTGATAGTGTGGCGTGGATAAAATCGCGTAAACATAAGCTGCCACATCCTCTGGAGCGAGCTCAGGCAATCCAATTTGTCTAGCGATAGCATTGACAAGCCCCTTAGTGATATTTGGTTGCCGAGCTTCTGGGTCGAGGTAGAGCGGAATAATGTCTTTG
>JAPTWT010000240.1 GCA_028064935.1 Gammaproteobacteria bacterium | reverse complement strand
TCCAGGGAGCACAAGGCTATTGAGGAGCTTGATGACTTCAAGTTGAGGTTGGGCACGCTCAACGGTGTGGGCGAGCAAAAGGCCGTTGACGGCCTTATTATTGCGGACATGATTGGCCTCGCGCAAAGCCGGGTCATCACGGACGCCCTACTTGTATCCGGCGACGCGGACCTTACCCCAGGCGTTCTCGCTGCCCAGAACCTCGGAGTCCGTGTACATCTGCTCTCCATGGGGCCTCCGGAAGCGACCTCGCCTTATCTGAAGGCGGAGGTAGACTGCAAATTTTTTTGGCGTGATGAGTCGATAACGACATTTGCAGCACCAGTTACCGGGAAGTCGCGACCTATCGCTGCCGGCCCCTCGCTTGACGGCGGGTCGCCAGCGGCTGGTCCAGAGTCGCAGACCACTAATATCCTCGCAAGCGTTGCCGCTGACGCTTTTGCGGGACTTTCCGCGGTGGAAAAGGCGCAAGTGTCGGTTGACAAGGCGCTACCCCAGCTTATCGACCGGAAGTTGTTGAAGTTGGCTGCCGATAGGCTCCAACGCCTACTGACGGAGGACGAGAAAAGGATGCTGCGCGTGCAGATGAAAGACCGAAGTAAAGGCGGCGGCGCGTAGCTCGTCGTGGTCACGATGGAGTGCCTGGAAGCGGTTTTCGCGAGGCGCGTCGAATCTGCACGCCTCACAAGCCTCAAGCACCGCCTGAGGCTTGTGTACAGGCCATTCGGCCTGCAATGTGCGAAAACATTCTCAAAAATTCAGGCTGCGTGGATTACGGCTTGCGAATTTTTGAGAGCGCAGGAACGCGCCTTCTCGCACCACGACAGCGCGGTAGGATTGAGATAATCGGATAGTGTATTTGCCAGGAAGGCTCGTCAGTTCCTCCCACTTGAGGCCGTGGTCTTGAAAGACCTCGTTCCAGGTCAGGACCTTGAGTTTCCTGAGCGCCTTGAAGACCTTCTTGATTTCCGGGGCATCCAGGGAAAAGAGCTCCGACTGAAACCCAGGATGGTTGAGGTCGAGCAGGACTTTGGCGGAATTTCCATTCACGCCGAGTGTTTGTGCTTATGGTCGACGGCGCGGCGAGCGGCCTCGAGCTCTTCCAGCGAGGTTTCGGCGGGCGGGTTGGCGCGCATCCAGGCGTCGGCCTGCGCGAGTTTTTCGCGCATGACGGGCTCGTGCAGCCAGCGCTCGTTTACCGGAACAATAGCGGCTCGTCTCAGCACAATGTCGCCGCCCGGCAGTTCTTCCACAAGAAACCCCGTCCCCGCTAGCGCTTTGCCGAGTGAAATCTGTCCGCTCTTGCCCACTATCTTCATAGACATGGTCGTCTCCTTCGCTTTCATGCGGCGTGATAGCATGACCGGAGCGGCGGGGAAGGGGAAGGGCTGGCAAGGCAGGCAACCGCTGGGCGGCGTCGCGTCACCCAAAAAACCCACCCTCACGATAGCCCAAGTTTTTTGCGCCACACCTCCATTACGCTGCGAACGACGTAGGCCAGGATAAAGGATTGGCCGTCATCCAGAATCACCCGCAAGTCGGTGGATATTGCCATGCCCACCGGCACGGTACCGACAACGGCCGTGCCCACAGCGCCACTGAGGTGCGGTTCAATTTGTCCTGCATCTATCAGTTGCCGCCGTCGGCCGTTGTGGAACGGTTCGAGTCTGGCGTGCTTGCTGGCGTCCGCGAGGTCCCAGAGGATGTCGCTGGAGGAGTAGTTTGGATACCGCGGGATGAGCGTATCAGCTCGAAGGGTAGCGCGAATAGCTGTCAGGCTTTCCTGCGTATCTTCGTGCCAGTAATCCACCATGTGGTTTAGGACGATAGCTGCAAGCCGGCCACGCCGAATGTTGTCAGGGCGCACGTGATACTCGTCGACCGTGGGCTCGACAGTCTCTTTGAAGAATTCCTCGGTGCGCGGGTACTCAGACATGGAGGCCTCCTGTCGCTGACCATACGGGTGTCAAACCCATCCTATGCGATTGCGATGAGAGTCGCCGCCGGGAGTTTAGGTTCGCCGTTTGTCTGTCGCAATTACCCAACATCTTGTTGACATGGATACAAATTTTACAGTGGTATGTGTTAGTCTGAAATCGGGGCTACGGCAAGCGCCGGAGCGGAAAAACGGCGAAACAGATGCACGGAGAGAGGCATTACGGTGAACAGCCAGTACGACACAGCGCAGATATGTCTTAACGGGCACGTGGTTAATGCACTTTCTAGATTAGATTCTGCTGCGAACCAGGACCACTGCGGGAAATGTGGCGAAAAAACGATGACGGCGTGCGCGAACTGTAACGCACAGGTTCGTGGGCCACGGCTTCCGAGTCCAGATGATGTTTTCTATGTTGCGTCTCCATACGATGTTCCTGCCCATTGTTATCAGTGCGGGACTCCGTTTCCATGGACTCAGCGCCGGTTGGATGCGGCGCACGCCCTTGCGGATGAATTCGATGCGCTGACTCCCGAGGAGCGAGAACAACTGAAAGGGACTTTGCCGAGCCTTTTTGTGGATACCCCGAGAACGGTTGTTGCGGAGTTTACATTTAAACGCTTGATGCTGAAAGTCGGGAAAGCGGGAAGCGACGCCATGCGACGCATTGTTGTCGACGTTGTGAGTGAGGCGGTACGGAAATCGCTGTTCGGGCCATAAAGGCGCATTAGCGCTTCAATCGCATGAGGCTCACTACGCCATGGTTCTACAGCTCGACCAGATAGACACGGATATCGACGCCCTACGGACTTGCGGCTATAGCGTCGTAATCGCGGGTTGCAAGGCCGATGCGTTGTCCTATGTCGAGGCTTTAGTGAACGCAGCCGCAGTCGCGAAAGGAGACGGCCGGGATGATGAATCGGCCGCGCTCAACCTTTTGGCAGCAGAATCTAATCA
>JAPTWT010000109.1 GCA_028064935.1 Gammaproteobacteria bacterium | reverse complement strand
CTTGTCCGGCTCTCTGATGACGGTGCCCAGGTTTTCAAAGGGGGCAGCGCCCCGGTGGCGCGTTTTGGCAACACGCAGATGCAGGCCGGAACCGGTGGAGATTTGCGGAAGAAGAGACGCCCTAAGAGCGAGGACACCCCCTCTGTGCCGCACAGGCGCGAACGACCATGAAAAAGCCTCTATATGTTCGCCGCCCTGTCCTTAACGGGGAGGAAATACACACCTGGTTTAAGAGCCGAGGGGCCACGCTGATCACGGCTCCTCAGGATATGCACGTGACGATAGCCTTCTCTCGGCAACCCGTAGAGTGGGACGCTTTCACTGCGGACACCGCCGTGCTACAGATTAACCAGGGGAAGCGGTTGGTACGCCGCATCGGGGAATCATCCGGTGCGCCGATCGTTATGTTCATTGAGTCCCCGTATCTTCAAGGACGATGGGGCACGTTCCGTAACGGTGGGGCAAGTTGGGACTACGATACTTATAGCCCGCATATCACTTTGACCTATACAGGGTCTGGCGTAGCGAAGATACCGCCCTTTCCCGGAACCATTGTTTTAGGACCGGAAATCTTTGAAGACTTAGAAGAAGGATGGCGCCCTATGGAGAAAGCATTCGTCATCGACATCCCGGTGCTCATTAAGAGCCGCATGGACAAGGGCCGCCGCCTCGTCGAGGTGGAGGCTTCCAATGAGGAAGCCGACGGCGAGGGGGACGTCATTCTCCAAAAGGCGCTTCTGGACTCCGCCGAGGCCTTTATCAAGCGCGGGCATATTGACATTGATCATATTTCCGAGATCGGCCACCGCCTCTCGCCCCCAGTAAAGGATCCTTCATCGTTCATTATCGGCCGTCCGATCGAGGTGAAGGACTTAGGCCATGGCCGCACAGGCGTGGTGAGCGAAATATACCGCGCGAAAGACGGCGTATCCCGCCCCGAGATCAACCGTTATGACGCCTTCTGGGAGTCGCTTCAGTCGCCCACACCTACCCCATGGCGGGCGTCGATCTATGGGTTTCCTCTGGCCGGCGAAGTCGAGGACTGCACGCGTGCCGTGTGTCCGACCGGCGCCTCGCGTTGGCTGGTGAAGGGCATCGACTGGCGGTCCCTGGCGTTCACCCGCAACCCGGTCAATGACAGCATCACCGGCTACGCGCAGATTGTGACGGCAAAATCGTGGGTCGGCGCGTTGATTAAGGCGCAGGCGCTCACGAAGATCGCCGACGCGGGCTCGCAGTTGCCCACCGCGATGATGGGCGCGGAGACGATGAACGACTCCTTTGCCCACGAGATGACCCCACAGACGGGGACGGATCTCGGGGCCAGCTTGCCGGTGATCGGTATGAGCGAAGGGGCCACTGCGCAGACGCCTTGTAGTCTTTCGCGTGCCGCGCTTTGGAGCGAGTATACACAGCATATCCAAGGGAATTGCCCGTACTGTCTCGGCACGGTGAACGTCGCGACCCTCCGCGCGCACTATATGCGGTGCGACGGCGTGGCCGAGCCCATGGCGGACATCCTCGCGTTGGCGCTTATGCACCTCATCCAGCGGCCGCCGGCCGGGAAGCTGAATCGCGCACGGCTAGTAATAGGCCAACCCTATTAAAAAACTACAAAAAAGGACGGCTCTTCGGAGTATGGTTCAATACGCGAAAGGGGATGCGTCCTCTTCACGACATTTCGGGAGACATGACCGCCATGGCTACTAAAGGCAAGCAAACATTCGTAGATTTCATGAAGGCGTTCATGCGCAGCGCCAAGGCCGTCCCCGAGACGGAGTTCGAGAATTTCGTCGAGGACTACACCGACGACGAGCATCGCGTGCCGGGCGGCGAGCAGATCCCCTTCGGCCCCACGCAGGCGGCCAGTGGTGAAGGCGCCGTGCGCATGATCCGTGAGTATTCGGACCCCGCCAAGCAACAGGCCATCACCGAAGAGTACATCCGCTTCAATCGTCATATCGACAAGCGCCTGGGCGCGGTCGGTAAGGCGCTGACCGAGCAGGGCAAGACCCTGGCGGCCATTACCACTTATCTCTCCAAAGGGGCGACCGACGAAGGCGAAGGCACCGGCGACACCCTGATCGAGAAGGCGCAGACGAGTCTCAAGAAGGCCCGCAAGATCATCGGCAAGTCCGAAGTGGACGAGGATGAAGACAAGGACGAGCGCGCCGAGAATCTGGAGCGCGCCGAGAAGGCTTTGAGCGTGGCGAAGGCGGCCATCCTGAAGGCCGAGGATGAGGACGAAGATGAGGAAGAGGTCGAGAAGGCCCGCTCCTTACTCAAGTCCCTCACCAAGCGTGTGAAGGATCTCCATGCATCCATCAAGGCCGCCGAAGGCCACAACCAGGCGCCGAAGGAAGACCCGGAGACGGGCAACCAGGACGCAGCGGCGGCCAAGGCGCTGGAGACAGCGATTGCGGCGACTCTTGAGAAGCTCGGCGTCGTGAAAGCGGAGACCGAAGTTGAGAAGGCCCAGCGCGAAAAGGATGAAGTCGCGAAGGCCGAAGCGGCTGCGAAAGCGGCTGCTGCTGCTACCACCGGCGACGCCGTAGGCAAGGCGGCGCTTCAGGCCGCGCTCGAACCAATCAACATGAGCTTGAAGAGCCTCTTCGAGGTATTGGCCGGCCAGTCTAAAGGGCTAGCCGTACCACCCTCCTTGCAAAAGAGCGATCTCAACGCGCTCGTGAAGGCGCGTATGGACAAGGTGCAGGACGCCTTGGACAACGAGGAGCTGAGCGAACTGGACTCGCAGCGGGCCCTGAATATCGTGAGCCACCTCCGGGCGGCGCAGGAAGGGAAGATGGATATGAGCGTGGCGCTGGGCGAGATTGCCAAATCCAGCGGCGCGGTTCAAAGCTTGTTTAGCGTAGCCGCTTAAAGGGGACGAAGACCATGACAG
>JAPTWT010000331.1 GCA_028064935.1 Gammaproteobacteria bacterium | reverse complement strand
TGCGCGCGGCATAGACCGACATGCCGTCGACGATCGAATCAGGACGCGCGAAGTAGATATATTCGAACACGCAGAAGCGCGGCTTCTGCGGCACGAACGGCTTGAGGCTCCGCACCCCGCCGCGGTCGATCGCAACGATCTCGCCAGGCTCGATATCGCGCACGAACTCGGCGCCGACCATCTCCAGCGCGCAGCTTTCCGATGCCAGCACCCAGCCCGGCCCGCTTCCATCGGCACCGTGCGTGCGGCCGAGGATCAAAGGCCGGACCCCAAGCGGGTCCCTTACGCCAATCAGCATGTCATTGGTCAGGGCAACCAGCGAGTACGCACCCTGGACCTGCTTGAGCGCGTCGATCAGACGGTCGAGCACTGTCGCATAGAGGCTGATCGCGATCAGATGAACGAAAACCTCCGAGTCGGTCGTCGACTGGAACAGACAGCCCCGCCGCACCAGGGCGCGCTTCAGCGTATGGGCATTGGTCAGGTTGCCATTATGGCCGACAGCCAGACCACCGAACTCGAATTCGGCGAACAATGGCTGCACATTGCGCAGAAGCGTTGCGCCGGTCGTCGCATAGCGGTTGTGTCCGATCGCCCGCGTGCCAGGCAAACCCGCCATGACCTTGGCATCGCCGTAATTGTCACCGACCAGGCCAATCCCCTTGTGCGCGTGAAAACGCACCCCGTCATGGGTGACGATGCCTGTCGCCTCCTGGCCGCGATGCTGGAGCGCGTGCAGACCAAGGGCCGTGATCGCCGCCGCATCGGTGACGTTCCAGACGCCAACGACGCCACACTCCTCGTGCAGCTTGTCATCGTCGTCGCGAATGACTGGATTTTCGGATTGTGTCACGCCGCCTGATCCCCTTGCGACCGGAAACTGTCACATAATGCCTAGGTTCGGCCCTGTCGAGGATCGAACCATGCCCAACCTTACTGGCTGGGTCCTGTTCCGCCTGCGGCGGAACTGACCGACGCAGCGGCCGGCGCCGCCGCAGGGCCGATCCTGTCGACGTGCGGCCGGTAGGCCGCCGGCAGGAACGCCACCAGGAAAGCCGATCCGTTCTCCGCGTAGGTGAGGAATTTCGCCCGCCGGATCGCCGACGGCCATTCGGATGGCTGGAGAAAGATCGAAAGGGCGATATAGGCGAGACAGACGATCACCGCCCCGCGCACGAGGCCGAACGCGAGCCCCAGCGTGCGATCGACGCCTGAAAGCACCGAATCCCGCACCATCGAACCAAGCCATGCGCTCAGGATCGACAGGACGATCAGAACAACGATGAACACGATCCCGATCGACACCGGCAGAACCAGTTTGGGGTTTCCCACAATGCCGGTGATCTGGGGTTCGACCAGCGGGTAAGAGACGAAAGCAGCCAGGCCCGCGCCAATCCAGGCGCCGATGCCCAGCACCTCGCGCACAAAGCCACGGGCCAGCGCCAGTAGGCCGGACAAAAGAACGACACCGATCGCGATACCGTCAGCCCAGGTCATCACGCCTCCTCCCCATTGCCGGTCACTGCGCCCATGGCCGCGACAAGATCGCTCAGATGCCCGTATTCCGCGAGAACCATCCCCTCCGGCGCCGACAACCGCCTCGTCCCGCCGGCGACACGACGCGGTAGGGCCGCCCGGCCGAAGCCGAGCTTCGCCGCCTCCTTGAGCCGCAATTCCACCTGCGCCACCTGCCGCAATTCGCCCGACAATCCGATCTCGCCGAAAAACACCGTCTCCGGATCGGCGGGCACGCCGCTCGCGGCGGAGATCAGCGCGGCGGCCACGGCGAGGTCCGCGGCCGGTTCCGAGACGCGCAACCCGCCGGCGACATTGAGATAGACGTCATGCCCGCCCAGTTTCAGGCCGCAGCGCGCATCGAGCACCGCCAGCAGCATCGACAGCCGCCCTTGGTCCCAGCCGATCACCGAGCGCCGCGCCGAGCCCGCGCCATTGGCGGAGAGCAGCGCCTGCACCTCCATCAGCACCGGGCGCGATCCTTCAAGGCCGGCAAACACCGCGCTGCCGGTCACGTTGCCATGCCGCTCGGCAAGAAACAGGGCCGAAGGGTTCGCCACCTCGGCCAGCCCCCGTCCGGTCATCTCGAAGACGCCGATCTCGTCGGTCGCGCCGAACCGGTTTTTTGCACCGCGCAGGATCCGGAACTGGTGGCCGCGATCACCTTCGAAGTGCAGCACCACATCCACCATGTGCTCCAGCACGCGCGGTCCGGCGAGCGCGCCCTCCTTGGTCACATGGCCAACGAGCATCAGCGCGAATCCCTGCGTCTTCGCGGCCTGGATCAGGGCGAAGGCATTGGCGCGCACCTGGCTGACCGTACCGGGCGCAGACTCGACTGTCTCGTCCCAGATCGTCTGGATACTGTCGATCACGACCAGCGCCGCGTCACGTTCGGCGCGCAATGACCCCAGAATATCGGCCAGCACCGTTGCCGAAGCCAGATTGACCGGCGCCGTCTTGAGATCGAGCCGTTCGGCGCGAAGCCTGATCTGCGCGACCGACTCCTCGCCCGACACATACAGCACCCGCCGCCCGGAAGCGGCAAGCCGGGCCGCCGCCTGCAACAGGAGCGTCGATTTCCCGATTCCCGGATCGCCGCCGACAAGAATGGCAGAGGCCGGCACCATGCCACCGCCGAGCACACGATCGAACTCCTCGATTCCGAGCGGAATCCGCGGCGGCGGCGGCGTCTCCCCGGCCAGACCGACGAAGTCGATCCCCCGCCCGGCCTGAACCGCCGCCTTGCGTCCGGTGCCGGTGGGCACGACCGCCTGCGGCTCGAGCGTGTTCCATGCGCCGCAGGCCTCGCACCTTCCGGCCCATTTCGGCGCCACGGCACCGCACTCATTGCAGACAAAACGGGTGGCACTCTTCGCCATTCAGGCT
>JAPTWT010000295.1 GCA_028064935.1 Gammaproteobacteria bacterium | reverse complement strand
TGCCTGCCATGACATATCATGGCCAAGAACAGCCAAGAGGGAAATCGAGAACGGGCAGCGCGGAGGCGTGCGGCTTTAGCCGCACGCGGTATCCGGCCAGTCCAAGTATTTGCTCCTGAGAGCGCCCATTCTCTCATCCGGTTCGCTGCAGGTCTGATGACCCGTGGTGATGACCCGTTGGAGCCGCATGCTGCGCTTCGTCAGGCAGGCGGGACAAACGAGCAGGACTTAGACAGGGCATCCTCTCATCTGGCCGGCGAGCTTAACACTGCCCGAGCCAGGATTGCGGAAGTTGAGGAGCAGGCGGAAGCACTGCGGGCCGACGTCGAGGCCTACGAGCGTCAGAGGCAGGCGCTGGCGACTGAGTTGGGTAGCACTCAGGCGGCCGCGGCAGCGGAACGGGAGAAGGCGCAGGTAAGCGCTCACGAGGTCCAGAAGGCTATTAAGCAAGCCTCGGAAGCGCTGCGGCGGGCAAAGAGGGCAGAGGCTGCCATCCACCGAATAAAAGCCATTCCCGGTCTTAGAGGGCGCCTGTTGCGCTGGCTGGCAGGCGATATTCCGCTGGGATAGTGAAAGAGAGGCATCCGTCGTACTGCCCAAATGGGCAGTCAGCTCCCATTTGGACCGGGAGCACGGCGGATGACGCTCTTCCTTCATCGGGGGTTGGAATCCCGATATTTTTTTATACAAAAAAAACAAAAATATTCAAATATTGTCGCTGTCGCTGGCTTTTGGAAAGCAATATCATGCCAATAATAGTCAAACAAGGCATGAAAATACGCGCCTAGCCGCCACCAATAATTTCTTATTGTTCTTTCACCAGCCGAGTAAAATCTGACCAATGCTCGACCTTGAAAGCACGGATATCTCGAACCGAACCAGGGAACCACGGCAGGCATTTGAGGGCCATAATCGCGGCGAAGAGATTGGCCAGGTCGTCTTTGTCGGTCATGTAAAGGCTGCCTTGGACGCGGTCGAAGCCATAGCCAGCCAGAGTAGCGCCGATATCGGCGTAGGCTTGTGACACCCCTTTGGGGTGGTTCGCGGCCGTCTCCGCGACCACGAGGTCAAAGGCGATAGCGAACATCAATCAGCGTTCCCGGGGGTCATCAAAAATCTCGGTCAGTCTGTAATCGACCTCCTCGCCGCTCTCGACAACGCGTACACGCATCAGGCGGTCACCGTTCGCCAAAGGCTGACCAGCCTTGATAATTTCATAGACCGGCCCGGCGAGGCCGAAGCGTCGCCATGTACCGACAAGCTGCTCGGGTTGGGTTGGGAGACTAGAAATGGCGGTCATGCTGCAGGCTCCGGTCGAAGCTGAACGACCTCGGTGCGATAGCGCCCGACGGTCTCGACATGGCGGTTCACATCCCCACGGAACGCTCCCTCCGGCGTCACCGTGATGATTTTTGCCCGGCCACGTTTCACTCGGCTAATGGCGCCGACTTTTTCAAGCAGGGCAAGGGTTTCAGCCATATCCTGCTTTTTTACCCCCTGTAGCTCTGCCAAATCAGCGGCCATTTTGGTACAAGTATAATCTTGCCAGCCGAGATGGCGGGTGATGAGTAGGAGGGTGGCGAGCGCCGCGTTGCGCTCTGCCGGTGTCGCCGTACTTGCCATCAGGCGTGCTTGCACGGCGTCGATGTATTGGTGTCCCAAGCTCACGTTGCCGCCTCCGAAAAAATCAAATTCTAGCTGAACTGGCCTTTCTGCGAGGGCCTTCAAGCCGTTTGCATAGTAGCGTGCCTTTTCTGCCCTGTTGGGGTCTTTCTCGGCGAGGGCGGCTTGGTCTACGAGAAGAGCCGCCTGCCCGTAGGAACCGCGTCGCCGGAGCTGGCGAGCGGTGAGGTCTTCGACCTGGGCAGCAGGGCGTGGCCGCGCAGCCTGGCCAGCCAGAACCTCGGCCAGGGAGCGCAATGGGGCGCCCGCTCGCCTATTGGCTTCCTGCATGGTTTGGGCAAGGCGGATATCGTCGGCGGAGTATCCTCGGCGACGCAGTTCTGCAATCGACACAGCCATGGACGCGACTCCCAATAGTCAGCTGGTAGCTGACTATAGTCAGCTGGTAGCTGACTATTGTCAACCGATTTTTCTCTCTAATGGCAGGAAAAATTTGAGTTTTTCCCCTCAACCTTCCGGCCATATCCTAACCTAGAAAAGATTAGAGGAAATAAGGCCAGCTTATTGATTGTATGAAATGGAAAATCGCTTTGCGATTTGACCATTTGCGGCAGCCTGACGGCGAAGCTCGGCGGGCTGCACCGGAAGAGAATCTGTGCCCTGCGCGGGCGCTTCGCGCTGGCCTTCGGCCACCCTCCGGCGCTACGCGCCTCCGGGCCACGGGGCTCCCGCTCCGCGCTCGCCCCGCGCTTCAAGCGCTCACCCAAGTGGATAATGCCTAAGGGCATCGAGGGAAGAAAGTAGCTTGGGGGCAGTCGCTGTCTTTGACCAGAGAGGGCGTCTTTCTCTGGGGGCTATGCTGAATAAGCTGGTGACGGTGGCAGCTTCTATGGGCAAAAGGGTGGCACACGACACCACCATGCGTTTGCCTCCGTTGACCTCGAGCAGAGCCATACCACGGCGAGGCTGTATCATAACGTAGAATAATTTTGATAAAACATGATTAGGCTCAATATACGTTTTGCTGTGCAAAACGTGTTGTTTCACGATGCTGAGCCGAGATTTCTTCGCCCAAAACGCCACGCTGGGGGTGGGCAACATGGAGCGGTGGGCCTCGCCTCTGCGTCGTATGCTGACATGACGAACCATGACATGTCATGTTTGCGCGTGACATGTCATGGTTTGCCTGCCATGACATATCATGGCCAAGAACAGCCAAGAGGGAAATCGAGAACGGGCAGCGCGGAGGCGTGCGGCTTTAGCCGCACGCGGTATCCGGCCAGTCCAAGTATTTGCTCCTGAGAGCGCCC
>JAPTWT010000290.1 GCA_028064935.1 Gammaproteobacteria bacterium | reverse complement strand
CCGGGCTTCGTAGCATAGCGGGCCTTGCGTTCCCCGGTAGCTCAGTCGGTAGAGCAGGTGACTGTTAATCACCGGGTCGGAGGTTCAAGTCCTTCCCGGGGAGCCAATAAATCAAGGACTTACAACAAACCCTCCCATAATACCACCGAGTTTGGTAACCTCTTGGTAACTTGAGTTCCCAATGAGGGCCTGCCATGGCATGTTTTCAGAAGCGCTCCGGGGCCTGGCGGGCAATCGTCAAACGCAAGGGGTATCAGACCCAAACCCGCACATTTGATACCAAAACCGAGGCGGAGGCGTGGGCGCGACAGATTGAGGGAGAGATAGACCGCGGTATTTTCGTCTCCCGATCCGAGGCCGAGCGTACAACGCTATCGGAGGCATTCAGCCGCTACGCCCGCGAAGTCGTGCCGAGCAAGAAGAACACCGACCGGGAAGGCCGCCGGGTCCAAGCCTTCCAGTCTCGCCCATTAGCGCACCGGTCGATGGCGAGTATCCAAGGCAAAGACATCGCGGCTTTCGTGCAGCAGCGACAAGCCGAGGGGGCTGGACCGAACACCGTCCGCCTGGATCTCGCCCTCCTTTCTCATCTGTTTAATATTGCCCGTAAAGAATGGGGCATGGCTTCGTTGAGTAACCCCGTTGAATTGGTCCGCAAGCCCAAGCTCCCAGGCGGCCGCGACCGTCGCTTGGTCGACGACGAATACGCCCGCCTTCTGGTGGCGGCGCAGGCCTACGGCGGCGAGATTGGCCCAATCATCACCTGGGCCATCGAGACGGCCATGCGACGTGGGGAGATAGCGGCCATGTGCTGGGAGCACTTGGACCGCAAAGCGCAGGTCTTGCTCTTACCGGAAACCAAGAACGGGACACCTCGGCGCGTGCCGCTGTCCACGGCGGCCTTGGCCGTTCTGGACACACTGCCTCGACGCCTCAATGGGCATATATGGGGCATGCGCCCCGACTCAATCTCCCAGGCCTTCGAGCGGGTCCGCAAGGCCGCCGGAATCGAAGGCCTGACCTTCCATGACCTACGCCATGAGGCCACGTCCCGGCTGTTTGAGAAGGGCTTGGGGCTTATGGAGGTCGCTTCGATTACTGGGCATAAGACAGTGCAAATGTTGAAGCGGTACACACACCTGCGGGCGGAAGATTTGGTGGGACGGCTCGGTTAAGGACAGCGGGCGAAAGGATAGGATATAGTGAAGCCCATAAGAATAGTGTGCGTCCCCTATTGGGCGCCGCATGGGGAGATATGGCGCGAAAACGCAAGGATCAGAACGAAACGGCGACATCCCGTAGTGCCCCCATCGGTTTCGAGACCCAGCTGTGGGCGGCGGCCGATGCGCTGCGCAACAATATGGACGCGGCTGAGTACAAGCATGTCGTCTTGGGTCTCATTTTCCTGAAATACATCTCGGACGCCTTTGAGGCCAAGCACGCCGAACTGAAAGCCCAGAAGGCTGAAGGCGCCGATCCGGAAGACCCCGACGAATACCGCGCGGTCAGTATCTTCTGGGTGCCTAAGGAAGCCCGCTGGCAACACCTCAAAGCCCAGGCCCCGCAACCCACCATCGGGACGCTCATTGATGACGCCATGACCGCCATCGAGCGGGATAATGTGTCCCTGAAAGGGGTGCTCTCGAAGGATTACGCCCGCGTCGGTCTGGACAAACAACGTTTGGGTCAGCTCATCAATCTCGTGAGCGACATTGCGTTGGGGGCGCCGGCAGACCGCGCCAAGGATACCCTGGGACGCGTCTATGAATACTTCCTCTCCCGGTTTGCCAGCGCCGAGGGTAAGCAAAGCGGTCAGTTCTATACCCCCCGTCATGTGGTGCGGGTCTTGGTCGAGATGCTCGCCCCCTACAAGGGTCGGGTCTATGACCCGTGCTGCGGGTCCGGCGGGATGTTCGTCCAAAGCGAGAAGTTCATCGAGGCCCACAGCGGCAAGATCGGCGACATCTCCATCTACGGCCAGGAATCCAATTACACCACCTGGCGGTTGGCCAAGATGAATCTCGCCATCCGCGGCATCGATGCCCAGATTGCCCATGGGGACACCTTCCACCAGGATCAGCACCCGGATCTCAAAGCCGACTATGTTCTGGCCAACCCCCCTTTCAACGATAGCGATTGGCGCGGGGATCTCCTCAAAGACGACCAGCGCTGGGTGTATGGCGTGCCACCAGCCGGCAACGCCAACTTCGCCTGGGTACAGCACTTCCTTTATCACCTGGCGCCTACGGGACTGGCAGGCTTCGTCCTAGCCAATGGCTCGATGTCGTCGAATCAGTCGGGTGAGGGTGAGATTCGCAAGAATATCATCGAGGCCGATCTCGTGGACTGCATGGTGGCCCTCCCCGGTCAGCTCTTCTACTCGACCCAGATCCCGGTGTGCCTGTGGTTCCTTGCGCGTAACAAAAAGAACGGACGGTTCCGGGACCGGCGCGGTGAGACCCTGTTTATTGATGCTCGCAAGCTCGGCACCCTGACGGACCGAGTACACCGCGAACTGACCGATGACGACATCGCCCACATTGCCGGCACTTACCACGCCTGGCGGGGGGATAAGGAGGCAGGCCAATACGAAGACGTCCCCGGATTCTGCAAGGCCGCCCAACTCGACGACATCCGCAAGCACGGCCATGTCCTCACCCCCGGACGCTATGTCGGCGCCGCAGCCGTCGAGGACGATGGCGAACCGTTCGAGGAGAAGATGCGGCGGCTTGCCGCGACACTGCGCGAGCAACAGAAGGAAGCAGCACGGTTGGATGCCGCCATTGCCGCGAACCTAAAGGAGTTGGGGTATGGCGGTTAAGAAGACCAAACGGGCCGCACTGATCGTCCCCGAGGAGCGCATCGCCCGAGGCATCCTGGTGATTCGCGGCCACAAGGTCCTGCTCGATGCCGATCTGGCCGATCTCTACGGGGT
>JAPTWT010000009.1 GCA_028064935.1 Gammaproteobacteria bacterium | reverse complement strand
GCACCGGAAGTAATCAATTCCTACCACGAGCACCCCGACTATGTGGCCTTCACCAACCGGCGTTTCCGACCTGTGGCCGACCGGGAAATCAGTATCGACTACGCCATGGAAGGCCTATGAAAACCATTCGCGACGTTGTTATGTCAGATATTGCAGGCCTCACCGGACTTTTTGTTACTGGTACTGACACGGGCGTCGGCAAAACCTGGGTGGCGGCAATACTGACCCGTCTCCTGGTGCAGCGAGGCCTACGGGTGCGCCCGCGCAAACCGGTGGAATCCGGGTGTGCCTCGGGCGAGGTCGGCCTGCTGCCCCAGGACGCTGTCGCGCTTTGGGAGGCTGCGGGCGGTACCGAACCGCTGCAACAGGTTTGTGCTTATCCACTGCGGGCGGCGCTCTCACCGGAGCGTGCTGCTGCCCTGGAGGGTCGGACGCTGAATCTGGATCAACTGGTAACCGCCTGCCGGTCGGGCGTTGGCGCAGACGACTTCTTGCTGGTGGAAGGGGCTGGCGGCCTGCTCTCCCCGCTGGCGGCGGGAACCACCAACGCCGACTTGGCCGCCGCTCTGCGGCTGCCGGTGCTGGTAGTCGCCGCCGATCGTCTCGGCGTCATCAACCACGCCCTGCTCACGGTGGAGGCATTACAGCACCGGGCATTACCACTGGTCGGCGTGGTGCTCAACCAGACGGGGCCGGTGACCGATCCGCTTATGGATAATGCTGCAGACTTGGCGCATTGGCTGGACTGTCCGATGGAGAGGGTGCTGCATCGGCCAAGGCACCAAGCCCCCGCGTGGGCAGGCATTGGACCGTTTCTTCACGGCCTGGCCGACCGGCTCGCGACCGCCCATGTTGCGCCGAAAGGGATGCCTTCCAACGCAAACTGCGCGGTGCAGAAATGATCCGGAGGGTGATTCTGTGCGATGCAAACAGAGCCCGGGCTGAAACAGAAGAGACACACCGACCGTCTGCAATCCAAGTTTAGCGGGGACTGCACCATGCCTTCGAGTAAGAAATTTCGCGCCGCGGTGCAGGAAGCTGCGGCTGTCCTGCACCGCGGCGGTCTCGTCGCTTTTCCTACAGAGACGGTCTACGGCCTCGGGGCCGATGCGGAAAATCCCGCAGCCGTGGCCCGCATATTTGCGGCGAAGGGCAGGCCGGCTGACCACCCGCTGATCATTCACATGGCGCACAGTGACCCTCTTGACCGATGGTCCAGGGATATTCCGCCAGCGGCCTTTCACCTCACGCAGCTTTATTGGCCAGGTCCACTCACCTTGATCCTGCGCCGCGCCAGCCATGTGTCCGATAGGGTCACCGGCGGTCAGGATACGGTAGGATTGCGGGTTCCCGATCATCCCCTCGCACTGGCGCTGCTCGAAGTTTTTGGCGGCGGCATCGCCGCTCCTTCGGCCAACCGTTTTGGCCAGGTAAGCCCCACCACCGCAGCACACGTGCGCGAGGAGCTGGGCGATGCCGTGGACCTCCTTCTGAATGGCGGACCTTGTCGGGTCGGCATTGAGTCCACCATTCTCGACCTGAGCGGGTATCAGCCCCGGCTACTACGTCTAGGCGCGATAGCACTAGACGAACTCGAAGTGGTTCTGGAGCAGCCCATCGCATCACCGGGAAGCAATGCGCCTCGGGCACCAGGGATGTTGCGCGCTCATTACGCCCCAAAAACGCCGCTTTACATAGTGCCCACTCTGCATCTGGCAGCGGAAATATGCCGACACCTCAGACAAGGGCAGAACATCGCTGTGCTGGCGATGCCCACTACCCTTCTTCCAGAATCCTGCCCCTGGCACCCTATGCCGGCCCACCCAGCCGGGTGGGCCCGCGAGCTCTATGCACAGTTACGTGCGCTGGATAAGCAAGGGCTCGACGCCATCCTGATTGAGAAACCGCCCACCGGAGCGGACTGGCAGGCGGTAAACGACCGATTGGGGCGCGCCGCTTCAGCGCATCGTGTCCCTGGAGAAGATGCATCCGCAGTATCGGACGCCAGTTTTTTTGATTTGTCAGTGCCCTGATTGCTTTGTCAAAACACTGGGCGGAGTATTTCAGCGGGTTTAGCCGTTTTATCGCGAGCCCCAAAGATTGCGCATCATAACCCGCACATATTGTTCAATAGTGATATCCGGTTGAGTGATCACCTCTTCAATCCGAGCGGCCAACCAATAAGTTGCCTTGTGGCTATTTCCGGTGTGCAGACAAAGACCATCATATTTCTTACGCGACAAGTTGATTTGATAGTAGCGTTGGTGGCTGCATCCGATGTCCCTGATAAACTGATCAGAACAAGGCCCATCAATTGCCAAGACCACCCTATTCTGCGCACAATCGCGCACAAGCGCCTTATCCATTACGGTCTCTTTCGAGAAAGGGTTCCAGGTCAGACAAAGGAGGATCATGCAACGCTGCCTTTCATAGAAAATGGCAGTTGAAAACATCCAGAATATCGCGACTATAACCTCGACAGCTTAGTGGTATTCGAAATGAAGGAAAGCAACTTATGGGGTCCCCTATGACTCAGGACATGAAATATGGCGATCTGATCCAGTTCGAGCAGATCGAGTCTGTCATCCAGTTGCTCGATGAGGGGCGCCCGGACGAAACCAAGAAGGGGGTGTAAGCCCAACCCCTCGAAAATTTTGCCAAACTCGTAACTTAATGAAAAATATACTGTGTGGTCATAACGTTCGTTAAGACACAATCATGGTGTTGGTGCCAAATAGATTTAAACACATATACGCCGTGTACTCGTCTTGCGGTAAAAAACGCCTCAAGACGGTACAGCCGGAATTTTCGGGGGTTTGGGCTTACACCCCCAAGAAGCTCGTTGCGACTTATGTCATTTCCGACGACAAGGCCGAGCGGATCTCCAAGCTCATGGTTCCCCAACTCAGCTTCGAGGAATCGGTCGATCCACAGATC
>JAPTWT010000081.1:304-2957 GCA_028064935.1 Gammaproteobacteria bacterium | reverse complement strand
CACTTGCCCCCCATGAGGGAGATATCGGCCACCTGATGGAGAGGAAAAACGCTCCGCCGTTTGCCGACCTGTTCAGGCAAGCCGTTGAACTCGGTGGTGCCAAGATCTACCCATGCTCCATGGCGATGGACGTACTGGGCGCCTCGAAAACGGATCTACCTCCTTATGTCGTGGACCAGCCCATGGGGCTCACAAAATTTCTAAGTGACATTAGAGGGAGTCAGGTTCTGACATTCTAAGACCGTAGTGCACACACATCGATAGGATGGATGTAATGGATGGGAATAAGGTCATTGATGCTCGAGGCTCGTTTTGCCCAGGGCCTCTTATGGAGTTGATTGCCGCCATGAAGGAGGTGGATGTAGGTGATCAGCTCGAGGTGTTGTCTACGGATCAGGGATCAGCCAACGATATCCCGGAGTGGATCCACAAGGTTGGCCATCAGGTTGTGGACAGCTTTGAGGAGAACGGCGTGTATCACATACAACTCCGCAAGATGAAATGATACGGATAATGCCAAGGCCCATGTGTACCGACGTCGAAGGAGTAACAATTTGAAAACGATACTGATTGTTGGAGGCGGCACCGGTGGCACCATCCTCGCGAACAACCTCGCGCGACGACTGTCTGGGGAGTTAAAGTCTGGCCAAGTACAGATTACCCTTTTGTCCGCATCCGATAAACACATGTACCAGCCGGGGCTATTGTATGTGGCTTTCGGCAAAATCGCGCCGGAGGATCTCTATCAAGACCAGGCCCGCTTGTTGGAGCCCGGCATCGGATTCCACGTGGACCCGGTCGAGGCATTTGAGTTGGACGGAAATCGAGTCCGGAGTAAGGGCGGGAAGACGTACGGGTACGATTATCTCGCTATCTGCACAGGCTCGCGGCCGAACCTCACGGATACGCCAGGGCTCGCCGACAATGCTCATCACGTGTATACCGAAGAGGCGGCCCTCAAAACCTTCAAGGCGTTGCGGGAATTTCAAGGGGGAAAGGTCATCGTGGTAGTTGGTGTGCCCCATAAATGTCCCATGGTGCCCCTGGAGATTACCTTCATGATGCACGATTATTTCAAGGATCGGGGTATCCGCGACAAAGTGGAGTTCACCTATACCTACCCCATCGGTCGCGTGCATTCGCTAGAAAACGTCGCCAAGTGGGCCGCTTCTGAGTTTGATCGCCTAGGAATCCAGTATGAGACGCTGTTTAATCTAAAGCAGGTGGATGGCGCCCAACGTCAGATACACAGCGAGGAAGGCTCGGTGATCGATTACGACTTGCTGATCACGGTGCCGCCCCATAAGGGTATGGAGGTCGTCGAGAAGGGTAAGTTGGGGGCGGCCGGATTTATTCCGACCAATCGGGCGACGCTTAACATGGAAGGGCGCGAGAACGTGTTTGTTTTGGGGGACACGACCAACTTGCCGATCAGTAAGGCGGGGTCTACGGCCCATTACGAGGCTGAGGTTCTCGGCGAGAATCTCGCGAGTTTGGTAAAGCACGGCCATAGTGTATCTGAGTACAACGGCAAGGTGTTCTGCTTTATCGAGGCGGGCAAGGACCGTGCGACCTATGCCGCGTTTGACTATAAGAGCCCACCGCAGCCGCAGCCGCCAACCCGCGCCATTCATCTATTCAAGCTGGCCTACAACAAGCTTTATTGGAATAGCGTACGGGGCTTGCTGTGAGGGAGGCCGATATGAACTTAAAGGAGTCTACAACAGCCACAGAACAGGTTTCGGCGTTCCAGCGGTTGGGCGTAAGTGCCAGCGATGCACTTACCGATGAGATGGTGGGACGACTCGCTGAAATGGCCAGCAGCGGTATAACGTTACTTGACGAGTTCAATCGTGCCGGTCTCACCAAGGTGTTGCCGATGTTGTCGCGCATGGTTGAAAGCGGCGATCTGGAGCGGGTCGCGCACGCGGTGCGGCTGGTTGGGGCGGCCGAGGATGCCCTGACTGAAGACATGATCGGGCGACTGACGGAGATGTTGGGCGGGGCCATGACCTTGCTGGACAAAGCCCATCGCGCCGGTTTAGGCCGCGCTCTCACTTTGGCGGATCAAGCCATGTCGAGCTTGCGCCCGTCGACCGTGGATCGACTTGTGGAGCGAGTGCCGCAATTTATCCGATTATTAAGCCATATGGAAGAGCAGCAGCTGCTGGAAGATGTCGTCGACAGTGTCGAGAAGGCGGTCCTGGAGGCCGGCCAACTGCCGCGGCCTAAAGGAGGAGTCGGGGGGCTATGGACATGGGTGAAGAAGGGCGAAATCCAGGGAGCGTTGCGGTTTTATGTTCTGTTCAGTCGGCATTTCCAAGCGATCCGTGCAGGAAGGGGTGATCGGTAAAGACGGTACAAGGACAGGGGTCCATAAGAAACTGGGTCTTCAGGCTTTCGTGTGGGTAAGGAGGGTATTGGGCTTGCATCAGGCGCCCCCGCAGGCAAGTATGGTACCCCCATGCCTATCCGGTTGGTTGCCAAAGCGGTGTTTTGGCGTTAAACAAGCGTGCGCTGGCCCTCAGTATGCGCGACGGGACGTCCAAGTCGCCCTCGCGCCCTCGATCTCGGCGCAGCTCATTATCTCTCCGCTCCGCTGCGAGATGCCGCGGCCGTCCTGCGGGCGAGCCGTGCGCTTTTCCGGCGCACA
>JAPTWT010000081.1:0-294 GCA_028064935.1 Gammaproteobacteria bacterium | reverse complement strand
AACTGGACGGCGTGTCGACATTGCGGGCCGCATGGCCCGTGTCCTTGCAGGTGGCCTGCGGCCACCCGCCCGGACCTACGCCTCCCGCGGACTACGCGCCCTCGCTGCGCTCTCCCTGGCGCGTAGCGTACGAAATGCTGTACAGTGGCAAATGGACTCACCAAAAAACTTGATTGGCAACCAACCGGATAGGCATGGGTACCCCTATGCGTGACACTGAACTGTACCAAAAGCTCTTGGGATTTACGGCGCCGTGGCGAGTCACGGCAGTGGCGGTACAAGAAGCCTCAAGGG
>JAPTWT010000035.1 GCA_028064935.1 Gammaproteobacteria bacterium | reverse complement strand
CGATGATGCAGTTGCAGGACCCGGAACGGACGATGGTGTTGATCGTGACCCTGCCGGAACCCACTCCGGTCCTGGAGGCCGCGCAGTTGCAGGAAGACCTGCGTCGTGCAGGCATCGAGCCGTGGGCCTGGGTCATCAACAACAGCCTGGCTGCTGCGCCCACTACATCCCCCCTGCTGAAACAGCGCGCCGCGCTGGAGGTAGCCCAGATCGAGGCGGTTCGCACCCGCTACGCCAAACGCATCGCCCTGGTACCCATGCAGACAGAGGAGCCGGTGGGCATAGACCATTTGCGATTGTTGCTAAATCCGGCGTCGTGATCGGGCCCGAGGGACCGACAAGCGTAGCGCAGAGAGGGGTAGACGAAATGAACGTAGAGCAACTCATGACTCCGGATCCGATTACCGTCACGCCGCAGACCCCGGTGGCGGAGATCGCCCGGCTACTGCTGGAACACCGAATCAACGGGGTACCGGTAGTCGACCGGGAGGGACAAATGCGAGGCATCATCACGGCGGGGGATCTCATTTATCGCGCCGCCGACGAGACGTTGGGCCCCCGCACGTCGATATGGAAGGAAAACTTCTACAAATCCGTCTTCCGGCGGCACCCAGAGGAAACCGACAAAGACCAGGGCCGCACCGCCATGGAGGTGATGACAGACGACGTCCACAGCGTGGAGCCGCACACGGATATCGTCATGGCAGCCCAACTGCTGGTTGACTTCGATATCGTGTCCCTCCCGGTCCTGCAAAACGGCCGGGTGGTCGGCATGCTATCCCGTCACGACCTCCTGAAGTGGGTAGCCAAACACCCGGAAGGGGCGAATCGTTTGAAGGCTGGTGAGGAATGAGCCCGTCTCCCCGCAATCACCGACCGGGGATGTCCCTGCCGCGAAGGGTCGTGCCATGATCCGCCTTCTCGTCATCGGCGGCAGCGACGCCGGCATCAGCGCGGCGCTCCGGGCGCGCGAGAAGGATCCTTCCGCCGAGATATCGGTTCTGCTGACCGACGAGTACCCGAACTACAGCATCTGCGGCCTGCCTTTTTATCTCAGCGGCGAGACGCCGGATCACCGGCAGCTCGCCCATCGCACCGCGTTCGAGGGCATCGAAATCCTGACGAATCATCGCGCCGTGGCCGTTCATCCAGCGGCCAAGACGGTCGAGGTGGTCCGCGGACCCAATGACAGCCTGCGGACGTTGCGCTATGACCGCCTGGTGATCGCGACCGGTGCCGTGCCATCCCGCCCCAAAGGCTTGTCTGGCCTCGACCTCCCCGGCGTGTATTTTTTGCATACCATGGCGGACGGCTTCGCGGTCCAGAATCGTCTCACGGAGCGCGGGGTGCGCTCCGTCATCATTGTCGGCGCGGGCTATATCGGTGTCGAGATGGCCGACGCACTACGGCATCGAAGAATCGAGGTCACGCTCGTGAGTCATACCGATCCCGTGTTCCCGACCGCCGATCCGGAGTTCGGCAGGCTGATCGGGGAGGAGTTGTCACGGCATGGCGTGCGCATCGTGGGCGGCTGCGCTGTGGAACGAATCGAAGTTGATGGCCCGCACAGCCTCGCAGTATCGGGTACGGGCAGGTTTACGGCCTCGACCGATCTGGTGCTGGTTGCCACTGGCACGCGACCAGACACCGATCTTGCCGCCGCTGCGGGGATTCCACTTGGCCCATCGGGCGCGATTCGCGTCACCCAACGCATGGAGACAGGGATACCGGGCATCTGGGCCGCCGGCGACTGTGTCGAGACCTGGCATCGGATACTGCAACGAACAGCGTATCTGCCGCTCGGCACGACCGCACAAAAGCAGGGGCGTGTGGCCGGCGAGAACGCGGTGGGCGGGGAGCGCCTCTTCGCGGGTTCGGTCGGCACCCAGACCGTGAAGGTCTTCGAGTTGGCGATCGCGCGGACAGGCTTGCGCGAAACCGAAGCGCGCGCTGCGGGATTTGATCCCGTCACCGTCGAAACGCAAACCTGGGATCACAATGCCTATTACCCCGGCGCGCAGAAGCTCCGTATCCGGGTAACCGGTGATCGCCGCACTGGTCGTCTTCTCGGGGCGCAGATCCTCGGCCACTGGCGGTCGGAGGTGTCGAAACGCATCGATGTCTTCGCAACGGCGCTATTCCATGGCATGGGCGTCGAGGGGCTGAATGATCTCGACCTCAGCTATACGCCGCCATTCAGCAGTCCGTGGGATCCCGTGCAGATGGGCGCGCAAGCCTGGACCAGCGCGGGAAGCAACGGATCGGATGCACAGCATCGCTGGTGAAGCAGCCGCACGGAATGGCGCCCATCAAACTTGTCGGCTTGGCATGTGCTACCCTTGTAAGTAGTTACCACTTAATAAAGGATGGCTGTGCGTGAATCCCCCCCCACATAACGGTACACAAATTCTCAAGGAGATTCATGTCGCCAGCAATAAAACGGTATTAATCACGATGAATTGCCAGCTTTTTGATGCGCTTTGTCTTTGTGTTGGCAATGCTTATAAAGCTGATTCATGGCTTGCCATGCGAGTGCATGAGGTTGGCGACCTGTCTGACGATACGATCAGGTCATATCTTCGGGCTATGTTTCAGGAAGTATTGTCTAGGCATAAACCTATCCATGGAATAGCAGTCGAAGAGGCAAGAATAGGTTTGGTGACCCACGTTGTTCAATGAAATGGTTCCTGGTTTTGAGTGAACAACTACAGAAAATTCCGCCCCATGAACGGCGCTGCACCGCGCGCGAAGATCTTCCCCAGCGTCAAAAGCTTATATGGAGGACCCGTTATGATCACTTCCACCGAGGCTCTGACGACAGCTTACGAGAATGAGAGCCTCAGCGCCTATGGACCGGCTCGCGCGACCATCCCAGGAACTCCGCTCACCCCGGATGAGTTGCGCACAACCGATGCCTACTGGCGAGCCAGTCTCTATCTCTGCCTGGGGATGTTGTACC
>JAPTWT010000166.1 GCA_028064935.1 Gammaproteobacteria bacterium | reverse complement strand
CTTAAGGCTGACGGCCAGGGCCTTGTGTCGGAGGTGTTTTCTGTGGAGAGGCCGCTCCTCGTTTTTAGCGACCTCGAAAGCGAATCCGGTCGGAACGATCAGAAGGGGTTCCTTCAAATTCTCACTGGCGCGTACATCGGCATCCGCAACCCTAAGGCCCATTCTTTGCGCCACGATCTCGACAAAAAAACGGCGGCCCAGTACATGATATTCGCGAGCCTCCTTGCCCGTCGAGTGACTGAAGCCCGTGCCCCTTAGCACCGTATTGCGCGAGATCCCTGTATGGCCCCATCCTTTTCCTGGGTTTCGCTCGGGTTCCGTCCTAGCTAAAATGGGTCCATGTCTGATGGTGACCTTATGCTCTATAAAGATACGACCACGGACGCCGTCTATGTGGTCGCCTGGCGCGACCGCCAGGGGGTCACTCTGCGCGACCTAGACTCGGAGCCAGGAGATCCGGATGGCGTGATCGTGGTTAGCGAGTGGGGACTCTGGGAAGCGGTCCAATCGGGGCGCTGGGAGCGCCTAATCCTTTCAAATGCGCCATGAGGCGAAGAGGCATACCGATGGAAGAGTACAAGTCTTTAGATGCCGTAACCGTGGCGGACATACGCCATACCTGCATGGTGTCCGTTAACCAAACCACGGGCGCCATCCGGAGTGTGAACAGACTACGTAACGTTGCGATCCACGACGCCAAGCGACCTACCACGCACACATGAATATTAACGATGATCGTTGGGGTGGGTACATCCCTTGGTTCTTGCGGGGCGAATCATTGCCCGGTACCGGTGATTTCGATGTATTCTTTAAGCGGGTTGGTCAACGGCTTGCGACGCACTTCGAATTCGAGCAATACGATCACTACGAAAACAGACGCTTTGGCGCCTATCTGGAGTCCGAAAGCCTTCAGCGATATCAGCACGAGCCAGGAGGTTTTTTAGCGCCCCAAATCAGGGCGTATTTTGACTCCCCTTTCTCTAGGTCCACTTATGAGGAAAAGCTGGGTGTATTGGAGATTATCTTGGGCATGCTGCCGATAGAGGTTATCGCTCCTATTGGGCGGGACATCCGCAGGGCCTTGGCTGAGGCCGCAATTCCGCTCGACTTAAGGGGAGCACCGCCCGCCTTTGCACCATTAGACGAACCGTTGCTGCAGCGCGAGGTTATCGACCGGCTACTACCAAGACTGGAAGCTCGTTTCCCAGATCGCGCCAAGGAATTAATCGAGGCCTACCACGATCTTATCTCGCGCGAAAAGCCTGGCGACATATTTCTTGCGGCATTTGGGACGCTCGAAGGAATTGCGAAGGAGCTTACTGGCGATGATCGGTTTATGTTTGATACCGCCTCACTCAACAAGCACTTCCGTAACCTCCACAAAACAGTCCGCGCCACGATGATTAAGCTTGCCGCCCATCGAGGTGATAACGCGGGCCATGGGCGCGCGGACCCAGGGGCCCATGAATTGCGATACTTGTTATTCTCGATCTGCAATATTGCGTTGCTATTACTTGACTACGAGGAGCAAGGGTAACCATGGGAGACGAGGATTTTGTGAGGCGGTTTGCTTAGACTGCGGCGTCCAGCCGTATCTGCGGGCGTGCCTCCACAGTCGGCGATTTCGTCCCTGAAGTCCACACACACTGTTATTTCAGCCGCCTCTGGGCCTCTTTCAGGAGGTTTTGCGCCACCTCGACACGCTCCCGAGCACCGGATTTGCGCGCCTTCAAAAACACGCGCGCCAGTTGCTCCAGCAACCCGGTGTCCGACACGTCGCGCAGGTCGCCATCGGCCACAAGGGCGGCTTCGCGCTCCCTTTTTCGACGGGATCGTTCGCTTGATGTCAGGGGGCCGGATTTATAGATTGTGATCCGTGGCATGGTGTGTCCTCCTGGGAGGGGCCGGGTTACCCCGGCCCCTAGGCTAGATTAGTAGAAGCGATGACCGGTCACAAAGCTCCCCTGGTTCTCCCAAAATCGCGGCCCGCCGATATGGGCGCTTCCATAACCATGAAAAGCCGCCTCGGCCATCTCGTCGTATTTCAGGTTTTCGTTTTTACGCCTTTTTGCCGTTTCTGCGCTCCGGTCATCGAGTTTCCGGAAGACCCGCTCGCGCTGGCCCGCGTCCGCACGCTCAAGCGCGCGGCTGTAACCTCGCCCGAGATAGCCGATGATTTGATCATCGGTCAGCATCTCCATGTCTCCTGTATTGTATTTCGCCCAAGCCATCTTGAACGCGGTACCTAAGAAGCCGGATTCCGCTATGGTGTATTTAGCCACCAGCACTTCATCCTCTCGAACACTGATTTGACCGGCGAACTCCCATCCATTCCTCCTGTTCATGCGGCACTCGAATTGGACAAGTCCCTCCTTCGTCTCAAGATAAATAATCTGAATGATCCCGGCGAGTTGCTGTGTATGTGTATTCGTCATGGTCATGTCGCTCACCTCATGGTTGGTTTGTATGTCTGGTAACTGATGAATTTGCATCGTTCTACCCTCCTGGGAGGGCCGTGTTGCCCCGGCCCCGTGGGATTATAACCATTCTTCGTTAACGTTCGCGCACATATCAAACTCGCTCGCGTCGAAAACGCCTGGACGGTTGCCGCGCACCGCAAAATCCATCCTCGCAACCGTCCGCGCCGCCTCCTTGATCCCCTTCTCTAAAACCAGGGTCCGCATCTGGCCCGCGCTCCTTTTGCTGATTTCTGCCTCGAAGATGATAAAGCCATTACTGTAGTTGTAATTGAGGCCCTGCGCGTCATGGCTTATAGATCCATCCTCAAAAACGATCAAATCCCAAAAACGCGACTGTTTGATCTTCATGTCGTTTACCTCGTAGTTGTAAGTTGTATGATCTCATTATAGCCGTCCCCGCAACGGATTCCAGCCTTTTTCATAATATTTTTACAGGCCCGACGAACGGTCATTTTTAACAGTCGCGTTTTTGGGATTTGAT
>JAPTWT010000100.1 GCA_028064935.1 Gammaproteobacteria bacterium | reverse complement strand
GTTGCGGTTCAGCCAGGCGAAGATGCGTTCGACCAGCCAGCGGCGTGGCAACAGAACAAAGCCACGGGCCGCGCCGGCCTGGTTTGATCCGCCGTTGACAGCTAGATCAACAAAGTTCTATTTTTCACGGGCAACGAAGTCGATCAGTGCCGTTGCCAGGATCTTCGACGTTCACCCGGCGACGATTTGCCGCGTCATCGAGCCGTAGGTCGCCTTATGCCGGTTTTCTGTTCCACTCAGCCGCACAGCCCTTTCAGCCTCGATCACCGTCTCGCCCAGCGCGGCACCAGCCACGCGACCGCCTGACGTTTTTTGACACGTCTCCCGCACGGGAGGGTGCGGGAGACGGTCGATTAAAAATCCTCGAATTCATTCATCGAATCTGAATTTATCGCGACTTTGCGTTGCGAGACATTAACGTTCCATGACGCGAGATGCGCTTCCGAGCGCGGCAGCGGCAAGCGCCGCGCGATCGAACCGAGGGAGTAGAAGCTGCGCTGCAGCGTCTTGACCTCCCGTATCAATTGCTCGGGTGAGAATCTGAGCGGCCGGAAATGGCAGAACACTCCCGGCCAGCGATCCATGTTTTCCTCGTCGATGATCCGACCATCGGCCCTCATGCGGGCATAGAGCGGCGTTCCGCGCAGTGGAACCATAACATTGAAATAAGCGGCGTCGACCTTGTGCTCATTGAGGAAAGCCAGGGTCTTGGGAAAAATGTCGAGGTCGTCGTCATCGGCGCCGAACACGAAATTGAATGAAAAACTAATGTCGTTCTGGTGCAAAATCTGCGCGATATGGCCATATTCCTGGGATTTATTGAAGTTTTTGTTCATTGCCTTGAGCGTGTTCTGGCTGATGCTTTCGATCCCCATATTGACGTGCAGTAACCCCGATCGCCGCGCGAGCGCGGTGAATTTTGGATCCAGGAAAAAATGCGCGGAAAAGAGTGCAGACCAGCGGATTTTGAGCGGTATGAGCGCTTCCAGAAGCGCCATCGTGCGCGCCTTGTTGCCGACGAACTGGCTCGCCGCGAAAAAGATATGGCGCTTGCCGCATCGCTTGATTTCCTCGACCACGTCCGCGACGGGGCGATAGCGATAGCCGTAATCGCCGTTCAAGCGGCGTTCGGCGCAGAAGTCACAGGTATAGGGGCAACCGCGCGAATACTGGATGACGAAAGGGCTGTAAAAAGCATAGTTTTTCGGCTTCAGAATATCCCAGCGGGGCGGCGGCATGGCGGCGAGATCAGCAACCGTCTGACGGCGGTAGAATTTCTGCAATCGTCCGGCGGCGGCATCCTCCAGCATCGTGGCAAAGATGCCCTCACCCTCGCCGATACAGACCGCATCGGCGTGCGCCGCCATTTCCTGGGCGTAGAAAGTCGCATGCGGACCGCCCATCAGGACGGGAATATTGCGCTCGCGAAAACGCGCCGCGATTTCATAGGCGCGAAAGGACGTGACGGTGCGCACCGTAAGCACGACGACATCCACGGGTGCGGCATAGTTCGGTTCTTCGATGGCATCGTCGGTAAAAGTGACGTCCCAATGCGATGGGGCAAGGGCGGCGAGATAGGGGGCAACGGCGCCGATCACTTTGCGTTTGCGGATCCGGTAGGGCTCGCGCTTACTGCGAGAATGATAGGGGGTTGGTTGAATGATCAGCAGTCTCGGCATGAAAATCGTCCCGTTCGTGCACGTGACACCGACGCGACGCGGGCCAGGAACGCCACCCGCGCCATCATGCCCACGAAACCAGGGCACGGCGATAAGTCTTTGACATAGATCAAACCTGCGGCTGCGTCGGCGGTGCGCGTCTTCGCCCTGCATGAGCATTCGCAATGCGGCAATGAATAATTCTTGCCAATTGCCCCCGAATTCCGCAGATAAAGGGATCTGCGGCTTGAAAAAGCCATTGTTTTTTCTGGAGAGCGGCGCGATTGGCGTTGACCAAGTCCGTCGCATCAGGCGTGGGCGGATTTCCGAGGGCGACCGCCTTTCGCGCCGTTCCTCCGTGCTGCAGCGGCCTTGGCTGGCGATTTTGCCCGTCCGGCGTTTCGGGCCATGAACGCCCTGGTCCCGAACAGACCGGCGAGCAGACCCGGCACAGACAAATCGACGTCGAGTGCTTCCCAGTGCAGGCCATAGCCGGTTCCGAGGATCTCGACCGCGGCAAGCTGATCGTCAGTTGCAACCTCCAGCCCTTGTGCGAGCCGCGGTGGGAAGGCAAAGACGCAGCCATTGATCAATTCGACGATTACGCGACCGGCGTCGCGGTCATAACGCGCGTTCGCTGCCCGGGGTTCGGTGAGGCGGGCGATCCGCCCGCGTTCGGCTGCGGCATCGATCTGGGCATCAGTCAGTTCGGCCATGAATGTCCTCCCAGCGAACCAGCAGGAATCTCTGCTGCTCGATCACAAGGCGCATGGCGCGGCGGACATCGCCGCGGCTCATGCCATCGGCCTAAATCAACACCGGCGTACCATGAACGCCCAGGAGATTGATCTTTGCCTCGCCGTCACCGAAGACGTGGACATGGGCTGGTAGGTGGTCGTTGACGAAGATGACCACGCGCAAGCCGTTGGCACGCAATACGGTGACTATGCGGCGATATAACCTATCTAGATGGGTTATTCAAACCTGCCGCGATCAGACGCTCTGTTATTTTAGGGGCTCTGTTGCCCGGCGGCCTCATGTGCCTTGGCCTTCAAAGGCATGATTATCAACACAAAATTAACTCTCGTCAGTAATATATCTGCCGCCGACAGACATCTTCACGTTCAGTGCTTCTCGCGAATTTCTTTTGTGGAAGGTCACGTTCATGAAAATTGGCGCCAACAAGATCAGGCCGACGCCGCAAATGCTTGTAAGCCTATCCGAGCAATTCGCTGCGGCCGGTGACCGCGCCACCGCAGCGCTGCTTCGAGGCCTTGCCCGGACACTTCCCGTCCCTGACGCCGACATCGTCGCACCCG
>JAPTWT010000343.1 GCA_028064935.1 Gammaproteobacteria bacterium | reverse complement strand
TCATCTTCCGGACCTCTTGGCTAGAGTCTCTTTCTTTTGATTTGAATCTCTTTGGGATTCCGGTGTGGCTGAAAATCTGATTCAAGCTTATTGCTGGATCGGAGGTCAGCATGGGATGGGTCGGCATTATTCGAATGACTTGAGGGAACGTGTTGCGGCGGCGGTTTTGTCTGGCCGCTCGTGCCGGGAAGTGGCAGCGCTGTTTTCTGTCAGTGTTGCGAGTGCTGTGAAGTGGTCGCAGCGTCTGCGGCAGACGGGTAGTGCGGCGGCAAAGCCGCAAGGGCGCCAGCAGGCTCGCGCTCTGGCGCCGCACCAGGCTTGGATTCTTGGCCGGCTGGCCGAGGAGAAGGATTTGACGATGCGGGCCTTGGCGATTGAGCTGGGCGAGCGCGGCATTGTCACCAGCGAGGTCTCGGTGTGGCGCCTGGTTCGTGACGCCAGGCTCAGCTTCAAAAAAAACGCTGTTCGCCGCCGAGCAGGATCGTCCGGACGTGGCTCGCAAACGCCGGTTCTGGAAGAAATATCAGGGCCGGCTGGCACCTGAACGACTGGTTTTTCTGGACGAGACTTGGGCCAAGACGAACATGACCCGCACACGCGGCTGGTCGCCGCAAGGCGCGCCCCTGCTCGCGAAAGCTCCGCATGGCCATTGGAAAACCCTCACTTTCCTGGCGGCCTTGCGGTCAGATCGCATCGACGCCCCATGCGTATTGGACGGCCCAATCAACGGCAAAAGCTTTGCCGCCTACATCAAGCAATTCTTGGTCCCGACATTATCGCCCGGCGACATCGTCATCATGGATAATCTCGGCAGCCACAAAAGCCCCGCCGTGCGCAAAGCTATGCGTGACGCAGGCGCCAAGCTCTTGTTCCTGCCGCCCTACAGCCCAGACTTGAACCCCATTGAGCAAGTCTTCGCCAAACTCAAAACCCTGCTCCGCAAAGCGGCCGAACGCACCGTCGAGGCAACATGGAAACGCATCGGAACGCTACTCAAAGCATTCACGCCAGAAGAATGCGCAAACTACCTCAGAAATTCCGGCTATGCGTCCAATTAGGTGAAAGAGACTCTAGAGAGACCTGTGTGCGGGTCAGGTTTCGCGTTGATTTTCTGACATTTCCTGAAGCGCGATGTTGGGTGTGGCGATCGACGGTGATGTCAACGCCTCGCCGGAAGAGCGGCGATCTCGTCAGTTGTTGTGTTTGTCACACCGCGGCGACAATCATCAGACCGCGTTTGAGGTTGTAGGCGATGGCGGTGAGATGGACCTGGATGGCGGCCTTGGCCAACCCCCGCCATCGCATGCGACGGAGGCCATAACTTCGCTTCCAGGTTCCGAAGATTTTCTCGATCCGGCCACGGACCCGATGGATCGGCTGGTTCCAGGCATTGAGCCGCTTGAGGGTTTCGGTCTCGTCGCAGCCCCACATGCCGGTAGCAACGATGCGTGGCGTGCCGCCCTTGGCTCGCACGGCATCACCAAAATGATTCCCCCGATAGGCGCTGTCGGCAAAAACCTCACCAGGGTCGTCAGGCAAGGCGTCGGGGCCGGCCTTGCCATCGTTGACATTGGCTGGAGTGATCGCGACCTCTTCCACCAGCGCCGTATCAGCGTCGGCACCGACGTGGGCTTTGAAGCCGTGAACCGCTGGTCTGCCCTTGTGCTTGACCCAATGTGCATCGCAGTCTTTTTCGCTCGCCGATGCGATGATCGTCGCATCAACAAGAGTGCCGGTCTTGACCTTGATCGCCTTGGCCTTGAGTTGGCTGGTGATTTCATGGAACAGCGACCGGTCCAGTTCATGCGCCGCAAGGGCTTTGCGAAAGCGGACAAAGGCCGTGCGTTCGGGTGTCGGCTCCGACGCAGAAAACCCGCAGAACCGACGGAAGGAGGCCCGGTCGTCCAGCGCCTCGGCGAGCTTGACGTCAGACAAATCGTACCAGACCGAAAGCAACAGGGCCTTGAACAGCGCCAGCGGCGGCCATGCCGGCTCGCCCTTGGCCGCGCAGGAAATCACCGCCAGATGGTGCTCGATTGGCATCCAGCCGATGAGGCCGCAAAGCTCGTCCAGCGACGAGTGCCGTCCGCCACCGTCAACCGCAAATCCAAAGTTCCCCTGACCAATCCGCCGCCGTGACATCGCCCACCTCAATCCGTCGTTTGGACTGAGCGAATCAGAAATAGCCAGCCTCGTCCAGCGTTATCCGCACACAGGTCTCATTAGTGGTTATCCTTGCTTGGCGACGAAAGGGTCATCGCTTCCGCGAGCGTACCGGTCTGCACCGTCATCGACTTCACCACCGACCGCTGAGATAATGGCTGCGGCCATCATATTCCAGTCAGGCGTCGGAACGCAGGCAGGGGACGAAATGCTAAGACTCCTAGTTAAATCCTGCAATCCCTGCGCAAGGGCCGGAGCGTTTGGCGCACAAAATATAACGCCTGGTTGGCCTTCAAGTTGCTCGGGAAGCCCACCGACACGAGTAGCCAGTATGCAGCGCCCAGCCTCCAAAGCGAGGGCGGCGACACCGGACTGGCTGGCCTCCCGGTAAGGGAGCACTAGCGCATCAGACCATGCCAGGAGGGACGGTAACTCCTCTTCGGCGAACCAGCGCCGCTCCACCGTTATCCCCCCCCCCGGCATAGCCGCGATAAGATCAAGAGCCGGCCCATTGGGGCCGCTACCACACACACGCAATTCGAAGGTTCTGGCTTCCCCTAAAATTTTTAAGGCATCAGCCAATAGATCCAATCCCTTATAAGGCAATAGCCGACCGAAATAGAGAATTTTTGGCCGGACAGTCGGCTGGACAGCTGGCACGCCGCTGACAATGCCCAGCAGAGGGTGCCAAAGCCGAGTCAAACCCTGTCCTTTGGCACCCAAGCCCTGACTTCGCAGAATCTGCTCCACGTGGGTGCTCAGGCAAAACAGATGTTTTGCCCCATAAAGGAGATCGGCGTGCCCCAGCATACGG
>JAPTWT010000327.1 GCA_028064935.1 Gammaproteobacteria bacterium | reverse complement strand
TTCTGACGTTATTTAGGCCCCGCCTGGATTTCGTGGCAGCTAAGCTTTTTTGTGGACCCTGGCGTTTAATCTGCTAGACCGAACCAAAATCATCATTGAAGCTACTGCCGCCGTCAACGGGGCCAAAGCTGTAATCCCAGTTCTGGTTAACGACGTGCCCGCCGGTGTCGAGCCCGCAGTTATCCTCCGTTAGCGGTAACCCGGTGGACGGGTTGAAGGACGTAACGCTGCCTGGGCCCCAATCCGCCTCGCTGGAATCGCTGTTAGCGTGTGGAGGAACTGCCATGAGGTCATCCCTTGAGGCAACCAACTCGGTGTCGTCACCAGAGACCGCGCGAACCGAATCTGTGGTATCCAAAGCTGCAGCCGCGGTCTGCCGGCCCCTGGGTCCAGCCACAACCACCGGCCCGAGCAGATGTCTCACGGTCTGGGGCCCCGCATTAACTCCCGCGAGACTCGGCACTGGGTATACACCAAACCACGAGCAGCTGTTGATGACCCCGCGCGGGTCGCGGTGGTCTCGACAGAATCCAGCTGGCTCTAGTGCGCGCAACATACTTGTTGTCACGACAACCAGCCCCAGCGCCACCATGATTTCAATGAAATGCGCAGGCCCGGGCATGGTCCAAAGGTAGTCACAATAGAGAGGGGTAATCAAGGCCAACCCTGCCGCCACTATTTTGGTTCGTAAAAATTTACGCCGTGCGGCAGTGTTCAGGTCAGCTATAGACTTTGTCTGCGCTTTTTGGGCCTCCCCTGTGTATTTTGCCACGGCGGCCTCGAGCCGACGGCCGGTTGCACGCAGCTGGGTCTCATCAAGCGAAAAGAAGAACGAGGGCCAGGCGGCGAGTTGCCGGTGTAGCGCAGCCGGCAACGGCACGGCGGCTTCAACGGCCAGCAGTTTAAGAACGGCGGCCAAGTTCTGCGGCATGGTATAACGCGTGTAGTAGTGATAAGTGGCGGGCGCCAAACAATGTGCCAGATATGTGTCACCAGCCGCTACGAGACTGGCCTTGCCGATACTGTCGGCGTGAACTGGGGTATCCCACGGGGGCGTTTCTTTATTATTCTTATTATTTATCATGGTGTTACCTTAATATCGGCTGGGTCTGTCTACGCGGCCCTCAGTGTTGCCGGCCTACGGCCGACTGGTGTTTGTCAAGTACACGCTAGCCCAAGATGTTGCGTTTGGCAAGGGGGTGGCCGATGTCGTACGTCCATGGGCGGCCGCTCGACGAATTTTTCGCAGGGCCTAATGGGTTTAGGGGTTTCACGGCCTAGCTGGGACCGGTGAGCGTATGCTTCCTGTTCCGGCTTTGCAGGTCGACTATTGCGCGCTATGATTCCCTCCAAGTGGGTTGCGACTACGCGGCCGGCGCTGGGCTCCTGGTACTACAGGGGCCCTTCTGCTTTTTGACAGGTCCTCTTGGCGTGGATAGACTCCGTCTATCCACGCCAACGGCAGGAGTCGGGACCGTTCCCAACAACTCCCGAGAACCCGCCAACCATAACCCCCCCCTCTAATTCCTGGATGCGCCTATGGGTATCAAGCGTTCTCCTCGGGGCGACTTCCTCAACGGAAGTGTAATTTATTGACACAATATAATGTGTTCTGTATTTATTGAAACACAATATATAGTATATGGGTGCTTAACCACAAAAATTTCCGAGCTAAGCTGGCTTATGTCTCTCGCCACCGCCATAATATCCGCATGCAACTACATGCGACTAGGTATAGGGTACGCCGCTATATCGTAAGTCCACGCTGTCGCGTGAGGAGTGTGTGTAAGTGTGGCAGGGGGTACTTAGGGCCAGAAGGAGGAAGTATCATGAGTGGCGCAGCTAAGACGACTAAGCAGACGGAGCTCGGACAACGTGTGCTCGAGGAACTTTATAAGGCGAGCCAGGCGCCCGCACGTCGGTACGAGTTTGTCCGTGACGGACATCGTATTTCTGCACGCGCTATCGGCGATAAAGTCCCGTCACGCTCGAAGAAAAGCTAACCCTTTCATCGCTTAGACCGGCGCCTGTTTTGCTTGTTGGACGGCGTCGCTTGTTTGGCGATGAGGGTTTTGTATTTCATTAAGGACCGCCACAGCAGCAGCCGAAGTGGCGCAATCAACGGCACGAAAAGGTCCCGGCCGCGCCTCGCTTCCCCAAGAAATTCCGTCCGGTTCGAATGGAGATTGAGTATGCCCACGGGCTGGCTGTACGCTTTTTCCTCGCCTACCGATGGTTCGCCAAACGCAAGTGACGTAAAGCTTTTAATGGCGGCTCCACCCCCAGACGGGCTGAAATAGGCCTCGACATCATCAGCAACCTTTGGCCGCCACGAGCCGCTCCCGCTGGTAGTCGCCCGTGACGAGCGGCACCCGGATTCTCCCGGAAAGTGTCAGCAGCGACACCTCGTCCAATCCCTTAAAGCTTAGTATGCGCTGGTCGTAAGGGATGGCGGCATATTCCCGGAAACTGGGCTTTTTTGCCTTGTCTCGTACATAGGCTTCGCAGACCTGCGCGATGCAACGCACCGCCATCTGGGCGGACAAGCCAAAACGGCGGCGCAGCTGCTGGTAGTACAACTTATGCAGATGGAACTTGTGGGCTGTCCTGCGCGCAAAAACTTCCCCGGCCAACCAGTCTGCTGCGGCGTTGAACGCGCGCATGGTCGCCTCCAGGGCGACGACTTGCTCGGCGGTGGGGAAGAGTTTGGTCTGCAGAGTCAGCTTCATGCTGACTCCTAGGCCCTGCGGAAAATTCGCGACAGACTCCGATGCCCGCGCCATTCCTCCCCGCCCCTCAACGGCGGGGTTTCTCGTGCGACTTGATGAATCCCCTTCCCTAAGGGAGGGGAGGATGTCATGACTTTCCCAGCCTAATAGACGCGCCACCCAAGCCCCCCCATCGAGCCCCACTCTATGGGGAGGGTATCTTCATTGCCCATTCCCGCGCTCTCCCCTACCAATAGCGTGCTTGTGTGG
>JAPTWT010000151.1 GCA_028064935.1 Gammaproteobacteria bacterium | reverse complement strand
GCCTCGTCCTGACCGATCGCTAGCGCGCTGACGTTCGCCACCACGATGTCGAGGCCGGACCATGCCTCGGCGACCTCGCCCACCCAGGCGCGCAGTTCCGCGCCCCTAGACACGTCCACCGCCTAGGTAAGCAAGCCTTAGAGCTGCACGCTGCGGGTGAGCGCCCCGTCGACCACGAGGTTGGTGCCGCTAACGAAGCTGGCGACCGGGCTGGCGACGAACACCACAGCCTTGGCGATCTCGTCGGGGCGAGCCATGCGGCCGGTCGGGTTGAGCGCTAGCGCGCTGGCATAGAGTTCCGGATTGCCGTTCTTAATCGTCTCCCAGACGCCGCCCTCAAAGTACACGTTGCCCGGCGACACCGTGTTGGCGCGGATGCCCTTGGGCGCGAGCTGGTAGGCCAGCCCGCTCATGTAATGCACCAGCGCGGCCTTGAAAACGCCGTAAGGCCCCGCCGCGAAGTCCACCTCGCGACCGGAAACGCTGGAGATGGCGACGATCGAACCGGCTCTGCTCTTTTCGAGATAGGGCATGGCCGCATCGACCAGTTTCACCGTACCCAGCATGTCTGTCTCGAATTCGCTGCGCCAGGACGCCTCGTCCTGACCGATCGCTAGCGCGCTGACGTTCGCCACCACGATGTCGAGGCCGGACCATGCCTCGGCGACCTCGCCCACCCAGGCGCGCAGTTCCGCGCCCCTAGACACGTCCACCGCCTTGCCCGTTGCCTTCACGCCAAGGGCGCACAGCTCGTCGACGAAGGCGGCGACCGCCGCCGCATCGCGCGCGCACAGGGCCACATCGGCCTTCTCGCGCGCGAAGGCCAGCGAGGTCTCGCGCCCGATACCCTTGGTGCCACCAGTGACGACGACCCTCTTCCCCTCAAGTCCCAGATTCATGATATTCTCCAATAGTTGACTTTGCGGCCCTCCCGCGCACCGCTGACGGCAGCCGGAGATGCCCAGCGATGGAAACGATCTGCCGCTAAGCGTTGGCGATGATTTTCTTGAGCGCGCCGGCGCCGACGGTGTACTTGGGATCGACGAAATTGCCGAGCCTGACCTTGCCGCACTGGCTCAGCATCATGTACGCGTCCCACTTGTCGTAGCCGTAGTCCTCGACCATCCACAGGATCAGCTCCTTGTAGGCGATGCGGGTCGCGTCCTCGAGCGGTCGGGCGCTGCCGATGGCCATGATCATCTCGGCCGTTTCCAGCCGCGGCCACTTCATCGGCCAGCGCTTGATCAGGTCTACCCGGATGGTGGTCAGGCTGGGATATTCCACCGCCGTACCGCACACCTCGCCGTCGCCCTGCGAGGCGTGGGCGTCGCCGATGAACAGCCTCGCCCCCGGCGAACGCACCGGCAGATAGGTGATGCTGCCCGGCCCCATATCCGGCAGGTCCATGTTGCCGCCGTGCTGGTCCGGGGTCAGCGAATTGATCGAGTCGATTTCAGGAGATAGGCTCAGGGTTCCGATATGCGGCCGATAGCGCAGGGTGTTGCGCTCGCTCCAGTAGATGTTCTCGTCGTCAAGCGGGATGCGTCGCACCTTCTCCGGCAGCGGATCGTTCAGCGTGGCGGTGTATTCGGTGCCCGTGAGCGCGCCGAAATCGGGAATTATGCAGCAGGTGCCCATCGGTTGCTCGCCGCGCGGCTTCATGCTCTCGATGTACACCGCCACCACGTCGCCCGGCTCCGCCCTGCGAATCATGATCGGCCCGTTCTGCGGATTCAGGAAGGGCACGCGCAGCACCTTCGAGGGCAGGTCATGCTCGGTATGAATGTGACCGTCGAAGGCATCGCGCGTCTCGACCACGACGACATCGCCCGGATCGATCTCCATCACCGGGTCCGAGTACGGACCGATGGTGTAGTGATACTCGCCCTGCCGCTCCTCGGTCAGATGGTGCGTCGCGCCAGTCTTTGCCCCCGCCACGCCGCGTTTCACCATATGGGAGGCGGCAAGCCAGTCCTCGCCGAAAACCGCATTTGAACTCATTTCATGCCTCCGGAAATTCCGTTGTCGGTTTGTTGCAAAAGAGAGTGCCGCCATGCGAGATAGCGCTTATCCATCATCATGCTGTATACACTCTTGTGCTGTCGAACAGCTGCATTACGCGCAGATCACCCGCCAGGTCAGTACAGCATATAGGCCAAAACCAGTTCCGCGTGTTAATAAATCCATATCGAGGTTGTGTTTTGATATCGCATTCGCTATCGGTATACTTGAGATAATCACCAGCGCCATGGCAATAAGATTACCTATCAATGCATTTGTAGTGTCCACTGTATTAGTCAGAGATACGGATATCGCAAATCCAAAAAGTGCCGCGATAGAACCTAGAGATGTGGAGGCTACTACTGTTGGTGACCATCTTCTATTGAAGTTTGTCATAAAACCTAGATCTCCTAGTAATTACAGCCAATATGATCATCAAAAATAATTTGCTATATTCTATATCAAGTTGTAGCTGTGGCTATATAAAATGTGCTTTCAACCTATGCTTCACCGGACAAGCTGAGTCCGGTCGGTTTTAATTTTCCTTACTCAAGATTCATTTCATGCCTCATTCTCTTTGTTGACACTGGTATCATGTATAGAGAAAGCAAACTTCATGCCACTAATTTTTTCTCTACGATACGCATCTTGAAAAAAATAAACAAGTTAAAACAATGAATTAAAATAGCACGGCAATATAACAATACATGTAGGACTGATATTTCAACTTAAACACTTGCACTAATAATGTGCGTTTTCTTCTATATGCACCGACATGAAGCAATCAGTCTAAGCATTGGAGGGAATCTTTAGTTCACTGTAATTCTTTGGGTGCGTCACTTTTAAAACCATTTCATGCTGACCTGCCACGGTTCGTCGGACCAGTCATTCCTGGACGACGGCCCCCTGTTTCACAGTTGAACATCCTTGCTGCACGAACTCGTTCGGGGTCCGGTAGCCGAGACTGCTATGCGGCCGGACCTCA
>JAPTWT010000198.1 GCA_028064935.1 Gammaproteobacteria bacterium | reverse complement strand
CGGGGCTAGTCAAAGCATCGCGATTGACCGATTCGCACCAGAGTTGCGCCATCAGCTCTGCAACAGGGGGATCCTCATCGCGATAGGGACACTATCACGCTTAGACAAGAACCGGTGATCACGATGACTAGAATACGCAAGGGGATCGGTAGGCCGACTTTCGCCTGACATTCAGCGCTTGGAGGTACGCAGCGCAGGATGCGTGGAGTAAGGCGCATATCGTCCACGTGATATAGTTTTTGCAACGAACACTTGAGGTCTGTGATCCATGGTTTGGCGTCGTGGTCTTTTAATGGTCGCGATATTCGTCTTTGCCCCGGCCGTATCTTCCCACGCGGCCCGTGCGCCGTCCGCTGGGCGTATCCTGGCTCTAGCACACAAGGCCGCCGCGGGAAACCAACACGCCCTTCATGTGCTGCGGGACTTCGCTCATTCTGACAATCCCACCGCGGACACTATCCTCGGTATTCTCTACGTCAACGGTAAGGGTGTTCCGCTGGACTACGCCAAAGCCGCTTACTGGTATCAGAAGGCCGCGGTGCAAGGTAACCTCGTCGCCGAACGCTTCCTCGGTGCCCTCTATGCCAGTGGCCGAGGTATTCCGCAGAGTTACATCAAAGCCGCTGCTTGGTGGCGCAAGGCGGCAGCGCAAGGGGATGCCCATGCGGAATTTGATCTGGCTGTAATGTACGACGATGGTCTTGGCGTCCGGCAAGATTTCCTAAAGGCTATTTACTGGTATCGAAAAGCTGCCGCGCAAGGCTACGCCAATGCGGAAAATAATATCGCTGGAGCCTACGCCCACGGACTCGGTGTTCCACAGGACTATGCGAAGGCCATTTACTGGGAACGAAAGGCCGCCGGGCAAGGCTGCGTCAATGCGGAAAATAATCTCGCTAGCCTCTACACTCAGGGCCTAGGTGTCCCGCGAAACGACATCAGGGCCATTTACTGGTATCGCAAGGCCGCGGCGCAGGGGAGTGCCGCCGCGGAAGCCTCCGTCGGTTCCTTCTATGCCAGCGGCAAGGGTGTTTCGCAGAGTTATACAAAAGCCGCTGCTTGGTGGCACAAGGCGGCAGCGCAAGGGGACGTCCAGGCTGAATATGATCTGGGTGTGCGCCGTGCCAAGGGTCTAGGCATATCGCGAAATGACATTAAGGCCATTTACTGGTATAGAAAGGCCGCCGTAGGGGGGCTCCGTCGATGCGGAAAACAACCTCGGTTTCCTCTACGGCAACGGCCTCGGCGTCCCGCAGGACTACGCGAAAGCCTTCTACTGGTATAAGAAGGCCGCGCTGCAAGGGGACGCTGGTGCCGAAACCAACCTCGGTTTTCAGTACACCGCCGGGGAAGGTGTGGCGCAGAGCTATACCAGGGCCGCTGCGTGGTACCGCCAGGGCGCGGTACAGGGAGATCCTTATGCGGAAATCGATTTGGGTAGTGACTACGCTACCGGCCGTGGGGTTTCGCAGGACTACGCTAAAGCTGTCTACTGGTATAAGAAGGCCGCGGCGCAAGGAATTTCTGCCGGGGAAACCGCGCTTGGTTCCCTATACGCGAATAGGCATGGCGTTTTGAAAAACTACGTCAAAGCCGTTTACTGGTATCGCAAGGCCGCCGCGCAAGGGTATATCTATGCGGAAAGTAACCTCGGCTTGGCTTACTTACAGGGACTTGGCGTCCCGCAGGACGACACCTCGGCGCTCAAGTGGCTTATCCTTGCGAAGGCGGGTGGATTAGCGGCGGCGGCTCAAGCGCTTCATATATTAGAGCGAGTCGCTGCCCCCGCACAGGTCGCCCAAGCGCAGACGCTGGCAAAACAGTGGTGGGCGAGGCATCACGGCACGAAGTAGGGCGCGATGACGGAGCCGCGCTTTTGCGAAGCCGCAAAACAACGGTTGCGGTGTCTGGCCGGACCGCCATTGCCTACCCTGACCGGTCGGCGCCCTTGCGCGTCCGCCTCAGGCCTGATAACGCGTGTGCGCGCGGCGATTGGGCGCGTGTTTCATCCGCCACCGCGAAGGGGCGGCGGTACAGGGGCGATGCGCCATCTCATGTCCAGTACACGCGCGCGGGGTCGTCGTTCAGTTCGGCGACGGCCTCGATGAGGCTTGGCTGGGCGCTTTGGATCACCCATGCGTCGGTGATGTGGTCGCGCCGGTAGAGATGCCAGACGTTATGACCGCTGCGAAAACGCAACCAGGCGACATCTATGACACCGCCTGCGCTGTCGACCGTGCGTGAGCAGCAGGGACTGCGCACGATGTAGCCCTCGGGGCCGGGGAGGACGGTAGGTGTAACATAGCGGTAGCGACGCCGGTTCTTCAGCAGGCGCAGGATGCGCCGCCGATCGACATCGTTGGGGTGGATGGGCGGCGCTGCCGGATCATCCATGGGGGCCTTGGTGTCGTCGTGGGTGTCATTCACGGCGAGCGTCCCGATCGGCGGTCCATGGGGACCGGCTCGCCGTTGCGCGCGGCCGGGCGGAGAGGGCGGACACGCACATGACCTAATCCGGGCGCGAAGCCGGCACGGCCCATTGCAGCCGGTGGGCCACGATCGCGCGTACGTCGGCAATCGGGTCTTCGGCGAGGACCATGAGCCAGGATGCATCTATGCGTCGCGCCAGGACCCGCCGGATGTGGGGGTCCGCATCGCCGAGCATAAGCGGCAGCATGTGCGCCGTGACACGCGAGACCACGATGCGCCGGACGATGATATCTGAGTCGTCCATCATGATGATAAGGTCGCTGCCGAAGAGTCGGCGCGCGACTGCGGCGCGCACGCTCGCGTCGGCGTCCTCGCGGAGCGGCGCGACATGATCGAGCGGCGCGCGCTTGATCGCCTGGCGGCGTATATGCCGGTCCGGGTCGTAGAGCAGTTCGGGGGCGTAATAGGGGTGGGCGCGAGCGGCCGCGGCCCGACGGATGCCTGCGGGCCATTCAGGGGTGGCGCAACGGGTCCCGAACAAGGGGTTACGACGAAAGAAGCGATGGATCCCGAAGGTGCTCTGCGCAAATGGGCACATGGATCCGGGACGACATCGCGCCGGCCACGGCCATTGGCGGATGCCGCAGCGCGCGCACTCCTCGTGCCGATCGGCATCGCCTGTCATCCGGCCGTCTCGTCGGTCGGTCGTCATAAGTCTGCTCCGCGCGCAGGCGGTCTTGTTGCAATGCCCGCTGAACCGCCCGCCTTTGCGGCCGCGGGCTTTATACCAAGCAATTACCGTACCACAAGGCGATGCCCGGCGGCCTTCTTGCCCGTGACCTGTTGGTGTCACGACAGGGCTTACGGGGTGGGTCGACGGATCCGGCATCGGGCAACTACAGGCGGCGCAGGGGGATGGCGTGCTTCTTCAGGGCGTAGCCGACCTGCCGCGGAGTAAGGTTGAGAAGGCGTGCGGCCTTCGCCTGCACCCATCCGCACTGCTCGAGGGCCCAGATCAGGCGTTCGCGCTCGGAACTCGCCGGCGGCGGGGCGTGCGCGTTGCCCGCCGCGGATACCCCGGGTCGCGTGTCCATGCGCGATAGGGGGTGCTGCGTACCGCCTTTCGCCGCCCAGCCCTCCTGCAGGACCCCTGAAAAGCACTTTCCTTGCTGGCAGGAAAGGTCCGGGAGCTCGATGACATCGCCCTGCGCCATGGTCGCGGAGCGCTCCACGCAGTTTTCGAGTTCGCGCACATTGCCGGTCCAATTGCATTGCAAGAGGATGCGCATCGCCTCGGGTGCCATGCGCACCTGCCGGCCGTTCTCGCGGTTGAATTTGTCGAGACAATGCTCGACGAGAAACGGGATATCCTCGTGGCGTTCGCGCAAGGGCGGCAGAAAGATCGCCACGACATTGATGCGGTAGTAGAGGTCTTCGCGGAATGTGCCGTCGGTGACCGCCGCCTCCAGGTCGCGGTTGGTGGCGCATATCAGGCGCACGTCGACCCGGATCGACTTGTTTCCGCCGACCCGTTCGAATTCGCGCTCCTGGAGTACGCGCAAGAGCTTCGTCTGGAAGGCCGGCGAGATCTCGCCGATCTCATCCAGGAAGAGCGTGCCGCCATGTGCGGACTCAAAGCGCCCCTTGCGCTCCTGGGAGGCGCCGGTGAAGGCGCCTTTTTCGTGGCCGAAGAGCTCGGATTCGAGCAGGGTCTCGGTGAGTGCCGCGCAATTGACGCGCACGAAGGCCTTATCCTTGCGCGGGCTCAGGTAATGGATGGCGCGCGCGATCATCTCCTTTCCGGTCCCGGATTCGCCGCGCAAAAGCACGGTGGCGCGCCCCGGCGCCACCTTGTGGACCTCCGCGAACACCTCCTGCATGCGTTTGCCGTGGCCGATCACATTGTCGATGCTGTAGCGCCCCTTCAAGGCGGTCTCAAGGCGTTGTTTTTCGGACAGCAGTGCGGCGCGTTCCGCGGCGATCACGCGGCTTTGCTTTACGGCGTGCCCGATCAGAATCGCGACCATCTTCAGAAAGCGCACGTCCTGCTCGAAGCGCGTAGATCGCTGGGAGGCATCGGTCTCGCGGTCCACGCTCAATACCCCGATCGTGTCGCGGCCCATCTTGATCGGCACGCCAATGAACGCGATCGCGTCCCCTTCGCCCAGATCCCGTGATTGCGTGCGATTCAAGAATAACGGCTCATCGGCCACGTCCGGTATGACCATGGGCAGACCGGTCTTCAGTACCCGCCCGATGATGCCCTCGCCCTTCAGGTAGCGTCCGCGGTCTTTCTCCTGGCGGCTCAGGCCGTGCGCGCTCACGGTCTGCAGGGCCCCGTCGTCTTGCACAAGCGCCACCATGCCACGCTGCATGTGCAGATAGGACGCCAGGATTTCGAGGGTGGCCCGCAGGTTCTTCGCCAGGTCGGCGCAGGAGTTGAGGGCCTTGCTGATCTCGTACATGGCAAGCACTTGTGTTGTGGCGTTGGCCTCTGGCCGCTTGGTCATGACACTGCCCCTATCATGCATCGGGTACCCCTTGTTTCTCATTCTAGCGCCACATCAGGCAATTTACGTACCGTTTGCACGATACGTCGATAGGTCTTGTTGTTGCCTGCATCAAAGGCGTTTGCGCGCGCCTGCGGCGGGCACGCACGCCGATCGGCGGCCCCGGCCGACCCGGTCGCGCCCCCGGGAGGATTGTCGGTTATGCGACAAACACAGACATTTTGTATGGGTATCGTCGCGTACCGGACAGGCGCATCGGGGCGGGGCCTGGTCTTTTGGATGGCATGGGACTTGCTAATTCGGGACGGGGCCTGCGGGCGGCATTGTGGCACCGGGCGCGGCGATCGCCGCCGTTCCGCATGCCCCACCGGATCCGGCCACGCGCGCGATCCCTATATCGCATATCGGAGGTAAGGGCTATGAGTTATGGCGACAAGGTGCTCGATCATTACGAAAATCCCCGCAATGTCGGCGGATTCGACAAGGATGATGATGCCGTCGGGACCGGCATGGTCGGGGCGCCGGCCTGCGGGGACGTCATGCGCCTGCAGATTCGCGTGGACGATGGCGGTGTCATTACCGAGGCCCGGTTCAAGACCTATGGCTGTGGAAGCGCGATCGCTGCCAGCTCGCTTACCACCGAGTGGCTGAAGGGGCGCACCTTGGCGCAGGCCCTAGCGATCAAAAACCAGGCGATAGCCGATGAACTGGCGTTGCCGCCGGTCAAGATCCACTGCTCGGTCTTGGCCGAGGATGCCATACGCGCGGCGGTCGCGGACTATCGCGCCAAGCACGCGCTCTCACCCGACACCGATCGCGCCGCCTAAGGGCGGCCGCTCGCCGCCTGTCTCTAGCCCCCCGGGCCATGGGCGGCGCGCATGCGCCGCTCTCACGGTCGTGCCGAGCCCGCATTCTTTACAGCTAGTCGAAGCCAGCCCCCATCCCGACCCCGGCCGCAGGGTCGGCGCTCGCGGTCTCGTCTGTTAGCGGGATTGGCAGCGCCATTTCGCCTCCCTGCTGTCGGGTTACCGACAAACATACTGGTCGCAAAGCCCACATCGTGTCGTCTATCGCGGTGCGAACCCTATTGGCGCTGCGGTTTCCAAACCTCCCGGCATTGGCATGGCCCTTGCTATTGGGGTTGGCGAACGGTTTTGAGGGATCGTGCCATGGATCTTACGGTAGGCATCAATGACACCACGTTGCGCGACGGCGAACAGACCGCGGGCGTGGTCTTTAGCGCCGAGGAGAAGATCGCCATCGCCTGCGCCCTGGATCAGGCCGGCATCGCCGAGATGGAGGTCGGTATACCGATTCTTGGTCCCGAGGAGCGCGAGACGATCCGCGCCATCGGCGCGCTCGGTCTGCGCGCCCGGCCCATGGTGTGGGCGCGCATGTGTCCCGCCGACCTCGACGCCGCGAGCCTTTGCGGTAACGTCCTCGTCCATCTGTCCATACCGGTATCGGACATTCATATTCAGCGCAAGCTAAAGCGCAGCCACGCGTGGGTACTAAAGACCGTGACACGCTTTGTGGGCATGGCCGTGGATCGGGGGATGCGGGTGTCGGTCGGCGCCGAGGATGCCTCGCGCGCCGATCCGGACTTTTTGTGCCGCGTGGCGGAGGTGGCGCAGAAGGCCGGCGCCTGGCGCCTGCGGTTTGCCGACACCCTGGGGGTGCTGGATCCATTCACCACGCGCGAACGCATCGGCGCGCTGGTGCGCCATACCGATCTGCCGATCGAGATGCATGCCCACGATGATCTGGGTCTGGCCACCGCCAACACCCTGGCGGCGGTGCTTGCCGGTGCGCGCTACGTCAATACCACCGTCAATGGCTTAGGCGAGCGCGCCGGCAACGCCAGCCTGGAGGAGGTCGTGCTCGCGCTCCACGTGATCTATCGGCGGACCACCGGCATCGACATGACGCAGCTGCCGGCGATCTCGGGGCTCGTCGGCCAAGCCTCGGGTCGCCCGGCCCCTCCCCAGAAGAGCGTGGTGGGGGATGCGGTGTTTACCCACGAGGCCGGCATCCATGTCGACGGACTTCTGAAGGACGTGCGTACCTATCAGGGATTCGATCCGGCGGAGGTCGGGCGAGCGCATCGCATCGTGCTTGGGAAATACTCGGGCTCGCAGGCCGTGACCTATGTCTACGACAAGCTCGGCATTGCCTTGAGTCGCGAGCAGGCGCGCCGGATCGTGACCCTGGTCCGGGCGCACGCGATGCGCACCAAGACCTCGCCGAGCGATCAGGATCTGCGCGACTTTCTTGGCCAAACCCGGACCCTCGGGCTTGCAGGGGCGACCTTATGAAGGACCGGTCTCAGGGATCTGAAGGCCAGCGGCTGTTTCGCGATCTGGCCGCATTGTCGGCAGCCGAGGAGTTTTTCGAATACTTCGCGGTGCCCTATGACCGACACGTCGTGAACGTCAACCGCCTCCATATCCTGAAGCGCTTTCGCCAATATCTGGCGACCGCCCTCGATGACCCGCCCGCCGATCGCGAGGGCCTGTACGCCCTGTGCGCATCGCTGCTCGCCAAATCCCATGCCGACTTCGCACGCTCCAGCGCGCAGGCCGAGAAGGTGTTCCGGGTGTTTCAGGACCCGACGCCGCAGATCGCGGTCACGGCCATTCAGCGCGCCCTTGCCACGCGCCCCAAGGGGGAATGATATGCATATTCTGGTGTGCATCAAACAGGTGCCTGACAGCGCGCAGATCCGCGTGCATCCGGTCACCAACACGATCATGCGTCAAGGGGTTCCGGCGATCGTCAACCCCTACGATCTCTATGCCCTGGAGGAGGCGCTGCGCCTGAAGGATCGCTACCGCGCGCGCGTCACGGTGTTGTGTATGGGGCCGCCCCAGGCCGAGGCGGCGCTGCGCAAGGCGCTGGCGTTCGGCGCCGACGAGGCGATCCTCTTGACCGATCGCGCGTTCGCCGGCGCCGATACCTTGGCTACGAGTTACGCCCTGTCGGCGGCCATACGCCAAGTCCATCAGGGCCTGCCGGTCGATCTCGTGTTTGCCGGCAAGCAGACCATAGACGGGGATACCGCGCAGGTGGGGCCGGGGATCGCCACCCGCCTCGACATGCAGTTGTTGACCTATGTGAGCAAGATCGTCTCCCTCGACCTGACGGCCCGGGAGATCGTCGTGCATAGGCGGTCGGAGGGTGGCGTGCAGGTCTTGAAGACCCGGTTGCCGGCGCTCATCACGGTGCTGGAGGGCATCAACGAGATGCGCTTTGCCTCGCTGACCGACATGTTCCGTGCGGAGCGCCACCGGCTCACGATCTGGAGCAAGGACGATGCCCATATCGAGGATGTCACCAAGATCGGGCTGAAAGGTTCGCCGACCGCGGTCTCCAAGGTATTTGCGCCGACCCCGACCAATCGCCGCGCGGAGATCATCGAGACACAAAGCGGCCAGCCGGTAGATCTGGCGGCGACCCTGGTCGCCAAGCTCTTGTCCCGGCACCCGGACGTGGCGCTCGCCATCAACCCTTCCCTTGAGCTCGATGGGAGATCCTTATGACAGCCACACCAAACGCCCCGACCCCGCGCCCTGCAGGGCGCCGTGCCCAGAAGCTCGACGAGCGCCTGGCCGGCTACAAGGGTGTCTGGGTATTCGTCGAATATGAGCGCGGTCAGGTCCATCCAGTCTCCTGGGAGTTGCTGGGCGAGGGCCGCAAGCTCGCCGATGCCCTCAAGGTGGAGCTCGCCGCGGTGCTGCTCGGTCCGCCGGACGGCGCCGTGCGCGGGTTCTGCGATCAGGCGATCCACTATGGCGCGGATCTCTGCTATCTCGCGTGCCATCCCGTCCTAAAGGATTACCGCAACGCCCCCTATAGCGCTGTCCTAACCGAGCTCGTCAATCGCTACTGTCCGGAGATCCTGTTGCTCGGCGCGACCACGCTCGGGCGCGATCTCGCCGGCAGCGTGGCCACGACCTTGAAGACCGGACTCACGGCCGACTGCACGGGGCTTGCGATTGATCCCGAGAACCGCGGGCTCGCCGCCACCCGCCCGACCTTCGGCGGCAGCCTGTTATGTACCATCGTGACGCTGAATTACCGCCCGCAGATGGCGACCATACGCCCGCGCGTCATGGCCATGCCCTCGGCGGACGCGGGGCGTACGGGACGCGTCATAGAGCATCCGGTGACCTTCCTCGAAGAGTCGATCATCACCAAGGTCCTGGAGTTCATTCCCGATGACCGCGCCGCCGAGGCCAATCTGCCGTTCGCCGACATTATCGTGAGCGGTGGGCGGGGGATGAAGCGCCAAGAGAACTTCCGCCTCATCCAGGACCTGGCGCGGGTGCTTGGTGCCGAGGTGGGTGCCAGCCGGCCGGTCATTCAGGCCGGCTGGGTCGGTGCCGACCGTCAGGTCGGGCAGTCGGGGAAGACCGTGCGCCCGCGGCTTTATATCGCGGCGGGCATCTCGGGGGCCGTGCAGCACCGGGTCGGCATGGATAAATCGGACGTGATCATTGCCATCAACGAAGACGCCAACGCCCCGATCTTCGATTTCGCGCATTACGGTATCGTCGGCAACGCCATGACCATCCTGCCGGCCCTGACCCAGGCGTTCACAGAGCATTTACGAGCCCGCAAGCAGGCCTGCTGACGGCGAAGGAGGGTTTATGTCCGAGCATTTTGATGCCATTGTCGTGGGTGCGGGGCCGGCTGGAAATGCCGCCGCCTATACCATGGCCAAGGCCGGTCTCAAGGTCTTGCAGATCGAGCGCGGCGAGTATTCGGGATCCAAGAATGTCCAGGGGGCGATCCTGTATGCCGATGCCCTGGAGCGGATCATCCCGGATTTCCGCGAGGACGCACCGCTCGAGCGCCATGTCATCGAGCAGCGCGTCTGGGTCCTGGATGACGAGTCCTGTACCGGCGGCACCTACCGGTCGGCGGACTTCAGCAAGCCCCCTTATAATCGCTACACGATCATCCGCTCCCAATTCGATCGCTGGTTTTCGCAAAAGGTGCGGGACGCCGGGGCGTTGGTCGTATGCGAGACCACCGTGCTCGATCTGCATATGGACGGACACCGCGTGGTGGGGGTGCGCACCGATCGCGAGCACGGCTCCGTCTATGCCGATATCGTCGTCCTCGCCGATGGCGTGAACTCGCTGCTCGCACGCAAGGCCGGGTTTCACGAGGAATTGAAGCCGAGGGACGTGGCATTGGCCGTAAAGGAGATCCATTTCCTCCCGGAATCGACCATCGAGGAGCGCTTCAACGTCAAAGGCACCGAGGGTGTCGTCATCGAGATGGCCGGCAAGATCACCCAGGGCATGGTGGGTACGGGCTTTTTATATACGAACAAGGAGTCGGTGACCGTTGGTGTCGGTTGTCTGCTCTCGGACTTCAAGAAGAGCGGGGTCGCGCCTTATGCCCTGCTCGAGCAGATGAAGGCGCATCCCGCCATACGGCCGCTGCTCGCAGGTGGCGAGATGAAGGAGTACACGGCGCACCTGATCCCGGAGGGCGGATATAAGGCCATCCCCGCAGTCTATGGCGACGGATGGCTCATGGTAGGCGACGCCGGCATGTTCGTAAACGCCGTGCACCGCGAGGGATCGAACTTGGCCATGACCACCGGGCGGCTTGCGGCCGAGACGGTCATCGATCTGAAGGCCCAAGGCAAGACCATGACCGCGCAAAATCTAGCGCGCTATCGCAAGGCCCTAGATGAGAGCTTCGTCATGAAGGATCTCAAAAAATACAAGGACGTGCCGGATATCATGGACCGGAACCGCCAGTTCTTCACCGCCTACCCCAATCTCGTGAGCCAGGCGGCACATACCCTGTTGACTGTCGATGGTGTCGACAAGAAAACCAAGGAGCGCTCCATCCGCAGAAAATTCACCCGCGCGCGCACGACCCTTGGGTTGTTCGCCGACGCCTTCAGGCTGTGGAGGGCATTCGAATGATACGCATAGAAGAGAAGCTCTTCCAAAACCGCTATCGCGTGGATGCCGGACGATCGCATATCGAGATCGCCGACCCCGATGTCTGCGCCGTTCATTGCCAAGACAAGCCCTGCACCTATTGTTGTCCGGCCGGCTGCTACGCCGAGGACAACGGTGGGCGTGTGACGTTGATCACCGATGGATGCCTGGAGTGCGGGACCTGCCGTGTGATCTGCGGTGAACACCGTAACGTCCGCTGGGAATACCCGCGCGGGGGTTATGGGATATTGTTCAAGTTCGGCTAAGGTCCGGGGCGCCGGTCGCTGACCGGTCTGCAGGCCGGTGCCCCGCGCCCGGGGCGTCGCCCGCCGGCGGCCGTCCGTCCCGGTCGCGGCGCGCATCCCTCGTCCGTCGAAGGCGCAAAGCCGCCCGCTATACAATCAGTATATGGCAATACACTAACGGACTTGCCCCAGGTCAAGGTTCGATGGCGGCGCCTGCCGGAAGATCACGGACCCCGGCGCGGACCGCCGGCACGCCGCGCGTGCCGCGGGGATGAGGCACTATTATCCGCAACGAGGCCGGCTGCGGGCCGGGGCGCGCGCGAGGTCTGGGTCGCAGACCAGGTCGGGGTGGAACATCATGGCGATACGTGGGGGATATGGCGGAACACGAACAGGCGTGCGTGCCCTCCGGGGATAGGACCGCCGAGGCCGAGCGTCTGGCCATCCTGCAGGTCTTGATCGACGTCCTGGCCCTGCCGCTTACCGCCGGCCCCCGCGCCGGGCCGCTTCTGCGGCGCATCTGCACGGGTCTGGTGGCGGCCAGTCCCGCCATTACGTTCGCGTACTATGTCGTCCTCGATGAGCACGCAGATGAGCTGCGCCCCGAGTTCTCGGCGGGGGCCTGTGCCCCGGACCTGCGGATTACGCGCGGCCAGGTGGCCTTGTTGTGGGCCATCGCGCGCGCCCGGCGCGTGCGTTTGTATCACGCCGCTGATCCCCGTACGCCGGCGTGGCTGTGGCCCGGCCACGACGCGCGCGAGCTCGTGCTATTTCCGTTCGGCGTGGCCCCCACGCAGGGGATCGGCGTCGTGGGCGCGCGCGAGGCGGGTTTCTTCACAAGGGTCGGTCTCGAGTCGTTCTCGGCGTTCATGAATCTCGGTGACCTCACCCTCACCCTGAGGATGCTCGCGTTGCGCGATCCCCTCACCGGATTACCGAATCGCGCGCTGTTTCTCGATCGCCTCATTCATGCCTGCGCGCACGCGCGCCGCATGGAACGTCTCCTTGGGGTGGTGTTGCTCGATCTCGATGGCTTCAAGCTCGTCAATGACCGGGACGGACATGCTGCGGGCGATGCCCTCCTGCGACGGGTCGGCCGGGCCATACAGTCGTTTTTGCGTCCCGGCGACACGCTCGCCCGGATCGGCGGCGACGAGTTTGCCCTGTTGTTCGTCGACATACCCTGCCTCAACGATCTCGAGGCCCTGTGCGAGCGCCTGTTGAAGGTCCTGCGCGAGATCGGGCTCACGCAGTCGGCCCCGCCGGGGCTTGCCATCACGGGAAGCCTCGGGGTCACGGTGTTTCCGCTCGATGACAACGACGCCGATACCCTCATGCGTCATGCCGATCTCGCGCTCTATGCGGCCAAGGCCGGGGGCCGTGATCAATACCGGGTCCACAGTGTGGAATTCGAGGAGGCCGCCCATCAGGGTCTCAAGGTGCGCGAGATGGTACGGGCGGCGCTCGGTGAAAATCGCATGACCCTGTATTACCAGCCGATCGTGCGTATCGATGGACCGGTCGTGGGCGCCGAGGCCCTGCTGCGGCTTCGGCATGACGACTACGGCCTTTTGGCGCCGGGGGCCTTTGCGGGCGTCCTCGATTCTGGCCCGCTGGCCCGCGCCCTCGGACGCCATGTCCTGGAGACCGCGGCCGCGCACGCCGAGCGCTGGATAATGGCCGAGGTGCGCACGCCCGAAGGCCTGCCGTTACGCATCTCGGTCAATGTGAGCGCCGCTTACCTGCTCGATCCCGGCTTTCTCGGGGACGTGCGCGCGACGCTTGCGCGTCACCCCCGGCTTATGCCCGCGGCGCTCGAGATCGAGATAACCGAGTCCGCGCCCTTGCGGGATCTCGCCGACGTCCATCAGATCTTGCATGCCTGTCTGGCGCTCGGGCTGCGCGTGGCGCTCGACGACTTCGGGACCGGATCCGCTTCACTCACCTATCTGCAGAAGCTGCCCGCGCAAACCCTGAAGATCGATCAGAGCTTCGTCCGCGACATGGCCCATGACCCCAAGGACTACGCGATCGTCTCCGCGGTCGCGCACGTCGGCCATCTCCTGGGGCTGGACGTCGTGGCCGAAGGGGTCGAGACCGATCGCCACCTGGAATTCCTCCGCGGCCTCGGTTGTGTGTGCGTGCAGGGCTATGCCATCGCCCGCCCCATGTCCGCGGACGATCTCCCGGGCTGGTGCCGGATGTACGAAAAGCGCCGCACCGCGGCCCGCTGACGCGCGCCACGGCCGGCGGTAGCGGCAAGGCCATCCGTTATCGGTCGCGGGTTACGCGGAAAACGAGTTACCGCAGCCGCAGGTCGTGCGCGCGTTCGGGTTTTTCACGACAAAGCGCGCCCCCTTCAGATCGTCCCGGTAGTCGATGTCGACGCCCGTGAGATACGGCAGGCTGAGCGGGTCTATGACCACCTGGACGCCATCTTTCTCGATGACCCGGTCCCCGGGCTCGGTGGTTCTCTCAAAGCAAAAGCCATATTGGAATCCGGCGCAACCGCCACCACCCACCCATATGCGCAGGTAAAGCGGGCCCTGACCTTCTTCATCCATGAGCGCGCGCATCTTTTCGAGTGCGCTCGCGCTTACCGTAATGGGGTCCTCGATGCCGCCGACCATTCCCATCGCCTCTATGGGGGCCGCGATCTCCTTCAATGCCGTGCGAGTCATGTCACCTCCGTCCGATGATCGTATGGCGCGGCGCAACCCAAGGTTTCATCGTGCGCGAATGCTCCTTGTGTTGCGCCAGGCACGCGACTTGATGAA
>JAPTWT010000011.1 GCA_028064935.1 Gammaproteobacteria bacterium | reverse complement strand
TTCATCGTACCCCTGCTCACCCGTATAGTCGCCGACTCGGGAAATCATCAGGATAAACAAATAATACACCACAAGCCACGCGCCGTTCTTCCATTCGCGAACGCGGGATCGAAGTTCGTCCTTGTCGATGAAGGCGAAGTAAAGGACCAAGGATCCAATGATCAGCGAGATCAAAAGCGAATTGGCATTCCACCCGGTCCAGTAGATGATGAGCGTCGCGAAGACGAACGCGACGGGCGACCAGAATCCTAGCCCGCGAAGCCGGAAGGGGCGCGGCAGGTCTGGCATGGTTCTTCTTAACGATCCCGCTGACACCGGCCCCATCACATACGTCATCACTTGTGCCGACGTGACGGCCCCGACGAGCCCCTGCCAGAGTTGAAAGTGCATCGGCATCGTCCACATGGCCGACAGCACAAGGGTCAGCCACAAGGCTCCGCGGGGGATGCCGGTTCGCTTGTTGATCTTGCCGAACCATGAGTAGAAGTAGCCCGTTTTCGCCCACGAGTAGATGCTGCGAGCCGTCCCCGACATGTAGACGTTGCCCGTGCCGGAAGGCGAGATCATGGCATCCGCGAAGATCACGTAGGACAGCCAGCCCATGCCAACCGCCGTCGCGATGTCGGCGAAGGGGGATGTGTAGACGGCGGCGAGAGCATGCCAGCCGTGAGTGAGATTTTGAGGAGGAACGGCGCCAATGAAGCACATCTGCAGCAGAAGGTAGATGGCGGTGGAGATGACCACGGCGAAGACGATGCTGCGTGGGATGTCGCGCTGGGGATTCTTGGCCTCTGCGCCGAAGTCGACGGCCTGACGAAATCCGAGGAACGCAAACACGATGCCCGCCGTCGACACTGCCTGAAAAATGCCGTTGACCCCGCCGGGAGAAGCGCCACCGACGCGCAGGTTGGACACGTGAAATTGCGTAAGCAAAGCCGTGATGGTGAGCAGGGGTACGATGAACTTGATGAGCGTGAGCACCGTATTCACCTTGCCAAACACGTTGACGCTCCAGTAGTTGAGCAGGAAGAAGAGGACGAGCAGCGAAAATTGGAAGATGAATCCACCCGTGCTTGGATTGCCGCCCGGCGCCGTGAGTCCAGGCCACCAGTGCTGCGTGTACTGCCTCACGGCTTCCACTTCAACACCAGCGACGCTGGAATACGACAACATCCCCATGAAGCCTATTATGTACCCGACGAGCGATCCGTGCGTATACTCCGGATACCTCACAAACCCCCCGGCTCTCGGCAGAGCCGCCCCAATTTCTGCGTACACAATTCCGATGATGGTCACGACGAACGCCCCGAGTATCCACGCGGCCCACGCCAGGGGTCCAGCCACGAGAGCCCCGTTGAGGGCGGCAAACAACCATCCCGATCCGACGATAGCTCCAACCCCGATAAGCGTCAGGTCCAACAAACTAAGCCTTCGCTTGAAGCCGCCTGTGGAACCTCCTTCTCGCATTAGCTCCTCTCCTTTCATGATGTAGCGCGCGTGATGGTAGACGAGCCATGCAACGGTGACGCGGTGGTGCAGATGGTGCGATTCGGTTGTGGGGAGCGACGGCAGGCAACCCACGGCAAGGCAATCCAGGCCCCGCTACAACTGTTGGCAAGGTATCAATAATGTGGGCAATCGGGCCGGATCCATACGGGGTAGCGTGGAGAGAGCGGATCGACAGGGCGCGCCAGGGCGCCGGGTCGCCGATAACGGTCTGAAAGGGAGTAAACGGGCGGCTCGAAAGAGGAGGAGGCGGAATAACGGCGCGATGCGCCGTTAATGGGGAGGGGACGAAGGGAGTCGGGCCGACGGGGGCCGAGCGCCGCCCAAGCTCCCCAGGCTCCCCCACTCAACCGAAGCCCCCGGCCCCACTCGCCCGTCGGCCTAATACTGCTGCAGCAGCGTGAGCAACTTCCTGTCGAGCTTGTGGCCATACCAGTCCTCGTAGTCCACATCGGAGCGTTCCGTGTCCAGCACGCCGAAGTCCTTGCGGAAGTTCCAAAGCGCGTAGCCAATGTTCATGCTCTTCAAAATCTCCATCACGTCGCGGTACCAGGCGAGCGTCACGTCGTGCGGCGTATACTTATACACGCCCATCTCGCCGCAGTGGACGCCGACGCCCATGCGAGCCAGGTCGGCCCACTTATCGTAATGCTTCTGCAGTCGATCCCGATTCCATCCATCCTCCCTATCCTCCGGCTCCGGCCAGAGCGGGGTGGGCCACGAGTCCCGGTGCTGCCACGACGCCTGGTAGTGCGAGACGGTGTTCGGGATGTAGCCCCGGCAGCTCTGGGCGATAGCGAGATCCGCCAGTTCAGGGCAGGGCTCGTTGCCGATGGAGTGGCCTTCGCAGAAGATAAGCCTATTTGCATCGTGCTCTCGAATCGCGGCGACCCCGGCGCGGACGACGCGGAAGTAGTCGTCAAGAGACATTTGGGGGCCTGGGCGAGGAGGTTCGTTCACGAGATCGAAACTCAGATCCTTGGACGAAATCCCCTTATAGCGCTTGGCAAACATGGCCCAGTGGAACCGAAAGGCGGCCTCGGCCTCGGGATCTCTCCACAAATCAAACGGCTCGTCCGGACCCGGGTTGATGCAGTAGCCGGGCGCCCGGTGGAAATTGAGCGAGACGTGCGTGCCGTACTTCTGACCAAGGCGGATGGCCTGATCCACGTTTTCCATCATCGATTCATCAATTTGGTACACATCAGGGCCTGGCGCCCACAGGCGATACGACATGGGAATGCGAACGAAGTTGAAGCCCCATTCGGATATGTAACGAAAATCGTCTTCTTGGAACTGACCGTCGCTCTTGTGCGTGAACATCTCGACGAGATTGAAACCGCGCCAGCGCGGGATGGCGGTTTGAGCAGGATTCGACATGGTAAACCTCCTAAGGGAACTGAAGTGGTTATGGAACTAAAGTGCGACATTCTGGGACTGAAATCAGACATTCGGCACCCACGGCCGACGTCTACCCCATCTTGGC
>JAPTWT010000179.1 GCA_028064935.1 Gammaproteobacteria bacterium | reverse complement strand
GCTGTGGCCCAGGCGTCGGCCGGCCCCGGCGGATGCCAGTGCACCGGCGCCGGGGCCGGCCAGGGCCCGCGCGGGCGATAACCGATGGCGGCCACGAGCGCGGCTTGGGCCTCGTGGCGCCGGGTACGCCAATCCTGGCGCAAAAGCCGTGCCTGGTCGCCCAAGAGTTCCACGCCGCTTGCCCCCACCGCTGATATCTGGGCGGCCCGTACGCGCGCCCTGACAAGACGCATCAACACGTGTTCGTTGCCGATCAGGTGATCGACCCGGGTCACGGCGTAGGCAGCGCTGCGCCACCGCGTGTAGGCGCGCGCCACGAGGCCGCGGATCTGCCATGCCTCGACCTCAAAACGGGCGTTCGCCACGCGGACGCCGGCCCGGCCGACAGCGGCGTGGCGGGCGATGCGCGCGGTCAAGGGGACGGCCTGCGTCAGCATGGCGCGGGCACTGAATTCGCCTGGGCTACCGGTTGCGTTGCCGGTGCCCCCGGAGATGCTAAGCCGCGGGTCTGGCCAAAGGCGATCCTGTCGGGCCAGGCCGCGGGCGACACCGATGCCGTGGCGGGCGGCCATCAAAGACGGGTTGTGGCGCATGGCCAGGGCCTCGGCCGTGGCGAGGCTCAGGGTGTGTGCCGAGATCGGGACAAGCCCGGCCACACCGATCAGGGCGAGCGCAAGCGCGCGCGCCGGTGGAATAGGGGTGCGCATAAGGCCTTCTCGTGGGACTTAAGGATGCGCCGCGAGGCGGCGCCACGAATCTACGAGATGAAGGCCAAGACGGGTGGGGCGTTGGGTTGTGCGGGACTGTGGCGGTGGCGTTCGGACAGCGGTACCGCATCGGTGGACGGTGAGGAAAAGCTGATGAGGATACTCATCATCGCGAGGAATGCCACGATGACGGTCGGTAGGACGGTCGCCATGCTCGCGAGTTTGGCGGGCGCCTGCAGTCCGATCGCGCTATGCACGGTCGTGCAGGCCTGGTCTTCGTGCACCGGGTGATGACCGTGCGGACCGGCGCACGCCCATAGCGCCCCGAGCCATGCCATAAGGACCAGGGGGGCCACCAGGTACTTCAGATATCGCAGACCGCGACCTCGCATGGCGCGATTATAACGACAAGGCGTCCGCATGGTCAAGAAGAAGAAAGAAATCGCAACCGCGTGCAGGGCTCGCGCCGGCCGACATCGAAGATCCGTGCGATTACCTGCGCTGATGCGCGCAGAGACGGATATATTTTGAACGATGGCGCTGTCGCGCACGGCGCGGGCGCTTGCGAGTCTGGGGACATTCAACGAAGGGGCCGTCGCCGGATCTCGGAGGGCGGTTCGTGGATGACTGGAACGGTGATTCGGCAGGCATCCGTTCCTTGATTGCGCAACGCCGGCTCGTTTCGTCATCCGGCGCCAATGTTCGATAGACATGGGCCGGCCGTGGTCCCGACGCGGGCCAGTTGGGGGTGTGGGAGGCGACAGCGCCGATGCGCGATCGTCTGCGTGGTCTCGCAAGATGCTGGTAGGGGCGGTAATGGCGTCCACGGCCGGCTGTATCTTCAGGGGATCGGTCATATCCACATTCGCGGCAAGGCCCGCACGACCGGCGCGCCCGTGACCTGCGAGATCTTTCATAAAGCGGGCCGCTGGTATGCCTCCGTGACCCTGGCCATCGAGACCATCCGATGGGCGCGCGGCACCGCAATCGGCGCCTTCGATTGGGGCCTGACCGAGTTCCTGACCATTGCCACCTCGGAGGGCCTGGAGACAGTAGCCAATCCGCGCCATCTCCGAAACCAGCTCGCGGAACTGAAATGCCTCGGACAAGGGGTTGCGCGCAAGATCCGCAGGGCGCAACAGATGAGCGGCCGCCAGCGCGGCTTTCCCGTATCGGCCAACCTGCGCCGGGCCATCTCGCATCTGGCCCGGCTGCACGCCAAAGTGGCGAGGCGGCGCCAGGACTTTCTGTACCAGACGAGTACCATGCTTATCAAGCGCTTCGGGGCTTTGGGTACCGAGTCCTTGGCGGTCCAGAATATGGTCAAGCGCGGCGGAGTCCGTAAAAAGGGCTTGAACCGCGAAATTCACGCCGCCGCGCCGAGCGCCTTCCTTCACATGACCAGGACCAAAGCGGAAGAGGCTGGGTCCTGGTACGAGGAGCTGCCTACGCGGATGCTAAAACCCACGCAGCGCTGCCATGGGCCATGCGGCCCAAGTGCTGTTGCGTTGGATGGAGGCGAGGTTATCCGGGCGGGAACCGTCCGAGGTGTGGAGCGGTGGAAGTTTCGCCGCGACGACCGGCCATTCGGCCGGCAATGAGCACGAAACTCACGCCATAGCCGTCTAGGCTTGGCGGGAGTAGTTCATAGCCTTCGTAACGCCCGCAGTCGCTGCTGCGGGCGCGCCCACGGGAAACCGGAACGCCGCGCTGGCAGAGGGGGATTCACCACAGATACTTTTCTGGGCGCCATTCGACCTTTGAAACCCATCTTGCCTTGATTGGTAGTGTGTTCACTCGGCAGACGGCATTGGCGGTCGCAGTTCAGCCGGTGCCGGGACACGAGTGCCGTTGGTTTTCTCGCCGTCGTGCGGCAATATAGACCGGATTAGACCTGTTGTGTGGACGGCGCCGCCATGGAAATCAGCGCTTATGAAGCTAAAACGACACTTCCTGCCTTGCTGAAGAGGGTCATAGCCGGGGAGACCATCACTATTACCGAATATGGTACCCCTGTGGCGCGGATTACCCCTATGACCGCCACGGCAGGACATGATCAAGAAGCCGCCATAGAGGCCCTCAAACATTTTGCGCGGGGCTGCACGACCGGAGGGGCGGGTGTCTGTGCGATGATTGAAGAAGGCCGAAGATGAGTGTTTTTGTGCTTGACCAAATCTGCCGCGCAAGCCCCTGGATTCATCCATGGGGTGAGCGGCAGCCGGTTTGTTTATCTGATACGGCTGTTATGTAATGTTGCTATGTCGGAATATCGAGTCAGATACAGGTCGAA
>JAPTWT010000092.1 GCA_028064935.1 Gammaproteobacteria bacterium | reverse complement strand
CTCGCTCGCCAGGGCGGGGAGAATCCGGTCCAGAAGCTTCATGGTCTCCTCGTAATCCTCCACGTGGCGCGCAACTTCTTTCGTGATCTCCTGCAGAACGCGGGACCTTATGCGGTACATCGGCGTTCCGACCAGACGGTGATTCAGAATGGAAAACAGGCGTTCCACATCTCTCGGCGAGATGCCTTCCGGCAAGGTCACCGTTTTGTTCTGGACAGCCCCCGCCGACGTCACGATGAGCACGACGGCCGACCGTTCGTTCAGCAGGATGATCTCAAGTTTCTTCAACGTCGTATCGTACACCTGCGGTCCGATCACAACACCGGTATAGCGCGTCAGTTCCGAGATCATCACGGCCGTCTCGTGAGCGACGCGCTCCATCTCCACCATGCGTTCGGAGAACAGGGAACGGATGCTCAACACATCGTCCGAAGAAAGCACAACCGCATCGGACAGCAGATGGTCCACATAATATCGGTAGCCCTGCTGTGACGGAACCCGTCCCGCCGATGTGTGCGGCTGTTCGAGATATCCCAGTTCCTCCAGGTCGGCCATCTCGTTACGGATGGTGGCCGCGCTGACATCCATGGCCATCTGCTTGGACAATGTGCGCGATCCGACAGGTTCCGCAGAACGGATGTAGTCATCCACGATCATGCGCAGAATTCTCATCTGCCGTTCTGTCAACATCGCCATCCCCGCTTTCAGATCGGGCTGCCCTTTGTTGTTAGCACTCTTGTGTGCCGAGTGCTAAAAGTTCACTCAAAATGTATCAGACAACACTCGGGAATGTCAACTCCCGGCCGCGGGAAATGCTGTTCGCCGAGGCCGCCTATCCTGCAGTCAGCGCCCCTACGAATTCCGCGAACACCTCGTTGGCCACCGTGTAACGCGCAGGAGGAATCCACACCCGCCGTCCGTCGTCCATCAGCAGACCACGCTCTTCCAACCGCTCGATAATTGCGCCAAAAATCGTGTGCATCGCCGTTCCATGCCGCACGCGAAACCGTGTTTGGGTAACTCCCTGCGCAAGCCGCAGGCCGAGCATCATCGTATCTTCCATCGCTTCCGCCTCCGGCACGGCGACCACTTCCTCCACCGGGCGGACCCCTTCGGCAAGCCGGTTCGCATACGCCGGGAGCGGCCTGACGTTGCGGTAGCGTTCCCCATTGACATAGCCATGCGCCCCGGCGCCGGCGGCGAGATAGAAATCATTGCGCCAGTACGCGAGGTTATGCCGCGCCTCATCGCCCCGCGCGGCGAAATTGCTGATCTCGTACTGCAGCAGGCCGGCCTCCCCCAATCGCGCCCGCACCATTTCATACATGTCCGCCTCCGCGTCCTCCGAAGGAAAGCGCAACCAACCGCGCCGATCCCACTGCGCGAAGGGCGTATGCTCCTCAATTTTGAGTGAATACGCCGAGATGTGCCGCACGCCGGCGCCGATCGCGCACTCCAGCGCATCCGCCACATCATCCTGCGTCTGGTCGGGCAGTCCGAGCATGAGATCGATGTTGATCCGCGCAAAACCCGCCGCGCTGGCAAGTTCAATGCTGCGCAGCGCATCCGCCGCCGTGTGCAGGCGCCCGATGGCCTGCAGCAACATGTCGTTCAGCGTCTGGACACCAAAACTGATCCGGTTGACACCGTGCAAGCGCAACTCGCGCAACAACTCACTCCCGACGGTTCCCGGATTCGCCTCCACCGTCCATTCTGCAGTCGCGGACAATGTGAACAATTCATGAATGCGGCGGGCGACAAGGCGCCATTCATCAACCGACAGCATGGTCGGGGTGCCACCGCCAAAAAAGACGGTATCCAGCACAGGCCGGCTGTGCGTTCCGAAGTATTCGTCGCGCACGAGCGTCAGTTCGCGGTTCAACTGTTCCACATATGCCTGGCGGACTGCGGGAGGCGTCACGTAGGAATTGAAGTCACAATAAAAACACTTGCTCGCGCAAAACGGGATGTGAATGTACAGGCTCGTGATCGCCTCAGTCAAGGCGCAACACCGCCATGAACGCTTCCTGCGGCACCTCGACATTGCCCACCTGCTTCATGCGGCGCTTCCCCTCCCTTTGCTTCTCAAGCAGCTTCCGTTTCCGGGAGATATCGCCGCCGTAACACTTTGCGAGCACATTCTTGCGCATGGCGCGAATCGTTTCCCTGGCAATGACCTTATGGCCGATGGCCGCCTGCACGGGCACCTCAAACATCTGCCGCGGAATGAGCTCCTTCAATTTCTCGCACAGCGCCTTGCCCCGCGCGTACGCCTTGTCCCTGTGGACAATGAAAGACAGTGCGTCCACAACCTCTCCGTTTAGCAGGACATCCAGTTTGACTAGATCGGACGGGCGATACCCGGTGAACTCGTAATCGAGCGACGCATACCCTCTCGTTCCGGATTTCAGTCGGTCGAAAAAGTCGTACACGATCTCTGTCAGCGGCAGTTCATACATCAACGTGACGCGCGCCGCGTCAAGATACTGCATGTCCACAAAGACGCCGCGCTTCTCCTGGCACAGTTCCATGACCGATCCGACGAAGTCCTTTGGAACGATAATCGACGCTTTGACAAACGGTTCCTCAACGCGGTCGATCTTCCCTATCTCCGGCAGCGCGCTCGGGTTGTCGATCTCCACCGTTTCGCGCGCGGTCGTGTACACGTGGTACACGACGCTCGGCGCGGTCGTGATGAGCGTAAGTCCGTACTCTCGCTCCAGTCTCTCCTGGATAATCTCCATGTGCAGCAATCCGAGAAACCCGCAGCGAAAACCAAAGCCGAGCGCGGATGAAGTTTCCGGTTCATAGCGCAGGGCTGCGTCGTTCAGCTCCAAACGCTCCAGCGCCTCGCGCAATGCGCCGTATTCCGCCGAATCGACGGGGTACATCCCGCAGAAGACCATCGGATTGATGCGGCGGTATCCCGGCAGCGGGGAGGCGGCCGGACAGGCGGCGGCCGTGATCGTATCGCCGACGCGCGTGTCCCGGATGGCCC
>JAPTWT010000130.1 GCA_028064935.1 Gammaproteobacteria bacterium | reverse complement strand
TTGTTCGCTGATGTTGTGGGGCAGCGCGATGCCGGCGGCCTTGAAGACATTGCCGACCTGGCCGGTGACGTGGGTCCTCGTGGTGATGACCTTGCCGCTCTTTTCGATGGTTGCCTGCTGGAGCCTGTCGAGATCGTTCAGCAACTTCTGCCATTCGGGCTGGAAGCCCCTGGCGCCACAAAGGCGGTTCAGCTCCTTGGCGAGGGTCAGGGCCAGGAAGGAACAGAACACATGGCCGCGGATTGCGGCGTCGGACTGGTGAAAGATCGGCCTTGTATCGAAGCTGGCCTTGGCGGCGCGGAACAGGGCCTCGACCTCGAGCAGGTCGCGGTAACGGATCACGGCCTGCAGGGGCGTGACCCTTGCGTTGGTCCTGAGCACGCTGACGCCATCGAAGCGGGCCTCCTCGGCCAGCTTGCCCGGATCGATCTCGAAGGCGTTGCCGCGGCTGCGGAGATAGCGCCGGTAGGCCGAGTTGCCGACCAGCGCCTTGTCGCCCTTCTTCAACTGGGCCTGCAGCCCGTCGATGATGGCCTGGCGGTCCTCCCTGTCCTTTTTCGCCTCGGCCTCATTGACCGTGACGATGTAGCGCTGGGCCGCCTTGCCCTTGCCAATCCGGACCTCCTTTACCCAAAGCTGGGTCTCGCCATGCTGGCGATCGAGCACAAGCGGGACCATCGCGGCCTTGTCGTTCAGGACGATGTCACGGATCACCCGGCTGGAGCGCTCGCGCGCGCCGAGGATGTATTCCATCCCGAGCGCTTCCAGGGCGGCGATGGTATCGGCGCTGATCATGCCGCGGTCGGCGACCACGCAGGCGCGGGTGATGCCGAAGCGCTCGCGCAGGCGCGTCACCACCGGCATCAGGATCTTCACGTCGGCGGTGTTGCCCGGCACCATCTCGGTGCAGATCGGCCGGCCTTCGGCATCGATCACCAGGGCCAGGATCATCTGCGCGAGGTCGGGGCGGTAGTCCTTCGAATGGCCGCGCCGGCCCAGCGTCTCGCCGCCCTCGCCGTAGAAGCAGAGCGAGGTCGTATCCATGAACACCAGGCTGAGATCGGTGAACAGGTCGCGCCGGCGTTCGAAGAGTTGCTCCTCGATCACGTCCTTGACGCAACGTGGCGCGAGGGCGCCAGCTTGCTTGTCGCCGAGTTCCTCGCCCAGCCAGGCCATCGCGCGATAGAAGTGGTGTAGCGCCAGATCCTCCGCGCCATCGATGGCGTAGCTCTGCATCCAGTCGACACAGGAGCGGTCGGAGCCTGAGACGAACAGCCGGTGCAGTGTTGCGACGAAGACGGCACGTTCGACGGCAAAGCCGAACTGGCGGCCCTCGAGGAGGTTGTTCAGCACCTCGCCGATGCCGAGCCGGTCCCAGAGGCGGCCGAACAGCAGGGGGCCACCGATCCTGTGGGCGGCGATCCGGCCGGCATCGATATCGGAGAGGATGATGGAACGTTCGGCGTGCCGTGCGATGGAGGCGACGAGCCTGTCGAGTTCGCCGGATGCGGCGAGGACATCCTTGCGACCGAGGGGTTTGATGGTGCGCTGGCGGACGGATTTGCCCTCGCGGACGCTTTCCACGAGGTAGAGATAGCTGTGGCCGCGGGCGACTCTCTCGACGACGAACATGCTGATGTTGTGATGGCAACACCATGCAGAATTCAACAAAAAACTGCCATTCAGCCAAAAATGTTGTTACTACACATTTTCTGCGCCCAAATGTCATCCATTATATATCAATGACTTAAGCCCATTCGTTCCCCGTCCGTTCTCAACCAACTGTCCAAGTGGGGTTAGGCTGAGAAGTCACGGGCCTTAACTCATCCCAATTTGCTATAACCGGAGTAAATTCAGTATTTGTTGGAAGTTTTACACGTACATTCTTCAACACTTCTACGCTCTGATTTGATAATTTAATAAATATAGGTGTTGTCTCAAGGAAATGCTCATAGTCTGGACCTAATGAATCACGAATTTTATCCGGAAATGGTGCAAGCGCGTGTGGCAAAACTTCGTAATTGATAGGAGGTATCTTCAATACCAATGCAATGAGCTTCATAAGAGGGGCGAAAATGTTCATATATTTCAGCTCAACTCTCTGATCTGCATAAATAATATTCCGGCCTGATTATTCGACACAAAACTGCGGGGCAGTCAATCTGGAGCCACGCGATTCCATTGAATTCCGCAATTACCAGTATCTGTATTGATCTGTGTTCCGCTAGGACGTGGCGATGATCCTTAAAAATCTAAATAATGTCGGCTATCCATGGCCATAACCCCGAAGCGGCCATTCCGGTTTCGGCCCAGCCCCGCCAGAAAGAGAATGTCCGGTATCTGCTTCCCCTGGCCGTGAACTGACTGGCAGCTATCCCCCCAACCAAGACATTAGCCTTCGCGGTTTTCTTCCTTCGCCGCCTCGGCCGCCCATAGGGCAAACCACAACATGCGCGGCGGCTCGCGGTGGGTGCTGTTGGCCGGGTCCGTCAGCCATCGCCGTACCGCCTGCGGGGTCGATCCGCACCAGGCCGCAAAGGCAAGCTGGGTCATGCCCGCGCGCGCCAGCGCCGCCCGGATCTCCTCGGGAGTCGGCGGATTTTCGGGCAAAACCGTGCGATGTGGCGCCATAGTTGAAGGCATTGCACCGCTGGCGCGGTGCCGACAAGGGCAAGATGAGCCCGCGATCAGTCCAGCGCCAGGCGGTCAGTGTCGAACATGTGCAGCATTGACAGGAAATAGCTGGGGTCGCCCGGCCATTTGCAGCCCCGCCAATAGGCGCGGAGCTTGGCTTGGGTGTCAGGCGCGTAGCCAGCGAGGCGGACACGGGCACGGCGCCAATCTGCGGCGCGTCGGGCGCGGTATTGCTTCTGATCCTCGATCCACCGGGTTGCCCGCTGGGCCATGACCGCCACGATCGCGGGTTGCTGCTCGGCGATCAGCGGGGCCAGCAACGGGAACTCATCTCGCTCCCGGCGCTGCGCCCGCGCGCACGCGGCGCGTTTGCGTGATGTGTCGTTAAACGGCTCATA
>JAPTWT010000300.1 GCA_028064935.1 Gammaproteobacteria bacterium | reverse complement strand
TCCGCCCTCGCGCAGACAGAACATGCCGAGTTCATCGCAGAAAATGCCAGCGCGCCGCAGCTGGCGGAACTGGGCGGCGAGCTCGATGCGCATCTGAAGCAGATCGAGCGCCGCCTAGGTGTGGTGATTTCTCAGCGCGGCGAACGTTATCACCTCAGTGGCGAAACGGCGGCCGTGCAGGCCGCTGCGGATGTCCTGCAGCAGCTCTATAGGCAGGTCCGTCAAGGCCGGGCGCTGACTCGGCAGTGGGTCCATCAGTGCATTCAATCGGTGTCCATCGAGGCGGAGAATCACGCTGATTCGGCGCAGATCGCCGGGATCCTGACCCGCAAGGGCTGGATTCATGGGCGCGGCCCCAGGCAGCGACGATATCTTCAAGCCATTCGCGAGCATGATCTGAGTTTTGGTGTCGGACCGGCAGGCACCGGCAAGACCTATCTCGCTGTCGCTGCTGCCGTCGAGCAGCTCGATAAGCAGCAGGTGCAGCGCCTGGTCCTGGTGCGTCCGGCCGTGGAGGCGGGCGAACGTCTGGGCTTTCTCCCGGGGAGTCTCGCGGACAAGGTCGATCCCTATTTACGCCCTCTCTATGATGCGTTGTATGAAATGCTCGGTTTCGAGAAGGTGGCGAAATTGATGGAGCGACAGATCATCGAGGTGGCACCTTTGGCCTATATGCGTGGCCGTACCCTCAACGAATCGTTCATCATTCTGGACGAGGCGCAGAATACAACGCCGGAGCAAATGAAGATGTTCCTGACGCGGATGGGTTTTGGTGCCAAGGTAGTGATTACCGGCGACGTTACGCAGGTGGATCTGCCGCGTGGCCAACCCTCCGGACTGGTCCAGGCCATTGATATCCTCAATGATGTCGAAGGGGTGTCCATGAGTTTTTTTCAGAGTGCCGATGTGGTCCGCCACCCCTTAGTAGCGCGCATCGTCCAGGCCTATGATCGTCGCAACGCCGAGCCATGAGCCGCCCGAGTTTCGTTTTGCAGATGCAGTGTAGCCCGGAATTGAGCGTTGCCGAGCTAGCGGCGATCCCGGCACGGCGTCTTCTGCGTGCCGCCATCGCCCTCGCTTTGACGGATACGGTGGACGACGGCCAGACCCTGGAGATCTCCCTGCACTGCCTGAGTGACGCAGAAATTGCCGCGATCAACGGCCAGTTTCGCCAGCGGGCGCAGCCCACCAACTGCCTCTCCTTTCCGGCGCCGGAGCAAGTCTGGCCCGGTCGCCGCCGTCCGCTGGGGGAAATATTGCTCTGTCCAGCAGTCATTGCGCGCGAGGCAAAGGAGCAGGGTAAGCCCCTGCGCGATCATTATCGACATCTGGTCATTCATAGCACCCTGCACCTGCTTGGTTACGACCACGAGGAAGAGCAGGAGGCGGAGCAGATGGAATCCCTGGAAATCCGTTTCTTGGCCCAATTGGGTGTGGCCGACCCGTATCGAATCCAGAGCAATGAGTGAAGACCGAAGTACCGAGCGCTCCCGCAGTTGGTGGGAGCGTTTTACCCAGTCTCTGCGGGGTAATGTCGAGGATCAGGAAGGTCTGCTGGAACTGATTCGCGAGGCGAGTGAGCGGGAGATCATCGACGCTGAAGCGGCACAGATGATCGACGGCATCTTCCGTATCGGCGAACTGACCGTGCGCGACGTGATGATCCCCCGGGCGCAGATGGAAGTCATCGAGATGGACAGTCCGATGCCGGAGATCATCGCGCGGGTCGTGGAGCTGGGACATTCCCGCTTCCCCGTGGTGGGTGACGATCGCGATGATGTCCGTGGCATTCTGCTCGCCAAGGATCTGCTGCGTGCCTGTCAACAGGGTAGTGCCGCACCGAATCTGACCGACCTGCTGCGTCCCGCCACCTATATCCCGGACAGTAAGCATCTCAATCAGTTGCTCTATGAATTCCGCACAGGCCGGCATCATATGGCCTTGGTGGTGGACGAGTATGGTGGGGTTGCGGGATTGGTTACCATTGAAGACGTGTTGGAGATCATTGTCGGCGAGATCGAGGATGAATATGACATTGATGAAGACGTGATGATCGTTCCCCGGGAAGATGGGGACTATCTGGTCAATGCGCTGATTCCGCTGGAAGATTTTAATGCGGCATTCCAGGTGCAGCTCGATGATGGGGATGCGGACACCTTGGGGGGTTGGGTCAGTCGTGAACTGGGCCATGTTCCGCGGATGGGGGAAAAACTGACCGTTCAGGGCCTGCATCTGGAGGTGCTGCGTGCCGACCGACGGCGTGTGCAGACCTTCCGTCTGGCCGCACCCACTCCGGCGTCCGGGGTCATGCCGGTGGAACGCGAAGCCGATTCGAGCCTCTAACTGGCATGTCTTCTTCTTCCCCACGCCGACTTTGGCAACTTCTCCTTGCCCTATTTTTGGGGGGGCTTTGGCCCTTGGCTTTTGCTCCGTTTGATCAGGCCTGGCTCGCCTTTGTGTTATTGGGGCTCCTGTTTTTTCTGGTGCAGTACAGCGCCTCCCCGCGTCGCGCCGCGGGGTTGGGCTTTCTCTTTGGTTTTGGCGCCTTCAGTTCCGGGGTGTACTGGCTGTCCATCACCCTACACAATTTTGCGCACATGGGCTGGCCCCTGGCCGGCGCTGCGGTGGCGCTCCTGGCGGCGTATTGCGCGCTGTATCCTGCCCTGGCGATGGGCGTCGCTCGGCGCTTCAGATCGCGGAGCCGGTGGTGGTTGATGCCCCTGTTTTGGGTCTTTGCCGAGTTTCTCCGCGCCCGGATCGCGACGGGGTTTCCGTGGTTGGCGGTCGGCTACACCCAGACCGGCGACTTCCTGTCTGGCGTCGCCCCCTGGCTCGGTCAGTACGGCGTTGGTTTGGCCACCGCAGGCGTGGCGACTATTGGCGCGTGGATCCTCAGCCGTCGGCGCGAGGCGGCAGTCTGGTCCATGGGTGCTTCAGCGATCCTGCTGATCTTTGCCGTGAGTCTGTTTGCCGCCACGGTCCGGTTTACCCACCCCGCAGGCGCACCGCTGCAGGTGCGCTTGCTGCAGGGGAATATC
>JAPTWT010000032.1 GCA_028064935.1 Gammaproteobacteria bacterium | reverse complement strand
TTCGGCGGATTGCAAAATGGCCCTCCCCACTTTGGCCAGCCGCATCGTCTGTTCTTCTGCATAAGCACGCGCTAATGTCGGGACGCGCATCAAGGCGCGCGCCGAGTCGAATCCTAGCGATAACGCGACCTTATGCTCGGGGAGCCCGGAACTCGCCAAGCGCCGCACGCGGTCTTCCAGTTCTGAGAGGGTGAGGTCTTCAGGACGCACCAGCGATGTACGCCTCTCAGAGGCCTTAGGAGCCACGATCTCATGGGAATCGCTACTCACCCCCACCCCCTGAAGATTTAATCGGCCACCGCCTCGTCTGCCGGGGCAGAGGCTGTTTCCTCACCCCCCACCCCCGACAAAAGTAAGGCCGGAGCGGCCACAATCGCCTCAGACAGGCTCTTGCGTAATTCGAGATCGGTCAAATTGAGCACCACCACGCCGCCCTCGAAATCAGCCGCCAACACAAAAGCGCCTTCCAGCCACCCCAGCGAGATGTTCGTCGCGCTGTACACAGGCTTCGGTTTATCCACCACTTTCTCCACTGGTTCCGCTCCTTAGAAGGCCAACCCTATCCGAAGCATACCACAGCAGCCAGCAGGCACAAGCGTCCCCCGCCACACTTAGTTAGCTTCCTAACGATCCGCCGGGCGCCCCGCTCGGTTCCCACGCAGCAGCAAACCTAACCCCCACCAACAATTAGTTAACATACTAATAATTAGGAAACTATTAGCTTCCTAACAGTCCTAACCCCGATAGTCCTAACCCCGATAGTCCTAACCCCGATAGTCCTAACACGGACTATTAGCCTCCTAACTATTTCCACCAACACCCTCTCTCTCTTCCCAGAAAAGAGGAATAATAAGTAGTGAGAGGTGGGGGTATTTTGGCTCCCGTGGATACATAGTAGGCATCGGGAAACAGGGGGCCTTTAACTAGTTATTATTCCTCATTTTCAAGACGACCTACTCAAAGCGCCCCCGCCCCCCTGCTTTTGAAATATTATAAACCCCCTGGCTTCTTTCTCGCCCACCTGGGGCACGCCGCCTGTATTTCCGCGTACTTCCGGCCTCTCCCCACTCCATTCACTACCCCTTCCCGTCCCCCTTTTCAGCGTTTTTACTATTTTCACTGTCAACCATCTCTGAAATCAGACACCACTTAGCCGTTTTCCGCGCCTTTTTTCTCTCAAAATGGGGGTTGAAAGAATGGGCGGAGAGGCCGTTTATAGTCAAAAAAGGTTTAAACTGATGGAAACGCCCCGTTGTCCCACACCCCTACGCCCTTAAAAATCAGGGTCAGTTAGAATGGATAACCCGAAAAAGTGGCATCCTTTGTACCCTGGATACCTCCATCCACCCCCGCCGTTCCCCCGGCCCTCCGGTCGCAAACCCTTGCAGGGCGCCGTTTTCCGCTTGTATAAAGCCACCCTCATGCTTACGGTCCTTGTTTTTCTTACTCATTTCCCCTTTTTACCCCCTCTCTGACCGACTCCAACCAAGCCATCTATTGACACATCACCCCCAAACCATTAGGATTATCCATACATTACCCCTTAGCCGCCCGGTACTATAAACGGAACACTAGGGAAAACAAGAACTTAACACCCGTCACCCCGACTAAAAGGAGAGATAACATGGCCGTCCCCCCTAACGAGCCTTCTCGTTCCACGCTCCACGCGCTAAACCAAGCCGTGGAATCCCTACCCGATTTGCTCCGCGTTACCCCCCTTTCCCATCTTCTGACCCCCAACGAGTGGTTAGAGCGCTTTTCTAGCGCCACCTCGCAGTCAACTTTTGGGTCTTTCCTTCCCACCAAAACGCGCCTCTATAAGGACCTGACACCCCTGCGCGCGCCGCGCCCTGTGATGGGCACCCGCCCCGCGCTCTCACAAACCCTTCCACGGAGCCCCACACCCTTCCGTTACACGCAGGGCAAGCGCGTGGATGGGTACGAGATGCGCGCCTACCTCTTCACCGTGATGACCAAGAAGCTCCGCCTCCCCTATCCGCCTATACCTTATATATACGTCACCCCCGAGAAGGGTGATGGCCGGCGGGCCGCCACGCAGACGCGGTTTCAGCAAGAGGTCCGGGCCCCCGGCATGATCTGGGTGCCCACCTGGCGTCTCGCATGGTGGTATGAGCCCTTCGACCGGGATCAGCGCGCCGAGGTGCTCAAGCGCATCGAGTGGGGCATTATGGAAGGCCGCATCCCGGCGATCCGCAGCCGTCTGACCGGCGTCACGAGCATCTCGCCCACGCACACCGCCACGGCCGTGTTCCTCCGCGCGCATGTCACAGCCTCTCGCCGACACCCGCCGTATATTGTGGACCGCGCGTTCATCCCCCACCGCTGGCCGCTGGAGGACGCCGCCCGCTGGCACCGCCTCAGCATCACCTATCGCGACCGCGATCGTGCCTGGCCCCTAGTGGAGCGCGCCGAGCTCGAAGGGCACCCCAGCGCCTCGGTGGTCGTCACGCACTACCACATCGAGATCCTCGCCGAGCGCATGCTCGCCGCGGTCCGCGCGGCCCACTTGCCGCCGGAGGAGAAGATCACGCACAGCTTCGACTCCTGCTTAGCCCTCGCGCGGGCCTACGCACACGATAAGAAGGAAGTTAAAGACGCGGTATCCGAGGAGGTGGCGCCCAGGTACTTCCCCTCCGTGTCGCTCTGGCGTGGTGGGCTCTACGTCCCCGTGCAACGGGCCGATGCGTGGATCGCCGAGTGGGTCGGCCGCAAGGAGTGGGCGGCGCAGCGGACAGTGGCGTAGGCCTCCCCACCCCATTGATTTTTAATCGAAAAAGGATGCCCCCCATGGACACCGACCGCCTCAAACACGCCCTAGCGAGCGACGACTACCCGCTCCTGCCCTGGGGCGACGGCCCTATTTACGCCCTCTCTCCCCCGGTGGTGGTCGATCGGCCCGCGGTGTACCGCGACGCGCTCCCCTACCGCTACGCCGGCCTCCCATGGTGGACAGATGCGTGGTCCGCCCCCTGCCTCTCACACTGGCAACTTGTCAAGGTCAATGCCCTGGACACCCGCGCG
>JAPTWT010000077.1 GCA_028064935.1 Gammaproteobacteria bacterium | reverse complement strand
CGCACTGTCCGGGGTGCCAGGCCTGCATTCCGGTGCGTATCCCGGTCGCGGCCTTCGTCCCTAGCCGGGCCCAGCGACGCGCGGCCGCGCGCAACGACGATGTCGTGGTGATCGCACGGCCGGCGGCCTTCGACGCCGAGCATTTCGCGCTGTTTCTGCGTTATCAGGACGCCCGCCACCCGGCCGGGGCCATGGCCAATCCCGACCCAGCGACCTATTTACGCTTCCTCGTAAGCCGCCATAGTAATACCGCCTTCCACGAATTTCGCATCGGCGGGCTGCTTGCCGGTGTCGCCGTGATCGACACGTTGCCCGACGGTCTGTCGGCGGTCTATACCTTCTACGATCCATCCCTGGCCCAACGCGGGCTCGGTACCTACGCCATTGTCTGGCAGATCGCCGAGACGCATCGCTGCGGCCTGCCGTTCCTGTATCTCGGGTACTGGGTCAAAGACAGCGAGAAGATGGCCTACAAGGCCCGGTTTCGGCCGCTCGAGGCCTACCGCAACGGTCGCTGGTCGCCGCTCGATCTGCGTTGACGCCCGTCCTTTTGCCGCCCGCTGCCGCTGCCATTCGTGAAGCGCATCGTTCCCAACGGGCCTCGGCCCAAAATGACTTTACGCGATCCCGGGCTTCGGGCATCATAAGCGCCTTCTTCGGGAGCGAGAGAGAGTGTCTAAGGAAGAGCATATCGAAATGGAGGGTACCATCGTCGACACCCTCCCCAACACCCTATTCCGCGTCAAGCTCGACAACGGTCACGTCGTCACCGCCCATATCTCCGGCAAGATGCGCAAGAACTATATCCGCATCCTCACCGGCGACAAGGTGACCGTCCAGCTCACCCCTTACGACCTGACCAAGGGTCGCATCGTCTTTCGCGCCCGCTAAGGGACCCATCGGCCTCAAGACGTCTTGGGACCGACGAGCAACGCCTCCGGCACGTGAAATTTCAAGCAGCATGCGATGTCGAGAATGACGCCGGGGCGCGCGCGCACGCTTACCCACAAAAGGTTGAGCCGCAGGTTCATGTCCGCAAACACCACCTCGGGAAAGCCCTTTAGCACACCGTCGACGCGGCCCATGACTTCACGGCATTCGGGACCAGGGCGCTGCCCCAGGCCCGGGATCAGCATCATGAAATCGCTCAACAGATGACCGGACTCATCACGCGTCGGCACCCGCTCATAGAGCGGGCACGACGGCAGCAGGCCCTGCAGGGGTGATCGCGGCGCCCGCTCCCTGGTCCTGACGACGAGTCTACTCCTGTACGCCCACCGGCTTTTCGGCATAATCGAAGATGAGGCCGTCGTTTTCCTCCCGCACACTCACAGCGCCGCCATTAGCGAGTCGCCCGAATAGAAGTTCATTGGCCAGCGGTTTTTTGATCCGCTCCTGTATGATCCGTGCCATCGGCCGTGCGCCCATGGCGACGTCGTAGCCATGGCGCGCAAGCCAGGCGCGCGCCGAGGGTTCGACGTCGATGGTTACGCCCTTGTCTTCAAGCTGCCCCTCGAGCTCGACTACGAATTTGTCGACGACATGGGCAATGGTCTCCGGCGACAGGGCCGCAAAGCTTATGATGGCATCAAGTCGGTTGCGAAATTCCGGGGTAAAGGTCTGCTTGATCGCAACAAACTCCTCCCCGGCCTTCTCCGATGGCAAAAAGCCCATGCCCGAACGGCCCATCTGCTCGGCGCCGGCATTGGTGGTCATGACGATGATCACGTGCCGGAAATCCGCCTTGCGGCCGTTATTGTCCGTGAGTGTGCCGTGGTCCATGACCTGCAGCAATAGGTTGAACACCCCCGGATGGGCCTTTTCGATCTCATCTAGCAACAGCACACAATGCGGGTGCTTGTTGATGGCGTCGGTCAACAGTCCGCCCTGATCGAAGCCAACGTAGCCCGGTGGCGCGCCGATGAGACGCGACACCGTGTGCCTTTCCATGTATTCGGACATGTCAAAACGTACGAGCTGCAACCCCATGATATAGGCAAGCTGGCGCGTGACCTCGGTCTTGCCCACCCCGGTGGGGCCCGAGAACAAATACGATCCGATCGGCTTGTCGCCCTCACGTAATCCCGAGCGCGCCATCTTGATGGACGCCGCCAGCGCCTCGACCGCGGCATCCTGGCCGAACACCACGAGCTTCAGGTCGCGCTCGAGATTGCGCAGCGCCTCGCGATCCGACGTCGAGACATGCTTTTGCGGGATGCGTGCGATACGCGCCACGATCTCCTCGATCTCGGGCACGCCGATGGTCTTCTTGCGGCGGCTAGGTGCCGTCAGATGGACGCTGGCCCCGGCCTCATCAATCACGTCGATGGCCTTGTCCGGTAGATGCCGATCCCCTATATAGCGGCTCGACAGTTCGACTGCGGTACGCAGCGCCTGCTGCGTATAGCGCACGCCATGGTGCTGCTCGAAGCGCCCTTTCAGTCCGCGCAGGATCTGCACGGCCTCTTCCACCGAAGGCTCCGGCACGTCGATCTTCTGGAACCGGCGCGAGAGCGCGCGATCCTTTTCGAAGATGCCGCGATACTCTTGATAGGTGGTCGAGCCTATGCATTTGAGTTCGCCAGACGCCAGTGCGGGCTTCAGCAGATTGGAGGCGTCCATCGCCCCTCCCGAGGCCGCGCCCGCCCCGATGATGGTGTGGATCTCATCGATAAAAAGGATGGCGTTGTCCTGCTTCTTCAGATGGGTTATGACCGCCTTCAAACGCTTCTCGAAATCCCCCCGGTATTTGGTACCGGCGAGCAGCGCCCCCATGTCAAGCGCATAGATGGTGCTATGCGCCAGCACCTCCGGCACATCACCATCCACGATCTTCTTGGCGAGACCCTCGGCGATCGCGGTCTTGCCGACCCCGGCCTCGCCCACATATAACGGGTTGTTTTTGCGGCGCCGGCAGAGGATCTGCACGGTACGGCTCATCTCCTGGTCGCGCCCGATCAAGGGGTCGATCTTTCCGAGCCGCGCCTGTTCATTCAGGTTGACGGCAAACACATCCAGCGCCCCGCGCTCGTTAGCAGTGGTCCCCTCTTCCTGCTCCTCGGACGCCGACAACTCGTGCCCCTCGCCCGGCACCTTGGAGATACCATGCGAGATGTAATTCACGACATCGAAGCGGGTGATATTCTGCTTTTGCAGGAAATAGACCGCATGCGACTCTTTCTCGCTGAAAATCGCCACCAGCACATTCGCGCCCGTGACCTCCTTTTTGCCCACCCCCTGGACGTGCAGCACGGCGCGTTGAATGACGCGCTGAAAGCCCAGGGTAGGCTGGGTCTCGACCTGACTGCCGGGGGCGAGCGTCGGGATGTTCTCGCGCAGGAAGGCAGACAGGCTACGCCGCAACTCCTCGATATTCCCCCCGCAGGCGCGCAGCACGCGCGCCGCGCTCGGGTTGTCGAGGAGCGCGGCCAGGAGATGCTCGACGGTAATGAACTCATGGCGCTTCTCGCGAGCCTCCTGGAAGGCCATGTTCAGGGAAAATTCGAGTTCCTGGGATAACATGGGAAGGAACACCTCCAAATCACGTAAGTACCGACCCCTACTCCGGCTCTAGCGTGCACTGCAAGGGATGCTGATTCTCGCCAGAGAAATTGGTCACTTGTCTTACTTTAGTCTCGGCGACTTCCCTTGTATATACGCCGCATACACCCACGCCGCGTTGATGCACATGCAGCATGATGCGCGTCGCTTCCTCGCGGTTCTTGTTGAAGAACCGTTCGAGCACGAGCACCACGAAGTCCATCGGGGTATAATCGTCATTCAGGATAATCACCTTGTAAAGGGGCGGTAAAGCGACCTTGGGCTTGGCCTCTTGGACATCGAGATCCGCCACACCCCCAGGGCGCCTATCCGCCATGACCGGCCCGTCCTGCTTGCACTCAGACCTCCTTCACCATTACGCCGCCATGACGCGATTTTCTGCCGATCGCACGCACGCGTCCAGGGCTCATTCACCCCCTTTCGTCGCCCATCTTGACTTGACAAAAGAAATGCGCATGAATAACGACGGGCTCGCTTCATAGGCCTTTATTAGAATTACCTAAAATATGACCCGTTTTCAAGCACAGCATTGCGGGCGACACGCTATCAGTAGGGGGATCATGGCATGGCAACAGGTATTGTGAAGTGGTTCAATGCAAGCAAGGGATACGGCTTCATCTCACCGAGCGCGGGGGGTGACGACGTGTTTGCCCACTTCTCGGCCATTCAGATGGACGGCTACAAGACCCTGAAAGAGGGCCAGGAGGTCGAGTTCGAGGTCCAGCACGGCCCCAAAGGACCCCAGGCGTCCAATATTCGCGCGGTCTGACACCTAGCAGGTTGGATCATAACACCTTGAAACCCGGCCCGGCCGGGTTTTTTGTCACGATTCGGACGAGCGGTAGCGAATACCCCACGACAGGAACAGCGGCAAGGCCACCAGCGCGAGCGGCAGCTGCACCAGGAGACCGGATATGATGGCAATGGCGAGTGGCTGCTGCATGGCCGAGCCCTGACCCCAGCCCGAGGCGAGCGGTAGGAGCGCCAGGATTGCCGCCAGCGTGGTCATCGCGATCGGCCGCAGCCGGTTCTTGCCGGCCGCGATCAGGCGCTCCACGACATCCCCCTCACCCACGTCCTGATACTCGGAGTAGTAAAAGATCGCGACCTCGGTGACGATACCCACCACCATGGTCATGCCCATCATCGACGAGATATTGAGTTCCGTCCCTGTCACCCACAGACCGACGAATACCGCCGATAGCGCCAGCAAGGTGGTGGCCATCAGCGCAAAAGTCACGAGAAAGCGCTCGTACAGAAAGAGCAGCAGCAGAAACACGAGCGCCACGGCCGCCACGAACACCGCCATAAGGCCGGCGAACGCGATCTGTTGTTGCACATACACGCCACCGAGCGTGGCATAGACCCCAGGAGGCAGAAAGTTGCGGCGCGCCATGAGCCTCTTCACATCGTGCATCACCCCACCGAGGCTGCGTCCGGCGATGCGCGCGGTGATCGGGATCATGCGCTTTAGGTTGTCGCGCGCGATCTCCGGCTGGCCGTTCAGGCGCCGCACCACGGCCACCGCACGCAATGGAAACAGGCGGCCGTTGGCGGCGCGCAGCCGTAGGTCGCGAATGGCGTGCAAGGACCGGCGCATCGGCCGCGGCACCCACACCCGCACCCCGATCATGCGCACGCCGCGTTGCACGTCGGTCGCCACCGTGCCGTTCAGATACGCGGCGAGCTGGCGCGTGACACTCTGTGGGTTCACGCCCTCCAGGGCCGCCTTGGCGCGGTTGACGCGGATCTCCACGGCATCGCCGGCATAGACGATGCCATCGCGCACGTTCACGATGCCGCGAATACGCCGCAGGCGCGCGGCAATCTCCGGACCAAGCCGCCGTAAAAGCGGGCCGTTGCCGGAAAATACCTTGATCTCCACCGGTTGCGGGGCGCCCGTCAGATCGCCGATCAAATCCTGCATGGGTTGATCCATGCTGATTCTGAGACCCGGCACGCGTTCGTGGATCGCGCGGCGCACATGCGCCATGATGCGCCATACCGAGGGCCGCGGATAGGGTTTCAGGAGCACAAAGAAGTCGCCTTCGTTGGTGCCCGTAATGCCGCCGCCGAGCTGTAGGCCGGTGCGCAGGGAATAGGTTCGTATGTTGTGATCGGCGAGCAGGATCTTCTGTACCTTGTCGAGCAGGCGTGCGGTCTCGGTGAGCGAGGTACCAGGCGCGGCACGGTAATTCAACACAAAACCGCCCTCGTCCATCGACGGCATGAATCCCGAACCGGTGAGCGCAAAGCCCGTGACCCCAAGCCCTACGAGCGCGACGATGGCCAGCAACAGCCGCCGTGGATCCCGGAACATGGCGCGCATGAGGCGCTCATAGAGGGCGTGCGCCCGGCGCGTCCAGGGCCCCTCCTCGCCGGCCTCAAGATCGCTTGCCTTCAGGAAATGATCGGCAAGGATCGGCACCGCCAGCCAGGCGACAAAAAATGAGATGATGAGACTCGCCGCCATGGTGAGCGACAGGGCCCGGAAAAAGGCCCCGGTGACGCCGGACAGGAAGGCAAGCGGCGTGAAGATGATGATGGTCGAGGCCGACGAACCCACGAGCGGACGGGTGAATTGGCGCACCGCGGTCATGACACGCTCCGGGCGCGCGGCCGTGGCGCCCCGCTCATGGAGCCTGCGCATGATGTGTTCGAGCATGACGATGGTGTCGTCGATGATAAGACCGACCGATGCCGCCATGCCTCCCAAAGTCATGATGTTGAAGCTCATATGGAGCGCGAACAGCAGCAGCATGGTGGCCGCAAGCACGCTCGGCACGGTAATCAGGGCGATGAAAGTGATGCGCACATTGCGCAAAAACAACAGCAACACGAGCGCCGCCAGCAGCGCGCCGATCAATACCGCGTCACGTACGCTGTGCGCAGCGGCCTGGATCAGTACCCCCTGATCGTACCACTTGCGCACATGCACACCACGCGGAAGACCCCGCTCGAAGCGCCGCAGCACCTTTTTCACGGTGCGCGTGATGGCCACCGTATTGCCACCCGGCTGCTGGTAGATCTGCACGCTGACCGCCGGTTGCCCATCGGCCACCACCTGTGTCCATTGGGGCTTCAGGGCGCGCGCCACCGTCGCCACCTCGTCGAGCCGTACGATGCCATTGCCGCCCGAGCGCAGCACCGTGCGGCGGATATCCCGCAACCTGTGGAGCCTGGTGTTGGAGATCACGAGATAAAAGCGGTAGTTCTCCTGGAGGTGGCCTACGGTGCGCAGGACATTACTATGCGCCAGGGCGCGCGCGACATCGCCGATGGTGAGCCCATATTCGGCAAGCCGCGCGGGATTGACGGTGACACGGTACTCCTCGGTGCGCCCGCCCAGGACGCCCACGCGCGCCACCCCCGGGATCGCCGATAGCAGCGGGCGCAACTGGTAACGGGCAATGTCCCGCAACGTGACCTGCGACACGCGGCGCGAGGTGAAGGTATAGGCCAGCATGCGAAAGATCGTCGGGCGCATGCGCCGCACCTGAAAGGTGGTATCGGTAGGCAGGCGGCGATTGATCTCGGCCAGCGCCGCCTGAACCTCCAGCGTGGCGGTCGTCATGTTCTCGCCCCAATGGAAGTTGATGAAAAAATCCGCGCTGCCGCGGCTTGTGGTGGAGCGCACCCCGACCACCCCGGGAATGCCGCGCACCGCCTCCTCGACCGGATAGGTGACCTGGATGAGCATGCGCTTGGCGGGGCGGTCGCCGGCATTGGCATAGATCTCGACGCGCGGAAAGGCGACGTGCGGAAACAATGCCACCGGCAGCCGCGTGCCCGAATACACCCCACCCAGGACCAGGAGTGCCATCAGAAACAACAAGGAACGCCTGTGGCGCTGGATCCAGCCACTCAGGTTCATTTGGACACGCGCACCGGCATCCCCGGCGTGAGTTCATAGTTGCCGCGCACCACCACCGGCATGCCCACGGCAAGGTGTCGGGCCACGACCTGGGCGACACGCCCGTTGTGCGGCCCGAGCGCGACGCGGTGCGGCACGGCACGGCCATCGGCCACCGTATACAGCATGAAGTGATGCCCGGACGGCAACACCGCCGAACGCGGTACCAGAAGCCCTGCCGCCGAGACCGCCGTGAACCGGCCCTCGACATACTCGCCCAACAGATAGGAGTTGGCGCGCGGCAGCGTCACGAATACGTTGATCATGTGGGTCGCGGGGTCCATGACCCGCGATATCACAGACACCAGACCATGGATACGCTGAGATCCAGTTCCTTCAAAAGACGACAGGCGCACGCGCTCGCCCACGCGTATGCTCGGCACATCCTCGGGCTCCACCCCGAGGCGCACCTCCAGCCGATCGCCGGCGATCAGGTTGATGAGCGCCTGCCCGGGATTCACGATCGAGCCTTCCTCGACGGCGATATCGCTCACGACTCCCGTGACCGGGGCCGGAACCGTCATGTGCTGATGCAAGCCCTCGGCATGAAACACGCGCAGCGACAGCCGCGCGGCGTCGAAGGCCCGCTCCGCGCGCAAAAGGCCGCTGCGCGTGGCGAGCTTTAAGCGCAGGCGCATGCGTTCCTCGCGCAACGCCAGGCGCGCCAGACGAAAGCTGTTCTCGGCGCGTAACAGCCCAAGCCGCGCGGTGGGACCGGGAGTCACGGCCAGCAGGGTCGCGCCCTTGCCGACGCTCTGACCGCGATTTACGAACACCCGCGTGACCGAGACCTCGAAGGGCTCCACGAGCGCATGCACGGCCCACGGGGCGGGCACGACGCGCCCGTAGGCCACGAGGCGCGTGATGACCGGACCGCGGCGTATGGGGGTAACGCGTACGGTGGCAGTCGGCGGTTGCAGGGCGCGACGGGGGCGCGCGGACCGCTGCGTCAATGACCACGCGACACCCACGGCCGCCACCACGATCACAAGCCCGAGCACGCGCCTCAAAAGCGGCCGGCGCAGGTCCTTGGCCATTCAAACCTCCCGCTCGCGGCCTCGACGGCCACCGCCAACTGAGCGCGCAACGCGCGATCCTGCAACAACACCAGGCGCTGCTTCACGAGCTGCCCAAGAAGCTGATAATAGGTGAGCGCCGCGATCCGGTGTTTGGCGAGCGCCACATGATAGAGTCTCTCGAGATGATCGAGGGCATGGACGGCCGATTGCGTGCTGCGCATCTCGCGCCGCAGATAACGCATGCGCATGATCAGCCGGTGGATACCGGCGCGCGCCGCGAACAGATGCGCCGCATAGGCGCGAAACAGCGCCCGGCGCGTGGCGCGCGCCTGGGCGATGGCCCCCTGATTGTGATTGAAGATCGGCAGCGCCACCGTGATACCGGCCCCGAGGGTATTGATGTCGCTCGTATCGCGGGCGCGATCGACGCCTATGGTGATGGCCGGGAACTGCCCGGCAATGGCTGCACGCAGCGCCGCATCCTCGCTGGCGTAGCCCTTGCGCAAGGCCAGCAGATCGAGCCTGCGGCGGGCGAGACCGCGCAGCCAGGGCGCACTCCGCAGGCAGTCGCGTCCCGGGGCGGCATGCGCCTCAGAACGCGCCAGCCGCAGCGGCGCATGCGCCCCCACCCCGAGCAGTGCGCGCAGCGCGAGCGCAAGACTTGCCAGGTGCTGACGCACCTTGAGGGACACGACCTCGGTCTGGCGCAGGGCCAGACGCGCGGCGCCCGCCACGCCCAAAGTGACATAACCGGCGGCCTCGCCATCGGCGAGGATCGCCACGCTATGGCGCAACGCGCGGATCTCGCGCGCGAGCAGGCGCCGCTCGGCGCGGCCCATGATCAGGGCGTAGGCGAGCGCCTTGGCACGCGCCGCCACCTGCCATTCCTGCCAGGCAATGGCGAGATCCACAGCCTGCGCGTGCAGGCGTGCACCCTTGACGCGTGGCGCGCGCGTCACCAGGGACTGGATGGGAAGACCAAGCGCTGTGCGAAACGCCCGGGTGAGGCCGGCCCCGGAGAGCGGCACACCGGTGCCATAGGAAAAGACCGGATTCGGTAAAAGCCCGGCGCTCAGTACCTGGGCGCGCGCCACCGCCTCCTGGGCGCGTAGCGCGCGCAGCGCCGGGTCACCCACCACCGCCACGACCGCCGCCAGATCCGGGGTCAGAGGCTGTCCCTTGTGTACGATCAGCGGCGGCAGGGACGGCAGTAATAAGTGCGCGCGCCGCACCCATAAGGTGGTCGCCGGGCGCACGGCCAGCGCGGCCTTGACGGCCTCGGGCGTAAGCGGCCGCGCACGATAGTGCGCACAGCCGGCCAGCACCAGCCACAAAAGGCCCATGCACCACGCGATCACGCGCCCCACCCCGCCCGAAAGATCTGCTCGTACTCGTTGTGCGTCTAGCGCTGCCACCCGACCCTCATCGCGCACGACACTCCCGGCTCCTAGGCCATGAACGATACGATCGCGTCCCCGAAACCCGAACAACTGACCTCGGTGGCCCCTGGCCGCAGCCGCGCGAGGTCGTAGGTCACCCGGCCCGCCGCCAATGCCCCGCCGATACCGCGCACGATGAGATCGGCGGCCTCGCCCCAACCGATATGACGCAGCATCATCTCCGCCGAGAGGATGAGCGACGAGGGATTTACCTTGTCCTGACCGGCATAGCGGGGCGCAGTCCCGTGCGTGGCCTCGAACATCGCCACGCCGTCCGAGAGGTTGGCGCCGGGGGCCATGCCTATGCCCCCGACCTGGGCGGCCAGGGCATCGGAGATGTAATCGCCGTTCAGGTTCAGGGTGGCGATCACGCTATAGTCTTCCGGGCGCAGCAGGATCTGTTGCAAAAAGGCGTCGGCGATCACGTCTTTGATCACCACCGAGCCACCGTCCGGACGCGGCATCACAAGCCGGCCGTCGTGCCAGACGGCCCCGAACTCGCGCTGCGCCAGATCCATGCCCCATTGCCGAAACGCGCCCTCGGTGTACTTCATGATATTGCCCTTGTGCACGAACGTAACCGACGGGCGGCGGTGGGCGATGGCATATTCCAGGGCCTTGCGCGCGAGCCGCTCGGTGCCTTGCTGCGATACCGGCTTCACGCCGATCCCCGAGGTCTCGGGGAAACGGATCGAACGCACGCCGAGGGTGTCGATCAGAAACGTTATGAGCTGGCGCGCCTCGGGTGACTGCGCCGGCCACTCGATGCCGGCGTAGATATCCTCTGAGTTCTCCCGGAAGATCACCATGTCGGTCTTCTCTGGCTCCTTCAACGGGCTTGGGACGCCGGCAAAGTAGCGTACTGGGCGCAGACACACATAGAGATCGAGTTCCTGGCGCAACGTCACGTTCAGGGATCGCAATCCCCCGCCCACGGGCGTGGTGAGCGGGCCTTTGATCGATACGACGTATTCGGCGATGGCCGCCAAGGTCTCCTTGGGCAGGTATTGACCAGTGCGCGCATGGGCCTTCTCGCCAGCATAGATCTCGTGCCATACGATGGCACGCGTCGGCCCGTAGGCCTTGGCCACTGCGGCATCCACCACCCGGCGCATCACCGGCGTGATATCCACCCCGATGCCATCGCCCTCGATGAATGGGATGATCGGATGATCCGGGACCTGGAGACGCAAATCCTCGCTCACCGTGATCTTGGCCCCGAGCCCTGCCTTGTCAGTCGTCATGCGGTCCTCGTTTTAGGCGCGACCCGTCGCGCGGTATAATGGATATTAGCTGGGATTGTAGCGGACCTTGGGTCGGCAGGACAGATTATGGCGCACCTCATTCTCTTCAATAAACCCTACGGCGTGCTCACGCGCTTCACCGATCCCCACGGCCGGCGCACGCTCAAGGACTACATACCGGTACCGCACGTCTATCCCGCCGGCCGTCTCGATCTCGATTCGGAGGGACTCATGCTGCTTACCGATTCCGCGGCGCTGGCCACGCGTATCACGCGTCCCGGCCGCGGCTGGCCCAAGACCTATTGGGCACAGGTCGAGGGCGTGCCCGATGAGCGCGCGCTTGCGACGCTCGCCGCCGGGATCGTGCTAGACGGCGTGCGCACGCGACCGGCGCGGGTCTCGGCGCTGGCCGAACCGGCGCTGTGGCCGCGCACCCCGCCGATCCGTGTGCGCCTCTCGGTACCCACGAGCTGGATCGCGCTCACGTTGCGCGAGGGCCGCAACCGTCAGGTGCGGCGTATGACCGCGGCCGTCGGCCATCCGACCCTGCGCCTCGTACGCTACGCCATCGGTGACTACACCCTCGATGGTCTCGCCACCGGGGCCTATCGCGCGCTGGAGGCATATCGGGATGTCCCGTGATATTCACGTGACGGTCGCCGCGATCGTGCAACGCGACCAACGCTACCTGCTGGTCGAGGAGATGGTGGCAGGGCGGCTGGTCTTGAATCAGCCGGCCGGCCATCTCGAGGCACGCGAATCCCTGGTGCAGGCGGTGGTGCGCGAGACCCTGGAGGAGACCGCGTGGGAACTCATACCGCGCGCACTGCTCGGCGTCTATCACTACGAGGGACCTGCGGGCATCACCTATGTGCGTTTCGCCTTCATCGGCGACGTCGGCCACCATCACCCGCAACGGGCCCTCGATACCGGGATACGACAGGCACTGTGGCTTACGCGCGCCGAGCTCATGGCGCGCACCGCCGACCATCGCGGCCCGCAGGTGCGCCGCGCCGTGGACGATTACGAGTCCGGGCGCCGCTATCCGCTCGACGCGCTCGTGCCGTGCGTATGAAGGGGCATGTCGTGGTGGCGCTCTCGGGCGGGGTCGACTCGGCGGTGGCCGCCGCCTTGCTGCTGGAGCAAGGTTATCGAGTCACGGGGCTTTTCATGAAGAATTGGGAGGACGACGATCGCGACGGGTTTTGTCCATCGGCGGAAGACTACCAGTCCGCGCGTGCTGCCGCCCTGCATCTGGAGATCCCCTTGCATGCCGCCAACTTCGCGCAGTCCTACCGTGACCGGGTGTTTGCCCGGTTTCTCGCCGACTGCAAGGCCGGGCTCACCCCCAATCCCGATGTCCTATGCAATCGCGAGATCAAGTTCGACGTGTTCTGGCGCCATGCCCAGGGCCTGGGCGCGGAGTTCATGGCCACCGGCCACTATGCGCGCGTGGCACGCTGCGATGGCGGGCTGCGGCTGCTCGCGGGGCGCGACCCGGACAAGGATCAGAGCTACTTTCTGCATACCATAGACCCCGCCATCCTGCCATTCGTGCGCTTTCCCATCGGCGACTTCACCAAGGCCGAGGTACGCGAGCGCGCCCGCGCGCTCGGCCTTACCAATGCCGAGCGCGGCAGCAGCAGTGGCATCTGCTTTATCGGCGAGCGACGCTTCGCACCGTTTCTCAGACGCTACCTGAAGGCCGTACCCGGGCCGGTCTATACCGTGGACGGCGAGCCGAAGGGGTCTCACGAGGGGCTCATGTTCTATACCATAGGCCAGCGTCAGGGCTTAGGCGTGGGGGGGCCGGGGGCCGCCTGGTATGTCGCCGACAAGCGACTGGCCGACAACGCCCTCATCATCGCCCAGGGTGATGGCCACCCGAGCCTGTATAGATCCTCGTGCCGCACGGCGCCCGGCCATTGGCTGGGCCCGCCGCCCGCCCTCCCTTGGCACGGGCTCACCAAGATCCGTTATCGTCAGTCGCTTCAGGAGGTGCGTGTCGATGCCGACGGATCGGCCTCGGCAGGGCTCCTGTTGACATTTGCCAGACCGCAACGCGCCGTCACCCCGGGACAGTCGGCGGTGTTCTACGATGCCCGGGGGGTGTGCCTAGGAGGGGCGGTGATCGCCCCTGCGTCCGCCCCGAAGGACCTCGCGCACCCGATCTCTCAGCACGGGTAGGATCTCGGCGGCAAACCACGGATGGCGGGCGAGCCACTGATTATTGCGCCCGGAGGGGTGCGGCAGGGGCCATAGCGCGCCATAATCGGCGCCATGACGGACATGCCAGGAGACCCCGAGGCGGGCATCACAGCCGGCGAGGTGGTAGGCTTGCGCATAGCGGCCGATGAGCAGCGTGAGCGCAACATCCGGCAGCAGCGCACGCAAGCGCGCAAACCACAAGGGGGCGCAATGCCGGGGAGGCGGGTGGTCGCCGCGCGGGCCCGAGCCCGGATAACAGAGGCCCGTGGGGATGATGGCGAAATCGGGGCCATAGAAGGTTTCGCGATCGATACCGAGCCATACCCGCAAGCGGTCCCCGCTCGGGTCGTTCCAGGGGATGCCGGTGTCGTGCACGCGCCGACCCGGCGCCTGGCCCACGATCAGGATACGCGCGCCCTCGGCGACCTGGATGATAGGGCGCGGGCCACACGGCAGATCACGGCACGCGCGACACGCGCGCACCTCGGTGGCGAGCGCCTGCAAGGGCGAAAGGACAAGGTCCGTCACGGACCCAGGATAAACGACAACACATGATTGCGGCTAGACGCCGGAAGGACATTTGTGAGCGAACTCTCTGCACTCTCCCCCCTCGATGGCCGCTACGCCCGCGACACGCGCGCATTGGCGCCGATCTTCAGCGAATGCGGCCTCATGCGCGCACGCCTGAAGGCCGAGATCGCCTGGCTCGTGGGCCTAAGCGACGAGCCGGGGGTTCCTGAGCTGGCGCCGTTTTCGCTGGCCG
>JAPTWT010000291.1 GCA_028064935.1 Gammaproteobacteria bacterium | reverse complement strand
AATCGGATCTTCCTCTCCCCTAACCTGCGCCACATGAACGCGATTCCCTCGATTCCGACGAAAAACCCCGAGACGAGAGCCGCGCTGTTCACGGCTTGCCACAAAAGAGCATGGTGAGCGAAGATTCCAAACAGATAACAGAACAGTGCGGCCAGGTAGACGATGGCGACACCGTAAGGCAAACGCCACGTGCGAAGCAGGGGTCGCAGTTCAATGGTCCTTTCTGTGCCGTCCTCTTCCAAGACGGAGGCTCCGCGCAGAAACTGCCTTGCAGCCACCAAGTTGAGTGCCGCAACAACGAATCCGAAAATGCACACGCCTCCGGGCAGAAACAGGCGTACGCTCTCCTGCGCACGTTGAATGATGGTGTTCCACAAAGCCGGGTTGCCCCCGGTGAAACCCGTTGCCGCCGACGCTTGCTGCAAGCTCTGTGAGACTATCTCATTAAGGGTAAAGCCGAGCCACTTCATGAGCGCAAACAAGACGAGCTCCAGCATGATGATTACGAGCGTTCCTACCACGATGGGCGCATAAGGCGACTCCCGCTTGCGGACAGAGTCACCCATGACCCATCCGATTAAAAAAACCGCGAAACCCAAGGCGATGGAACTCAGTCCATAGCCAGCAATAAAGAGGCAAATGGTGAACACGACCGACAGGCCGACGGGCCACCAAAGCGGTTTCAGTGCTGTGAAAACAATGACGGGAATCGGGAGGAACCAAATGGCCGCCCAAGAGGTTTGCGGTAGCAGACTTGCCGCTATCAGCGCTGCAAAGAGGAGCAAAGCTACGGTCTGGAGACGAAAAGCCGAATGATGAGGCTCCATGGCTCACCTCTTCGCCTTCAGGTGACGCAGCACGAATTCCATCTCCTCGGAGGAATTGAAATCGCCTGTGAGCACGCTGGGAACTCCGCTCTCGGCAACCCGGTCAATGGCGGTAAGAGGCACATCGAGAAGCGCACCAAGGGCATACACGATGGAAACCAGTTGCCCGAGCGTCTCGGCCATCTCCCGCTCTCCCCCGGATTGGATGGAGCGAAACACGTCGGCCAGTTGGTCTAGAAGGGCTATCTTCGCCCTTTCGACGAATTGGATTTTCCGGGCAATCTGCAGGTGAGGATCCGATTTGTAATCCTGGTTCCCCTCATTATCCTGGGGGCAGCCATCCGACTGGTGGGCCAACTCTATATTGTCATCGGCATCATGGACATGATAACCCACGAGCGTAAACCCGATGTATAATGAGAGTTCAACATGACAGGATCACACGCTAGTCTCATGATTACAACCCAAGGGGGGACATAGATCTATGAAAGTTATCTTGCTGGCCGATGTGAAGGGACATGGGAAAAAGGGCGAAGTGAAGGAAGTCTCGGAAGGATACGCTCGTAACTTTCTGTTTCCTCGCCACTTGGCGACGGAGGCCACCGACGCGGCGATGCAACAACGCCAGAACCAAAAGGACGCGCAGGCTCGTCGTGAAGCGCAGGAACTCGAGCACGCCAAGCAACTGGCGAAGCAGCTTGAAAATACGAAGGTCACCGTCTTCACGCATGCGGGAGAAGGAGGCCGGCTTTTTGGCGCCATTACGTCGAAACACGTCTCGGACGCGCTGGCCAAGTCAGGCATCGACGTGGACAAACGCAAAATCGTGCTTCCAGAACCCATCAAGTCCTTGGGGGGACACCAGGTGCAAGTGAAGTTACATCATGAGGTCAGCGCGACCATTACCGTCTTTGTCGAAGCAGATGCTTCCTCATGAAAGACGAACTAGCGCTCCAAACCGAGGCCTTTCATCTTCCGCCTCAGCACCTTGAGGCGGAACAGGCCGTTCTCGGCGCGATGCTTCTGTCCGCAGGGGCCGTTGGAGAAGCCGCAGAATGGTTGGAGCCGGAGGACTTTTACCGCTCGGGGCATCAGGTTATTTTCCGAGCCATGCGAGATCTGTACGAGCAGGGTCAACCTGTGGATCTTATCACGCTTACCGCCGCTCTTCAGGCCATGCCCGGAGCGATGGATAGGGCTGGCGGGATAGATTACCTCGCGACGTTGGCCGAATCGATGCCGACAGCTCTTCACATTGAACACTACGCGACCATCGTTCGCGAGAAGGCGCTGTTGCGCAAGATCATTGAGGCGGCCACGTCCATTTCGGAAGACGGGTATCGCCAGGAGAAGCCGGCGAGCGACGTGTTGGCCGACGCGGAACGGCGGATCCTCGAATTGTCCCAGAACCGCAAGATGCGGGACTTTACGCATATCAGCGAAGTGCTCGTCACGACTTCGGAGCGGATTGAGCAGCTTTACGCCAGCGACGGTAATCTCATTGGCGTGCCCACAGGCTATTCGGATTTGGATAAGATGACGAACGGGTTCCAAAAATCGGACCTCATCATCATTGCCGCTCGACCGTCCGTGGGAAAAACCGCGTTTGCCCTGAACATGGCCCAGAACGTCGCGGTCCGCGCCGCGTTACCGGTGGCGATTTTCAGCCTTGAGATGTCGAAGGATCAGCTTGTGCAGCGCATGATCTCCGCAGAAGGGTTCATCGACGGGCATCGTCTTAGGAGCGGCACGTTGGATGAGGACGATTGGCCGAAGCTTTCCATGGCCATGAGCACGCTCGGGAACGCCCCCATTTACATCGACGACTCGCCGGGCATCACGGTTCCGGAGATGCGCAGCAAGCTGCGTCGGCTGAAGTCTCAGGTGGGGCTCGGGTTTGTCGTGATCGATTATCTGCAGCTCATCCATGGGCGCAGAGGATCGTCAGAAAACAGGCAGCAGGAGATCTCGGATATCTCGAGATCCTTGAAGCAGCTTGCGCGCGAGTTGGAGGTACCAGTGGTGTCCCTCGCGCAGCTCAGCCGATCCGTCGAGCAGCGCCAGGACAAGCGCCCCATGATGTCCGACATTCGCGAATCCGGCAGCATCGAGCAAGATGCGGATATCGTCGCGTTCCTATATCGGGATGACTACTATAATCAGGAATCGGACAAAAAGAACGTGGTGGAAGTTATCATCGCGAAGCAAAGAAACGGC
>JAPTWT010000121.1 GCA_028064935.1 Gammaproteobacteria bacterium | reverse complement strand
GCTCACCCGTTAGCGGATCAAACTCCGTAACACCCTCGATCTCGTCGCCAAACAATGTCACACGCCAAGCGCGGTCCTCGTACTGGCTGGGGAAGATATCGATGGTCTCACCACGTAGTCGGAACGTGCCGCGTTGGAAGGCAACATCATTGCGGCGATATTGGAGTTCTACCAGTGCTTTAGCCAGCCGATCGCGATCAACTCGCTCTCCAACCGCGACGCGGACAACCATCTGGCTGTAGGTCTCGACCGAGCCAATACCATAAATACACGACACCGAAGCAACAATAATGACATCACCACGCTCCAGAAGCGCTTGCGTTGCCGAGTGTCGCATCCTGTCAATCTGGTCGTTAATTTGAGCGTCTTTTTCAATGTATGTGTCGGTACGCGGAATATAGGCTTCGGGCTGATAATAATCATAATAGCTGACGAAGTATTCAACCGCGTTGTCCGGGAAAAATGACTTCATCTCCGTATACAGCTGGGCCGCCAGGGTCTTATTTGGCGCAAGAACCAACGTCGGCCGCTGCGCCTGCTCAATGACTTTTGCTATTGTGAACGTCTTGCCCGACCCGGTGACACCGAGCAGTACTTGGTTCCGCTCGCCGGTTTTCACGCCGCGTACGAGTTCCTCGATCGCCTGAGGCTGGTCGCCCGCCGGCTCGTAGGCCGAGGCCACACGCAGGGCGTTCCGCATTGGTCGCGCCTTTTGCTTTTTCGGTATGAACAAAATTGGCTCGGAACCGTATAGAGACTGTGACATGATCTGCCTTCAACCGCGCATTTGAAACATTATGCAGATCAAATTACTTTTTCCCCTGCGATCTATGAGGCGCCCCACCTTATTCATTGTCTGGTGAGACCTGCTATGGCACTCTTCTGTCGCATTCCGCTTCATTGGTGGAATTAACTCCCGGAAACCGCGCGTTCTGGTGATTTTTGGTACACAAGCTTCCATCAGCACATAAGTCTGCCTTCCCAGACATCATGTCGATTCGACGCTGCCGGCGGCGACGGGTTTTGTTTGGTCAATACGGTTATGGCTGCCTACAGAATCTCCGTAAATTCCCGGCCACCCAGCGCTTCCATAGTGATGAAAATGTGCCTCTCGCATGATATCCAAAAACCGAAATGAGGCCCTTTCGGGCGCCCAGCGGTTTGAAAAAACAAAATCGGCAACGTCACCTCCGTGCCCGCTCCGCCAGCGGCCGACAGGTTTTCCTGGTACCCTACCGTCTCCGCTGGCGATCTAAAAATTTCGAATTGCCTCTGTTTCTCCTGAACGTTTTCATTACCATCAACCGGAGACCATACGAGCGGCGCAGATGAACGCCATCACAGCAAAACCTGAAATCAACTCTATCAATCGCAAGCCATTCCCATTCGGCCCCACCCACGAGAGGGCCCTAGTCTGGCGCTCGCTCTGCACTATTGGGTACTGCGAATGACATCTCTGTTTGAGTTCGTTCATCGGACGGTACGTTAGATTCGTCTCCTCGAATACACGCCACGCCTGTTGGAAGGCCACGTACGATTTGGTCAGCGCGGCCAAGCGCCGCGTCAAGCGAAGCCATAGTCGCCGAAAGATCCTCGGATTCATCGCGGAGCCACGCACGGATCGTCCAAGCCCAGACCATGGCAAGGCCTTTACACCGCAACTGACCAGCCAAACCCTGCCCCGATACCCCAGCCCCTTCAAGGACCCAACCCATCGAAATCAACGTTTTTCGTGTCAAATAAAGTGATAGCGCCGGGTCAAGCAGGGCAGACCGCATCAGTGCCTTAACTCCGGCTCGGTGGAGTTGTAGAAAATCAACACGCCGCATCAGGATTTCGAACAGGCGGTCCTTTACACTGCCTTCCGCCAAGTCGCTCCCAAGGCTTGCAGCATCGGCTAGAGCCCAAAATCGGGCAACTACATCCATTGTGCTGGAGAACCGCAAGCGCGCTCGCGAAAGATCAATCCCAGCGCGCCTAGCAGCGGCCGCAACCGAAACACGCTGCCAACCCTGTTCTCCCGCGAGGGCGAATGCCGCGCGGACCAACTCACGATCGACCGTACGGATGTTCATTAGCTTGATTTAAGAGGCTTTCGACAGTTTGCCAACTGACCTCCGTCTTTTTACCTAGCCGCTCAAACCATGATGCTGATCGCAATCGCAGTTTTGTAACCGACACGGCTCAACATCGAGCGCAGACTACAAAACCGGGCCTTTTCCGCTTCATGGGCCAATCCATTGGCGCAACACACCTTCTCTTCAATACAAAATCGCTCAGTCGCTGGGGCAGAAGTTCCTCTTCCTGACCGAGAGATTCAACCTGCCTCGCGTCGTCTGGGTCAATCTTTTCCTCCCCTGCAGCGGCAAAAGCCATCTCCGCTCCCGTACCCATTGCCTCTGTAACCGCGCCAACGCAAAGGCCACTACCCGCTACCGCAGGCCGCACTCCCCGTTCAACGACCATGCAGAAAAGACATCTCGGTAATGCTGTCTTGCTCCTGTATGTCATGCAGGGCTCTCGGCATGCCAACTCCGGTCTCCGGATAAGCGTCCCCTGCCAATCTGGCCCCTGTCATTGCCTTCTCTCACGTGTTTGTATGAGGTACACGCTGATGATCGCGCCGGTAACCAGCGCATAAAGCAGATCGAGGGTAGCAAACGAAACCGGCAACCCATGGACCGGGAAAACTGGCCGATCGCACGAAGCGGACGGTCGCAGCGGAAGAGCGCCAAACTGTGCTGGCGCAATATTGCATTCCGGTAGTGGACTTTGCCACCAGTGCCGTTCCGCCCCGACGTGCACCAACGCGATACAGGCATCTGTGAACATCGTAACGGACGCTAACCATAAAGACGCCCGCGCGATCCGCAGGGGTAGCACCATCCCGAGAAGACCAAGAACAATGATAATCCGGTACGGCCAACGCTCAATGTAGCACAGCGGACATGGAACCAAATGCTCAACGAACTCACCGTAATACGCAGCGCCAAGAGCACCGAGGCCAGCGAGAATAACTCCCACAGAGGCTGAGTACGGGAGCGGAG
>JAPTWT010000222.1 GCA_028064935.1 Gammaproteobacteria bacterium | reverse complement strand
GAGATCATCGAACCGCCCAAACGCCGGAAAGTGCCTTGTGAGCAGCATCAGACCGAAATGGCCCGGCAACATATCGCGGAAGACCCCAAAGAGCGCCTCACCGTTTTCCGGCATGAATTGCGCCCCCGGCGGTTTATCCCGGTAGTCGAGGTGCAGGGGATCGAGGGGCGGGCCCTCATAATCCGGGAAATACGTAAACCGTCTGCGGGCGTGGCCTTGCGCTGACAGGTAGCCGACCGGCACCCAGCGCCGCCCCCTGGCATCCGGGGCGCGAAGGGGGTCCCAGAGGCTGACGGTGAGGCCTTCCACCGCTTCCAGGGGGCGGGCCGGAGGGCTCACGAGAGCTTGGGGCCCGACAAGGTGAAGAGATCGTCGAGACTCGGACCCCCATCATCCACAATCCCGCCTTCGTTGGGGATGTGGTTTTTCCCTCTCTGAATGATGGCCGCGGTGGCGGCCTCGAGGTCCCTTACGGCATCCCCATCCATTCGTTTCTGCCAATCCTGATGCGCCGCGTAGGCGCGCGCCGCGTCATATCGCGCGATCGCCTCAGCCGGGTCGGCCGCTTCGCGCACCGCGTCTAAGACGGTCAGGTTCTGGGTCTTGTCCCGATACAACCGGCGCCACGCGTTCGCCCAATGCCCGATCGGGATACGCGGATCCCCGGACTCCATGCGCACATAGGTGCTCCGCGAGACCCCGAGGCGCTCTGCCATCTCGGCCTGCGTACAACGCAAGAGATCCTGGCGATAGGTTTTGAGCGATTGGCCCAGGCTCTTCAAAACCCGCTCACTATCGACTTCCATTACTCCCTGCGGCATGGCGGTGTTCCTGAAACCCGATGCCGTGAGTGTAGCCCAGGAGACACAATTGTGCGAATAAATCGGGAGGAATGTTTCTGGTGGGATACTTGGCGAGAGGCGCGCGGTCATAGGGTCGCTGCCGCGGCGGCGGGTGCGGGAGTCGGGCGGACCGCGGCCGGGACCGGACGCAAGGACAACGCCCCGCGCATCTGGTCGCAGAACGCCCGGGCGGCCGCGGTGATGTGCTGGCGCTCGGCGCCCTCGGGATTGGGCGAGGCCCGCCACTTGTCATCCGTGAACTCGTTGGGGGCACTGAACCGGCTGGCGAAATCATTCACGATCCCGAGATCGGCCATACGATCATGCAAGACGGCCGAGAAGCCCCGGGCAAACATCTCATGCGGACTGCTCCAGTATCCGGCTTGACGATTCGCGTCCAGGTGCAGGGCGGAGCGGTAGAAGTGGGTAAACTTGCCCTCACGCTCCATGGCGCCCAGTTTTTTCCAGAGGGCGCGAAATGCCGGGTAAGGGAAACACGGTTGCCCCGGCCGATGGGACAGCAGGAAATCGGCCAGGGCCTTCTCGATATCGGGCGTCCAGGCGCCGACCTCGGGGTGTTGGGTGACCCAATCCCGGCAGGACGCCACACCCACCTTATGGCTATAGAGCCAGCGGCTGGCGCGCGGCTCGCAAAAAAGGGCCGCCAGGGTCGATGGGCTCGGCCCCGCCTGGGCCATCAGCGGGATCACCGCGTCGCGGACCCAGGCGCTGACCACCCGGGCCGCGTCCGCCGGCGTCATGGCCAATGTCGGGGCCAACAAGGCCGATTCGAGCATCTGCGTCACGAAACGATCGGGTACTGCCTCCGCGACAGCCGCCTCGCTTCGCAGGCGCAGGGTGTCCTGGAACGCGCGGAGCGCGCGCAGAGAAGGATCTTGCGCCGAGTCCTCGACATGGCGCCGGGTCGTGGCCAGAACCGGGGAACCGGCTTCGTTGCGATAGACCAACCAATGATCGAGGGCGTGCGACCACTCGTGCGCCAGCGTTCCCGCGCCCATCGTCTTGGTCAGGTTGATCACCCGACGGGCGGGTTCGTAGTGGGCGGCGGCGTGACCGCCGCGCCCGCGCGCCCCCAAGGCCAGCGCGAGCTCACCATGGAACCCCATGGCCTCGGTCGGCACATCCAGGGCCGCGGCCATGTCGGACAAACTGTCAAAGGCGAGATCCAGCATGGCCTGCCGATCGGCATCCTTGACCCAATTGCCGTACTCGATGGCCCGCAATCCAAAAGTCTCCGCCAGATACGCCTCGGTCACGGGCCCCGAGCGCCGCACAGGACCCGTCCGCGTCAAATTCGCAAACCGCGGGGATGGGATGAGCCTCTTCGGCAGGCCTCGCCCGATCATGGGATCCGGCACCGGTCCCGTCGTCTCCGTCGCATCAGACGGCAGATCGCCGGCACCCGGGGCCTCCGGCAACGCGGCCGAGGGAGTCGCCTCGATCCGCAACCGCAAGGCCTTCGCATCCTCCGTATGTTGGACCAGATCGCTCAGGCAGATCAGTCGCAACACCAGGTCCTGCCACGTATAGATCGACAAGGGCCACACACGGGCACTGTCCAGGGATCGGGAGGGTGGCTGACCGGCGACGCGGGTCCACAGGGTATAGGCCTCCTCGCGCGCGGCCCGAAGAGTCTGCGCCGACGCGCTATCCGCTTCCAAAGCGCCCATGATCGGCGCCAAGGCCGCATGATCCGCCAGCGACTGCCACAGGCGCGCAAGCGGGGCCCGCATCGCGGCCAGGGTATCGGGCACCTCGGTTGGGGGCATTTCCTGGATCAGGTGTTCGAGATCCGCCTCACGCCCTACCCACTGCGCGATATCCAGGGCCTCCCCCGACTGGGCGAGATGGGTATGGCCAAAGAAACGGTAGGATTGTGATCGGTGCCACGCATCCTGCCGGCGGCGATCCTGCTCCACGCACCGGACCATATCCGCAAGGGTCATCCAGGATTGCACCTGATCCCGTAGGTGACCGACCAAGCGGGGGTAGTAAAACGCGGCGGCCGCCAACACCTGCGCCTTGCCGGTATCGCTCCGAAACCGGCTCCCCGCCGTCCGTTTGACGGACGCGAGACTGGCCGGCGACGTCGCCACCGCGCACCGGATCGCTTCGCGCGCCAACCATACGACCGGTTCGCCGCCGGCCGCGAAAAACGCGGCCCGCTCCTCGACGCTCGGCACCGGCCAGAATT
>JAPTWT010000115.1 GCA_028064935.1 Gammaproteobacteria bacterium | reverse complement strand
TCGACAACGATAAGGTCTTGTACTCCGACCAGGCCGATAGTCCGGCACGAACTTTGTACGAAGCAATCCCGCACGTCGTGAAGCAGGACCGTGCCTTGTATGCGGTTGCCAGAGGCGTCCGCTTCCTCAAGTTCGCTCAGGGCATCCCAAGAACCGATATCGCGCCAACCCATATTACAGGTGACGACGCCCACGCTACGCGAGTGCTCCATGAGCGCATAGTCAAGGGAGATATCCGGAACCTTCTCCCAGCTTATGGAATCAAGTTTTATCTGGTCCGCGCTGGAATCCCGACTTTGTTGAGAGGCGTCGAAGCAGGCCTGCGCCTGCTCGAGAATGTGCGGCGCATGCTGGGCCAGCTGCGCGAGTGCGTCCCCAACCCGCATGCAGAACATACCACTATTCCAGAGGTACCGGCCGCTCGCTATAAAATCACGCGCTTTAGCGAGCGATGGCTTCTCAACAAACCTGCAGACTGTCGAGCCTTCTGCTTCGATATAGCCGTATCCGGTCTCGGGGCCGGTCGGTTGGATACCGAACGTCACAAGTTTGCCCTCGCTCGCAAGGGCTTGCGCTTGCCCGACGGCCGTGACAAAAGCCTCCATATCGGTGATGAGGTGGTCGGCCGGCAACAAGAGAAGCGCGACATCAGCGCCTTTGTGTTGCTTTGCCCAAAGCGCCGCCATGACCAGCGCGGGTGCGGTGTTGCGACCAAAGGGTTCAAGAATAAAGGGTGTATGAAGACCCGTTGTGTTTACGGTGGCGTATTCACCTCGGGTTTTAAAAACCAATTCGCGATTTGTTATGGTAAGCACTTCCGTAACATGAGGCAGACGCGCTGCGCGGGAAAAGGCCTTCTGTAACAGGCTTTGACCATCCGCAAGCTTTATGAAAGGCTTAGGGTGAAGTTCACGTGAAACAGGCCAAAGCCGCGTACCGGCGCCCCCCGACAAGATGACCGGCAGTAAGCCGCTGCCTGCCACTAATGCGGATGGTTCCGCCTCAAACATCGGGCGCGCCCCGCAATGACCCGCGCCCGATTCGTCCTGATAACTGAACACTATGTGCGCCCAAAGACACCCCCCTAAATCTAGTTCGATACAATCTGTAATAGTTTTCTGCGAAGTATAGAGGGGCGGGGGAGGCGTTGCAATTGGAGTTGTAGCAATTATTGTGCACAAAGGCGATGCGGCGGCATTGACAGATGCCAGAATCGTTAAGTAAAAGCTTAAAACCATCATATATAAGTTTAAGTAATTATAGGGTCGAGTGACGGCCCGTGGCCCCTATGTCTGTCGTTTTATCGCGGGAAAACCAGTAGAAGTTGCCCGGATTCGTGGGGCGACACCGGACTGGCTCCACTCCAGACAGCAGGGTAAGGGAAGGAGACTGTTTGAGCAAAAGGGTAGTGCGCAATGATGGCGCGGGCGGCTTTCCCGTCATTGAGCCAGATGCCTATGCCGACCCCGGAGCCAAAAACTCCCAACCATTTCCAGCGGCTGTCCAGCTTCTGTTGGGTGCTATTGTCGGAAATCAGCCATAGGTTGGGTTCTCGGCGTCATGCGCGGTGTCTGCGCTGGATTAGACTGCCACCATAGGCCCTATGACCAAGCATGGCGATTTATGGCTGGGGACTGGATAGGGTTTCCGTCCAACCCTCCGCGATGCGCTGGATGATATCTTCAATGGTGAGTTCGGCCTTCCAGCCCAGCTGTTGCGCAATGGCGGCAGGGTCCGCGACAGACACGGGTATCTCATTTTTTCGAAAGAGTGCGTCGTCCACGATGACGTGTTGGTGTGAATCCAGACCATAGTGATGGAAGGCGAGGCGCACAAACTCACGTAAGGGAGTTGGATGGCCGGAACCGATGACATAATCCGCCGGAGCCTTGGCGGTCAGCATCCGCGCCATGGCCTCGACGTATTCCGGGGCCCAGCCCCAGTCCCTGATAACTTCCAGATTGCCCAGGCGCAGGGGTTCGTGGCGGCCGGCCGCGATGGCTCTGGCCGTGGCGATGACTTTTTGGGTGACGAACCGCTCTGGGCGCAACGGTGATTCGTGGTTGAAAAGGATGCCGGTGCAGGCGAACAGGTCATAGGCTTGTCGGTAGGTCGTGACCGCCCAGGTCGCAGCGGCCTTGGCGGCGGCATAGGGGCTCTGGGGCCGAAAAGGCGTCGTCTCGTCAGCCGGCACGCCTCCGGTGTCACCAAAGCAGTCGCCGGACCCCGCGAGAAAGAATCGCGCCGGCCGTCCATTGAGACGCGCGGCCTCCAGGAGGTTCAGGGTAGGGGCGACGATGCTGTCCCAGGTCTCTTGCGGCCGCTCAAAGGAGGCGCCGACCGAGCTTTGCCCGGAGAGGTGATAGATTTCGTCGGGGGCAACCGTCGCGAGGAGTTCCCGCACGGCGTCCCGGTTCTGTAGGGTGGTGGCGTGGAGTGCGACGTGGTCGGCAATCCCGAGGCGCACGAGATTCGCCGGGGGTGCCGATGGCAGGACGCGTGTTGTGCCTACTACGCGATAGCCCTTGTGGAGTAGGTTGTGGGCGAGATAGGCGCCATCCTGCCCACACACCCCGCAGATGAGTACTGTCTTCCCCGACACGATGTTACTCGTGGTAGTTGTAGGAGGGGAAGCCGTGGCGCCGGACCAAATCGTCGCACTGCGCACTCACGAGGTCGGCGCGCGCCATTTCGCGGACCAGTTCCTCAAACCCGATTTTCGGGGTCCAGCCGAGCTGCGTGCGGGCGCGCGAGGCGTCCCCCAGAAGGGACTCGACCTCTGTTGGCCGAAAGTACCGGGGGTCTACCGAGACGAGGACATCGCCGGGCTTTGGACGCTTGAGGACATTTTCTGGGGCACGGGCGATGTCCAGATGCTCGAGAATGCCCTGTTCCTCGACCCCCGTTCCTCGCCAGGTCAGCGCCATGCCAAGCTCGGCCGCCGCGGCCTCGACAAACGCCCGGACCGTGTGTTGCGTACCGGTAGCGATGACAAAGTCTTCGGGCTTGGGCTGCTGCAGCATGAGCCACTGCATCTCGACATAGTCCTTGGCGTGCCCCCCGTCACGGGCCGCGGACAGGTTTCCGAGATAGAGACGGTCTTGAAGGCCCAGCGCAATGCGCGCCAGGGCGCGGGTAATCTTGCGTGTCACAAAGGTCTCGCCACGAACCGGGGATTCGTGATTAAAGAGGATACCGTTGCAGGCGTAAATCCCGTAGGCTTCGCGATAGTTTACAGTAATCCAATAGGCGTAGAGCTTGGCCACGGCATAGGGGCTCCGCGGGTAGAACGGGGGTCGTCTCCTGCTGCGGGACCTCTTGCACCTTGCCGAAAAGCTCGGACGTCGAGGCCTGGTAATAGCGGGTCTTTTTGGTAAGACCCAGGATGCGCATGGCCTCGAGAATGCGTAGGGCCCCCAGTCCGTCGGCATTGGCCGTATACTCGGGCTCCTCGAAACTGACCGCGACATGGCTTTGGGCGGCGAGGTTATAAATCTCATCGGGCTGGACGGCCTGAATGACCCGCTGCAGGCTCGAGGTATCAGTCAGGTCACCGTGGTGGAGAAGGAACCGGGTATCGCCCTCGTGAGGGTCTTGATAAAGGTGGTCGATGCGTGCCGTATTGAAGAGCGAAGAGCGCCGCTTCAGTCCATGCACCTCGTAGCCCTTGCTCAGGAGCAACTCCACCAAGTAAGCCCCGTCTTGGCCTGTTACGCCTGTCACTAACGCTTTTTTCATTCCCCCCCCCCTTATCGTTTATGGTAAGGTATGTACGATACATGAAGCATCTTTGCAAGGATATTCTGCGCGGGCCCACAGGGGTGCGCGTGTTTAGGGCACAAGGCGCGGTCAACGTGGGCACTTGGTGGAAACGGAAGAGCTTGGTGACGAGTCTTCAGAACAGCGCGAGGTGTGAGGTGCGAAGGGAGTTTCTGTGCTAAGCCGTGCGACCGCTCATGCCCGGCGGCTGTGGGTGTACCGGGACATGGTCTACAATCTCATCCGCAAGGACTTCCGGGTGCGCTATCAGGGGGCGGCCCTGGGGTTTGCTTGGTCGCTCGGGAACCCGCTCGCCCTGATTGTTCTCTATGACGTGATTTTTACGCACGTGTTCCGGTCCAACATCAAGGATTATGTGCTCTACCTTTTCATCGGGGTGGTGAGCTACAACCTCTTCAGTCAGGCGGTCCTGCAGGGCTGCGAAAGCCTGACCGGCGCCGCCAGCTTCCTGCAGAAGATTTACTTCCCGCGCATTTTAGTGCCGACCGCCAATGTCCTCTTTAGTCTGGTGTTGTCGATTGCGGCGTTCCTCGTCCTATTTGCCGTGTTTCCGCTCATCGGGGGCGTGTATCGCTGGAACATGCTGCTGTATCCCTTCGCGCTCGCGTTGTTCATTATCTTTAGCTGGGGTATCGCGCTCGTTTTTTCGGTGCTGCACGTGGAATTTCGGGATTTGAAGCATCTTGTCGAGATTCTGCTGATGTTCCTCTTTTGGGTCACCCCCATCACGTTTGACGCCAGCATGATTCACTCCCACATATTCCGGTCTATCCTGGCCTTAAACCCGCTGACCTATTACTTCACAGCATTTCATGACCTGCTCTATAGCGGCCGCATACCCTCGCCGTCGACATGGGGCCTAATGATGGTGTTTGCGGCGATTACGGCCACCATAGGCGTCTCGCTGTTTCGGGTTAAGGCCGCCCAACTCATTGAGCTTCTTTAACCATGAGCACACCCGCCCTTTCCGTAAGCCATGTCTCCAAGGAATTCACGCTCTACCACAATCGTGCAACGGCGCTGAAGACCCGCTTTCTCGGGTTATTCCACGCAGATAAACGCCAGCGACGGGAGCAGTTCCAAGCCTTAACGGACATCAGTTTTGATGTGGGTCAGGGTCAGAGCCTGGGGCTCTTGGGACACAACGGCTCGGGGAAGAGCACCCTCCTTCAGATTATTGCGAATATCCTGACCCCCACGTCGGGGCAAGTCATCGCCCGCGGACGCATAGCGCCCCTTATCCAGCTCGGCGTGGGCTTTAACCCCGAGTTGACGGGTTACGAGAATGTGTTCCTGAATGCCAGCCTGTACGGGTTTCGCAATCGCGAGGTGCGAAAGCGGCTGGAAGCGATTGTCGAGTTTGCGGAACTCTCCCAGTTTATCGACTCCCCGCTCAAACACTACTCCTCGGGCATGCAGATGCGCCTGGGCTTTGCGGTAGCCGTCCATCTGGAGCCGGATATTGTTCTGGCCGACGAGATACTCTCCGTCGGCGACCAGGCCTTTCAGGAGAAGTGCCTAGCCAAAATTGCCGAGCTGCGCCGAGGCGGCATGACCTTGCTGCTCGTCTCCCACAATCCCGCACAAGTCAACCAATTCTGCGACTACTATGTCCGCCTGGAAAAGGGGCATGTCGTCGATGAAGGGCGGATTGCACGCAAGAGCGCAAAGCCGACCGCCGCGCACCCCGTCAGCGTACGGCTGGTTCACCCGAGTCCTGAGACGCGAGGACCGTAGGCCGAGCTCCAAACGTGGCTTAGCGGCCAAATCCCTCTAATGAGATGCGCGGTACGGCGCGCTCACGGCGGGTACATGGCCGACATGCGCGTACACAGGTCTCAGCTGTCCTGCGTAGCGATTCTCGAAGGAACTTATGAACTTATCAAGACGGGTGGGGCGTGCTCGAAAATTATCGGGCACGCCACACCCTCGTGTTGGGCGCGCGGCGCTACCAGAGATACTTGGCAGACGCCACGACGGTGTTGTAGTGGAACCCGGACCCGCGGCCGTAGGCATACTGCCAGGAGAGCGTGCCCCTTAAACGGCGGTTTTCGCGAACGTTGACGCGGGCCTCAACAGTCCCTTCCGTCTTAGGAAGCAGGCCTGTTCCCGTGGCCGCACCCGTGTTTTCATCCACGCCCAGGCGAATCTGGGGAGTGACCTTGAGCCCGTAGGGGTGCAGGACGTCCCCGACCATGACCGCCGGTTCCGTACTGAACACGGAATACCGAGCACTGGGAGTGGGAAAGAGCGTCCCCGCAAAAGACTGGGTGAAGCCAGACGAATACGCGCTTCCGTAATTGAGCGTAAGGCGGGGAGACAGCACGACCCCGTGGCTCAGATGAAACCAATAGCTGGGACGGGCCGCCACGGCGTAGAACGAGCCGTTATAGCCGGATTGACCCGAGGCGCTGCCCAGCGTTGTGAGCTCGGTGTTGTTCGTGAAGCCCCCGCCGGCGACCGACGAAACTTTCCAGGGCCCGCGCTGCCAACCGCCATACAGCCAGAAGCCGTAGCTATTCGTGTGGGTACGGCTAAACGAATCCGCTACGCGATTATAGCCATAGGAGAATGCGGGGCCGAAGGTCCAACGGCCGTAGGCATTAGTTCGCCGAAATCCGTGTCCCACAATCGCGCCCGCGCCGGAAGCGTTAAACCCGTCGATTTGGCCAAAACCCCCTATGGCCTTGACCCACGTCCCGCGGGGCGCGCCGCCGATAATATTGTCGACCACCGCGCCGTCCGAAGTTTTCAAGACCACCAGCGATGTGTGTGGCACGGAATCCGCCGTCACAAGGCTCGGGTTCACGACCATGAGCGGGACGCCGCAATTGCCAGACCCCGGTGCACACAACGTCAAGCGTAAGACATCACTCCCCAGACTCGGGTCGAAGCCCTGTGCCAAATAGGGTTCCAGGCCGTCAATCCGGTTCGCGACGGGGGTCGTTGTGGTGTTATCGACATAGACAACCTTCGAGAATGAACCAGTGATATTCTCCGCCGATATGAGGTTATAGTAGTTGCCCGCCGTAAAGGTCGGCAATCCCGTTGTGCGGGAGCTCGTGGTCGTGGTTATAGCCTGGCCACTTTCGGCATCGCGCTGCGCCTGGGAGTTGGCCGTCACCGCCAATGTTCCGCCGAGGTTCGCCGTACCGTTCACCACCAGCCGCGTGTTCTGATTATTCCCGGGCCAAATATAGGCGACATATGTCCCGTTGCCGCCCTGGGTGAAGTTGCCATTGAGCGTCAAGGTATTTGGGAGCTCGGTCATGGCATAAAAAACGCCGGCCTTGGACTCCGGGTAGGTCATGTTGTTCCCGGGAAAGAAGGACCCGGAGGTATTCGTGATGTCTCCGTTAAAGCTGCCATAGCCCTGCACAAAGGCCGCGGACCCGGTTATGGCGAGCGTACCGGTAAGGTTCAGGTTATTAAACTGAAGCTGTCCACCGTTGACCGTTACATCACCCAGATTACCCGTATAAGACTCCGGTAGGCCACTCAAGACATAACCCAGGCTCAAGCCGCCGCCACTATCCACGGTAATTTGGCCCGTGTTATTGAAGCCCGTCAAGGCCACAATCGCTCCGTAAACGCCCGGCCCTAACGATGAGGACCCGCTTATAGTCAGGTTACCCGTGTTGGCCACATTGTTCACGAAAATGCTGCCGGAAAACGCCGCCGCGGTTTGCTCAAAGCTGTTCGTGCCAGTGAGATTGAGCGTCCCGGCTCGGATGCCGGTGCCGTTGTAGAGCGTGACGTTGTTCAAGGATAGCGTCCCGTTCATGAGCGGGGCATAGTCGTCTGGGCCACCCGTGATGGCTGTCGTGGCAATAGAGACCCAAGGCGAGTAGGCGGCCGTGCTAACCGTGATATCGTCGAGCGCGGCGTTGTTCACTACTCCACCGTCTTCTAAATTGAGTGTCCCCGGGCCGTTGACCGTCACGCTCGAGGCGGGCCCGGAAAAGGACCCGATGTCGTCGGTGTAGCTGTTGATATTGAATGTCGATGCCCCGGGCGGAATCTGGGGTGACATTCCTGGGGTATAGGGCGCGGCCTGCGTATAGGTAGCGCCTTTGGCGATTGGTGAACACAGCGCCGCCAGGACAGCAGCGGCCACAATCGTCCTTTTCACGGCGGGATATTGGGATGGCATGGAACCCCCTTTAGTTTTTATACCTATGTCGAAAGGAATAGTGCCTAGAGCAGCTGTTTCGTGTATTTGTATTCGCTTATATTTCGAAACAGGAAGCCATTATTCAGAGGGTGACTCGGCCAGATATTGATACGTATCAAAATACACGAGACTTTTGGGGGGCGACGGAGAACGAAAGGTATTGACGTTTATAGTAATGATATACGGTAGTTTATACGATAGCCGCGGCCTATCCGCACGTTGTGCGCGGCCCGAGAAGCGGGTGGGGGTGAGACGGCGGGATTCATGTCAGTATCGGGAATCAAGCATGTACAGGAAAGCGCGCTGCGGTAGAAAAAACCAGTCTCATATAAAATGAAGACGAGTTTTCCGGGTCGAACACGGTAGACCTCGCGTTCTGTATTGATGCGACGCAAGGATGGTGTCTGCGCGCGGGTGTACAAAGTCGTGCCGAGGGCGCTTGCACTACAGACCTCGACATGTCCCGCGGAATCGTCCATGCGTCCTGCCTGAGGGGTCAGAGGGCCAACGTCCAACTGTCACGGTTACGTGGCACACGAAGAGGTAACAGAGTGACGCGAGTCGAGAGGCGGCGCGGGTCAGGCCGTACAGAGACCCGCAGGAGTGGCGGCAGGGGGTTGCGGAAAACAGTCGTCGACACCGAACGTCTTTTGCTGTTTCAGGTATTGCGCGACGTCCTAGCGGAGCCCGTCGGGCAGGGGTCGACAAAGGATGACGCCTTGCTGCGGCGTATTTGCCTGCTATTGACGGAAAAGAGCCCATTCATCCTTTGGGCGTGCTATATCGTGCCGGACGAGAAGACCCCTATGTTGGTGCCCGAATTTTCCGCTGGTCGGAACCCAAAGGCGGTCCGTGTCCCGGCCGATAAGGCCGACCTGCTGTGGGCCGTTCTGCGCAACAAAAGGCCGCAGGTGGCGATGCCTGATGACCCGGATGCGCCCGCGTGGCTTCGCGGGCTGCGCGGGGAGGTGGCGGAGGTGGCGCTATTCCCTTTTGGTACAACCGTACTGCAAGGGGTCGGCCTTGTGGGCGTGTCGCATCGCGATTATTTCACGCAGCTGGGCCTGGATTACTTCACGACCTTTACGAACCTTGGCAATCTGGCACTGTGCCTGCGCTCGCAGGCACTCCATGACCCCTTGACCGGGCTGCCCAACAGGGCCTTGTTCATGGACCGATTGCGACACGCCTGCGGTTATGCGCGGCGCCGGCAACGGCTCATGGGCGTCGCGCTGGTGGACCTGGACGGCTTCAAGCAGATTAATGACCGATACGGTCACGCCGCTGGCGATAGACTCTTGCAGAAAGCGAGTCAGGCCATGCGCGGCGTGATGCGGCCCGCAGATACGCTGGCACGCATCGGTGGCGATGAATTCGCGTTGCTGTTTGTGGATATGCGTTGTCTGGATGACATCGAAGTCTTCTGCGCGCGCGTGCTCGCCGCCGTCTCCTCGGTGCGTCTGACCGTCAGCGCGGCGGAGGGTGCTGTCGTCTCGGGGAGCCTCGGCCTGACCGTGGCGCCCCTGGATGAGGGGGATACGGAGGCCTTGATGCTGCATGCGGACTTGGCGCTCTACGCCGCCAAGGCCGCGGGTCGGGGGCTCTACCGTATGCATAGCCTCGACCTCGGCGTCGCCCGGGATGCCAGTTGGCGCGCCCGGGAGCTCGTGAAGCGCGCCCTGGCGCAAGATGGGCTGCGCCTGTACTACCAGCCCATGATGACGCTCACCGGGGAGGTGCTGGGGTTCGAGGCGCTGCTGCGCCTTGTGACCGAGGGCGGGGAGGTCGTGGAGGCCGGGGCCTTGGCGGCCGCGCTGGATGCCGCGGACTTGGCACGCCCCGTGGGCTGCTTTGTCCTCGAGGCGGTGGCGCGCCAACGGGATGACTGGGAGCGCGCGGGATTGGCCCTGGCGTCGTGCCTGATGTCCGTCAATATCAGCGCTACCCACCTGCTCAGCCCCGAGTTCCTGGATGATGTCGGGGCTCTGCTGGCAGCGCATTCAGGGCTCGACGCCCGCTTCCTGGAGCTGGAAGTGACGGAGTCGGCCTCCTTGCGAGACCTGTATGCGGCCCAAGGGATACTTCGCGCGTGCCGGGCGTTGGGGGTCAGGACGGCCCTGGATGATTTCGGCACCGGCTACGCGTCGTTGGCCTATCTGCAAAAGTTGCCCGTCGATACCCTCAAAATCGACCAGAGTTTTGTGCGCGACCTGACACGTGACTCCAGAGATTCCGCTATTGTCGCGGGGGTTGCGTATATGGCCCGCCTGCTGGGGTTACGAGTCACGGCCGAAGGTGTGGAGACCGCGACGCACGTCCGGACGCTCGCGGCACTGGGTTGCACGTGTCTGCAGGGTTATGCCATAGCCCCCGCCATGCCGGGTACGGAGGTGCCGGGCTGGATGGCGGCCCGCGCGCTGCCTGGCGCCGCAGTCCGAATGACCGGCGCTGCAGTCCCCGCTTTGCGCAGGAAATGAGGCCTTCAGGGCCGGGTCCCAATCCATCGGGGCATGTCCCCGTGCTCCAGGGACGAAACCTCCCGGGTCTTTCCGGTGCAGCCGGCATCACGAACACAGACTCGTCGCCCTCATTGTCATAGCCCAAAAAGTTGACGCAAAAAACAACAGCGTCCAACATAGCGACGTTGGGCGAGTATCTTTGACAATAGAAAAACCAGGCCGCCCGCGCGCTACAATCCAAGAGGGTTCCGCCACAAGCGGACTCCGCGCGCGTAAGCGGCCACCTCTACCCTATTCCCATGCAGCGTTTGCCATCCTTTTAGTGGGATTCGGCTGTGCGCAGTATTGCCAGCATTGCAGGCCGGCAATGTGGCCTGTGCCCCCGCGAAATTGCGTGCCTGCCTAGGGAAGTATGACAGCCGGTTGTACCCCGCCGGCAAACACAACCCAGGGAGATTGCGACCATTAACGAACTGAACCTAGCGGAGGCCTATGCGCGCTTTTCGCGGCGCGTCGCCCAGGGCGGCCGTGTCTTGTGCATTGCCGAGGGGACCGCGCCGCCGGATGCGTTGGCCATCAACTATCGGGTGGATGTGCGGGGGTTATGGGATGACCTGGACGACGCTCTGGGACAGTACAGCGGCGTGTGGTTGGCCGACGGCTTAACGAGCTGTGGTGCCTCCAGGCTCTCCTATGCGCTGACACGGATGACCGGGTGTCTGCGGTCAGGTGGCGTGCTCTACATGGCAAATCGACACGGCTCGGCAAACCGTGAGAGCCGGATGGCCAAGCCGCGAGAGATGACACGAGAGGCCCTGCAAGGCCTTATAGCCCGGTTGCCGGGCGTCCACATCGTGGATGTCTGGACAACGCCTGCGACACCCCTGCGCTGGATATTTGGGGCCGGGCCGGCGTGGCTACATGCCCTGTGCGTGGTCGGAGCTACTACCCAGGCCAGACAGCCACGCCTTGTCCAGATGTTTCCTGCCGCATCTCTGCACCCCGCCGCAGCGCGCGAAGATGTTTTTGCCCAGGGCAAAAACAACTGTGCGTGTCTCCAATATAAGTCCGCGCCTAGGACTTCCGTGTAACAATACGGGGGGGTTCAATTATGAAGAAGTTGTGTATCTACCATGCCAACTGCGCGGACGGTTTCGGCGCGGCGTGGATTGTGCGTAAGGCTTTAGGTCCGGACGAGGTCGAGTTTTGCGCAGCCTTGCATCACCGGGAGCCACCAGACGTGACCGGGCGGGAAGTCATCATGGTCGACTTCTCGTATCCGCGGCGGGTGATGGAGCAGCTGCTTGCGAAAGCTGCGTTCATCTTGCTGCTCGACCATCACATCACGGCGCGCGATGACTTGACTGGTCTCAAACACCCAAAGAAGTTGATGGCGGTGTTCGACATGGACCTGTCCGGGGTTGGTGTGACCTGGCGTCACTTTTTTCCAGGCCAGCCGATGCCAAAACTTTTGGCCCATGTCCAAGACATGGACTTGTGGCGGTTCGGCATTTCGGGCACACGCGAAATCATGTCGACGGTGCACTCGCACCCTTACGATTTCGCGGTATGGGACCAGCTGATGAAGTACCCGCCGTACCGGCTTATACGCGACGGGATGGTTCTTCGTAGGGCGCGGGACAAAGAGGTCAGTGACCTGCTGGGTCCTATCGGAATTGCACCGAGATTTATTCAGCTCGGTCATACGACATTGGTGCGGGGACCGGCGTACAATGTCCCGTTCATGTTCTCTGGTGTAGCTAACAAGGCTGCGGAGACACATCCTTTTGCCGCGACGTACTGGATTTCCGGTGAGCGCGTCAAGTTTTCACTGCGGTCACGTGAAGACGGTGGTGTCGATGTGGCGGCGCTGGCTCAGCAGTATGGGGGCGGCGGGCATGTCCATGCCGCAGGATTCGAGTTGCAGCTATCCGAGGCCTTGCAGATTTTGCAGTAACACTTCATAAGCGCCAGCCATTCTTATGGCTGGCGCTTTTTTAGGCGAAAAAGCGCCCCCGGTGTCACCGGGGGCTTAGTTTGAATAAATTCACGCCGCAGACATTGCCTGAGGCGCTGTTCCTGCCACATGGCCGGCATTACCGGCCATGTGGCCGGTGATAGCCGCATCGAACACACCTCGTTTGTGCTCCAGATTCTCGCGCATATCGTCGTCGATGGTGCCCTCGGCGTGCAGCCTGTACACCGTGACAGCGTTCTTCTGGCCGATACGATGCGCGCGGTCTTCTGCTTGAGCATGGGCCGCAGCCGTGTCTTCGTACTCGACGAACAGCTCGTTGGACGCGGCATGTAACGTCAGCCCGGTCTGTCCAGCCGGCGTCGACAACACCATCAGCCATCGTGCCGGGTCGGTCTGGAAGGCCTCGACCGCGGCTTGCCGTTGCTCCGCGGTATCCTCGGCCAGGATATGCAACCCGTCCGGGAAGGCCTCGAGCAGCGCACGCTGTACCGCTACATGATGAGCAAAGACGAGTAGCTTCTCGCGGCCGTTGGCCTCACGAAACCCCTCAATCCAGGCCGCCGCGTCGCGTACCTTGCCGGTACCCGCCAGGGCGCGCAGAGCCCCCCGACGTGCGAGCGCTTCAGCGCGCAGGGTCTTTTCCACCCGCCATGTCATCTCGAGTCGCTGTTGGGCCGGGGACAAGTGGGCGATGGACCGCAGGAACTCCGGGTCACCCTGGAGCTTGTCGTGCAACCACGCGTCGAAGGCCTTGTCGGCCAAGGCATATTCGCCTGGATTGGCCAGAGTCACGAGGACCGGTACGACAGTCTTCTCGGGCAACTCGGTCAACACGTCCTGCTTGAGTCGCCGCACCATGCAGACCCTGCGGAGCTTGGTGTGCAACTCGTCGAGATGCGAGGCGCCCTCCGTATGGAACCCGAAACGGTCGGTGTAGGCGTCACAATACCGGTGAGCATAGGTCCGGAACCCGCCAAACCACGTGTCCAATACACCTAGCAGACGCAACTGAGTTGCCAGTTCAGCCGGCCTGTTCAGGATGGGCGTGCCGCTCAGCAGCAACAGCTTCTGGATGCGAGTGGCCAGCACTTCAGCCACCCTCATGATAGCCTGCGTGCGCTTGGCCTTGCGATTCTTCAGATAGTGGCTTTCGTCGGCAATGAGCGCCTTGGGTTTGAGCCTCAGAATCGCGTCCGCATGCTTTGCGGCGATGTCGTAGTTCAACACCACGACGTCCGCCTCCTCAGGTTTGCAGCCGGCAGCGCGTTTACCAACGCCCAGCACAGCAACTTGCCGGTGCGGGACCCATTTCTGCAGCTCCGCCTTCCAGTTCAGTTTGACCACGGCGGGGCAGTAGATGACGACGGGGTACAGGTCAAGATACTCAACGGTGGCGATGCTTTGCACCGATTTGCCCAATCCCTGGTCGTCGGCCCACAACACGCCGCGATGCAACAATGCGAACCGCACACCAGCCTTCTGGAACGGGCGGAGTGGGCCGCTTAACGAGGGAAGGTCCAGGTCCTCGTTGGCACTGCAGGCTGCTGACAGGTCGAGCGAGCGCTGTTGCTTTTCCGTGTCGTGCGCGCGTTTTGTTTCGAGCGCATCCCGCAAGGCATCGTCCACGGGAAAACAGGACTCCGGCGACAGCACTTTATGGATGTTGGCCTCGGACAGCGGGACGAGCCACAACTTACGGCCCGGGTCCCAGCGTCGGCCCTGCAACTTGTTCTTGACCCACTCGCGGGCGCTGGCAGCGTCCCACGGTAGCTCCACTTCCAGCGCGTCGTTGACGACGCGCAGTTTTATACCGCTCTCCATGGAAATCTCCTCGTGTTTTATGCACCAAGAGATAGGCCATCCCTTGAATTCGACGGAGAAACAGG
>JAPTWT010000045.1 GCA_028064935.1 Gammaproteobacteria bacterium | reverse complement strand
CGGCGGAATCGGGTTGTAGGAATTGGAGTGTTCCGGGTCGTTGACATTGAGCACGTAGAGTTCGTGCTCGCGGCCGCACAGGCGGGCGAGATAGCCCAGAGTATCGCGCGTGTCGGTGTCGAGCTTGGCGTCGATGAAGAGCCAGCCTCCACCCAGGGTCATCTGCTGCCAGAGGAGCCAGAGTAGCAACGTAGTCTTACCCCCGCCCGAAGCCCCGATGAGGCCCAGGTGGCGCATGAAAAGGTCATAGGGGATGCGCACCGGGGTATTTGTGTCGCGCGTGTACCCGATAAGCGGCCCATCGTCCGTGTAGATAGGGTCGGACGGCAGAATGAATCCCTCACGCGGGTCGGCGTCGATAGGGTCCAGCCAATCGCGCACCCGCGGCCAGGCGAGCCCCGCCCCGCCGAGCGCCGACAGGCTGAGACCGGCCGCAGCCACCGGCAAGTTACCGGCAAAGACCGGGTGGGCCGCAACTACGGCGCCGCTTGCGGCCAGCAGATTCCAGCCGTCCCAGGCGCCGAGCAGGGGTTTCCACTTGAAGCTCCGAGGCGTGAGTTTCGATTTGGACATGCTCACCGTAGGGCTGGGCCGAAATTCGCCGAGCCTCGAATTACCGAGAGGTCCTACAGGGCCGTGTACATGACAGGAGATGGCACATGAGCCTTAAAACTTGGGAAGAGGAGTTTTACCCAGTGGAAGCCGACAGCCCGGAGGCCCAGGTCTCAACGCGGGCTGCCGTAAAGCACTCGCTTCGCAAGTGGCGGGGGCTACGTCCGGAAGCGTTGCTGAAGCACAGGGTAGCACTCGAAGGGCCGTACCACAAAGAGGTTGTCGACTGCGGCCGCGAATCTCTGGCTATCAACGTCTCTAGCTGCGCCCTCTGCCTGAAGTTCCATTGCTGCGACGGTTGCCCGCTGGTGGAGGTATCAGGCCTAACTTGTGGCGACAAAGGAAGCGCCTGGAACGCATATATAGGCCAGGCAGAACCCGAGCCGATGATTGCGCAGTTAGAACAGGCGCTGGCGCTGGTCTCAGGGGACGAGGACGTCGTGTCGATTCCGGTCGACTACAACAACACGCGGATTGACGCTTAAATTCAATCCCTCGCCCGCACGGGCGAGGGATTTTCATGCGTGGTCGGTCGAAAGACGCCCCGGTCAATCGTGGAGCACGACACCTGCAAAGAGCCCACGGGCCGCCCCAGGCGCACACACCGAGCACAAGCAATCCGTGTGGTAATACAGCGCGGACTGGTGCAGAAAACAGCTGTTCTCGCCGGCTACATCGGCCTGGAACATGCGGCTGCCAATGATATCGGCAGCAGCCGGGTCGGAGCACAAACTCCGCGCAACCTTCCGCGCCTTGTCTTCGTTGTGAAACATCCTCTTTTTAGCCATGTACTGCCTCCTTCTTATAGCGCCCGCGAATGACGGAGCTCACGGAGGTGATAGGTAGCGCCTTTAATTCGCAAAAAAATACCGGCTGCGCCCTGGGAGGGGCAGCCGATTGCCGCAAGCGCGAGGCCTGCTGCTCATGCGGCAGGATGGTTTCCCCGTGGGGATGGTGGACCGCCCGTACCAGCGAGGGCCGCGGACAGGTTTGCCTGAAAAAGGGCAATCAGTGCTGCCCCCAAGACGCCTTGTACGGCGCCTGGGCTACTAGGCATTGGCATGTAATCGGCACGACCACGTACGTGCAGCTTGTATAGCCCCGTGCCGTCGCGTTTGATATGCCCGGTTGCTGTTTTACCCGCGGAGCTGAGCTTCACATGCGCCGTAGCCGTCCCGTCAAACATGCTTTGGCTGTCCAGCACGTCAAAAACCAAAGTTAATTGGCCTGTGAGACGGCCACTCATAGCGGCAAGCTGGCTAGGCAGTCCGTGCTCGGTCACGTCAAGCAGGAAAAGCGTGCTGAGGGCCGCAATGATGGCCTCTTCGGGGTCAGATGTCACGGCGAATGGCTTGCCCTGCATGGTGGTACGCCATTTGCCGCTTTCCGACACGGGGGGCCACACAATGAATACCACACTGGGCCCGTCACCCCCCAGCTTAAGACCAACCTCTATGACTGCGAGCGCGCTGTTGGGTTGCCCTATGACAAAATGCGGGGTTGAAACCTCGGCCTGGCGACCGTCGATGTCCTCGCAGATATCCTTGACTCCAGCCCGCAAGCCCCGGGTTTCCGCCCATGCCGACATCAGCGTGAGTGCTTTGTCAGCTACGCGCGTCAATTTTTCGTGGTGGCGCTTTAGGTGGTGGTGCATGGCCTTTTTGGCCAGAGCCATTACGTCATCAGCATTCATGTGCCTCTCCGTTTCGTTGAACACACCAGAGTTAGGCCCCCTCAAAAATTCGAGCCGTTTTTGCGAGGCGCGCCTACTCGGCACGCCCGTCGAACCCGCGCGCCTCACAAGCCCCGTGCAAGGCCTGGGGCTTGTGTCCGCGCCCAAGTTTTGTGCGAATTCTCCGGCGCCCCTATAGAGCTCGTGTCCATGACGATAGGCTGTTTGGCCTATAGGAGAAGAGCGATGTCCATATCGTTGGAGGAATATCGGGAGAGCGTGCTCGTATTGCACGTTGTCCCGGGTCGGGGAAAAACCGGGCAGGCCCACAGGGGGCCAGCGCGTTGGCTTATTGCCGATAGCGATGGTCTTTGTGCCTTACGGACCGAGGCCGCGCGGGTCTATTGCGCCAATGGCTTCGAGGGTGACCCGGAGGCTAAACCCAAAGCGGATTGGGTCAACGGGTTCGTTGCAGCCGTTCTCGGCGTATGCGCAGGCGGGTCTGTCGGCTGGACCGATTTGGTGGTGGTGAATGTCGGGAACGGCGGGCGCCCGCTCCTGCTCGTCAATGACGCATCCCGGGCGGGTACCCTGCCCGCGTGCTCGCTGATTAGGGCAGGCTATAAGCTGGTCACGGGGGAGGTAACCCACCATGGGCGGTAATGCCCTGAAAGATGCCGGCGTGGTCCGGCTCCCGGCCCGGCTGTATGCGATGCTAGCGGAACGGGTCGTGGCGCGCCTTACGGATGGTGTGCTGTTCCCCGGACTACAGGCCCGAGCTATCCCCGCCGTCCGCGCGAAGACGGACTTCGGCGACCTG
>JAPTWT010000167.1 GCA_028064935.1 Gammaproteobacteria bacterium | reverse complement strand
GTCCGATCTCCATGAGCACCCAGATGTATGCCATCAACCATAAGGCCGCCGCGCGTATTTTGACGCCCGAGCAGGCCCTGCAGGCCGTGGCAGCCCTCTTTGGCAAGGGGCAGGCCGCACTGCTCGTGCCCACCGATGCCGCGGGTGCACTCATGCCGGACAGCGCTCGTTATCTGTGGGCGAAAGAGGGTGCGCAACCGGAGTTGCCCGCTGGGGACGGTTTGCGTGTCATCCCCGTCAATACGCTGTATTTCGGGAAAAACTCGGTGCAGTCCATTACGGAGGGCATGTTTTCCCAGGATAAGGCCAAGAAGGCGCGCCTCAACGGCTACCGGTGGCTCTTCCCGGAACCGTTTCGTCGCGACACGGTGGCGCACGTCATGTTGTCGATCGAGCAGTATATGGACAAGGCGACCGGCCAGCTCCGTTTTGCCATCTGGTCCCCGGATCTTCCGAAGTTTGAGCCCGGCAACCGGCAAGCCCCCACGCTGGCGGTTCTCTGCGCCGAACGCGAAAAGGCGCAGATCGGCGAGGTGCCAGCGGCCAAGGTCCACGAAGAGGCCCACGCGGACAGCAAGCCGGCCGTCATGAGCGTCTAGGATGGCCCTTCTCCTGGACACGGACCATCGTGCGCTCATTCTGATCGAGTCGTCGGGGTTGCGCGATCGTCTCCGGGAGATTGTCGGGCTCCCCGTGTTCGCCACGGGTGGGCATATTTGGCGTGATGTCCCGCTGGGTGAGACCCCCGTGTTCGATCGCGAGGGTATGGCGCGGCGGATCCCGCGCCACCTCGCCACCATGAAAGCCCTTTGGGCGATATTGAGCCGCCCCTGGGAGGCGTTGCTGATCGGCACGGATCCGGATGACGAAGGGGACGTCATTGCGGCCGATCTCGTCGCGATGGCCCGTACCGCTTGCCCGCGTGCCGCCTTGTTTCGTGTCCATTGGCAGACCATGGAGAAGGAGGCCGTCCACCATGCCCTCGGGCAGGCCACCGAAATCAACCCTCTGAAAGACCCGCCTCTGGGTGCGGCGGGCCTTGCGCGCGCCACCATCGACCGCATCCTGATCGAGCAGGCCCAGCGGGTGCCGGGGGGCGGCCGCGTGGCGGGCCCTTTGCTGGATGCGTTGGCGCGATCGAGTCTGCCGGCCGGCCCGCCCCGCTTGGCCTTTGATCGCCCGTGGACACTCCGCGATCTTTTGGTTATGGGGCGTGGCGCCGACACGGGCCAGCGCTACGCGCTCGCCGAATCCCTTTATTTAAGCGGGCGCCTGTCCTATCCGCGCACCGCGGCCCCGGGTTACTGGCCGGAAACGCAGGCGATCCTGGTCGACCGCGCCTTCTTGCGCTCAACCCAACTCCTTCCGCCGTCTTTGCCGTTGTCGGCGCCCCACGAGGCCCTCTGGGCCACGGGGCCGGTATTGCTCGATACCCATCCCGACATGCTCTCGGCACCCGACGCGGTCCTGGCGTCCGTTATGGCGGCCGCCTGGGTCTCACAAGGCATAGTCCCTCCGGAAGATCTGCCGGCGCCACCTGCGCCAGCCATGGGTATCGACGCCCGGCTCGTGGACTGGCAGGCCCGCGAGGGTTTGGGGCGTCCATCGACCTGGGCACAACGGGCCATGGCGTTCTGCGAGAAGGGGTGGGCAACGCCCGAGGGGACGCTCACGCCGGAGGGGGCGCGGGTCCATCAGAAAGTCCCCGAGCTCCTGCGTGACGCGGATTTCTCGCGCGCCATCGAGGCGCATATTGCGGAAAAGGCCGCCGAGGGATGGGATGCCCCTGCCATAGTGAGGTCAGCCTTTGCCCGCTTCAGTCCCGATCTGGCCCCGCTGCGTCCGCAGTTGTGCAACGGTTCCCTGAATCGATTGGGTAGGCAATTTGACTACTTTGGCTTTTAGGATGATAGCTCTAGGCCAGCAGGGCTCATAAATCGTCAATTTTTGGTATTTGATGTGCGCCCATAAAATTTACAATGTCAGCTAAAACACTTGTGACGGATCCATAGACCACGTCTTCGAGGGAGTTGGCTCGTCGATGTACTGCACCGAGGGTAATCGCTAGAAACGTATCAGTCCATGTGTCCGGGTGTTCACGTTCATTTAGATGTCGGGGATCAACAATTCTACCGGTTATCCCGTGGAGCAATGGCGTCCGAAATTTATCGTAAATATTCTGAATCTTCTCGTGCTCATCCTTCTGAATGACTTTCATTTTTATAAGATCACAACAGATCTCTTTAAACGATTTGCCTCTACGAGCGCCCTCCACTTCGCGATCAATCTGGATCAGCCGGTATTGCAGATCCTTTTTTGTAGCTTGCCTCTCTTGAATACACATATGGATAACTAAAAGGTCTCTCACCCATATCTCAAGAAGTATTGTTGAAAGTACAATGGCGGACAGAAACAAACCGTTATCAACAGATTCTACGATCTCTCGTACATATATGCGCGACGCGTAGCTTTCGACCTGAAGGGCGGATAGCGCGGACGTAATGGTGCGTAGGCGCTCTGCTGTGTGGGTGTCAACACGTTCATCAAGGCCCCTTACAACCATACCAGCATCCTTTCGTTTGAGTAAGGTGTTTTTGCATCCGACTTTTGAGCTGCTGTCATCTTTTGGGGGCCTGTGTTTATTGACTCATTGTGTAGGTGTCGAGCAAGGCCTGTCAATTCTCCTGATACGTTATGTGTGAGCGTGACTGTTTACAGCATCCGCCTCACATTCTGGGTATAGACCGCCTGCTGAATCTGGGCGGTCTCGTGGCGCTCGATGGCGGAACGTAATCCCGCGTCCTCGGGGCGTACGCGCAGGAGCTGCGTGGAGAGCACCAGGAGGGGTGGCGGGGGCACACTGTGGCGACGTGAGGTCTCGACCGGTCGCGAGGACAGTGTGAGGTGCACCACCGCCGCCAAGTGCGCGGAGATCTGGGAGGCGGCTCCTTCGGGACCCATTTCATGGGCGGCCAGCGCCATGAGGCGTTCAATGGCGGTTTCCACGGACTCGGCATGGATCGTCGTGATGATCGGGCCGCCGATGCCGGCCTGCAAGACCACCGCCGCGGCCTCGAGCGGGCCGCGCACCTCACCCATGAAGAGCATGTCGGTCGACG
>JAPTWT010000082.1 GCA_028064935.1 Gammaproteobacteria bacterium | reverse complement strand
TTGCCGGATTCTGGAGCGCCATGAGCGCCGCGAGACACGCCATGGCGCTTGGCGTGCGCGACAGACTCACAATCACCCTCATCAACCGCGACGAATACCTGGGGCTTCGGCCCCGCTTCTACGAGGCCTGCCTCGCCGGGACCCGGGTACCGCTCAGGCATTGGCTGGTGCCGCTTGGCATCGGCCTCGTCATCGGCGAGATCGCGAGCATCACCCCGGCATCCCGGTGCATCCAGTTTGCGAATGGGGCCAATGTCGTCCCCGATATCATCTACGACCAACTGATTCTCGCGACCGGCAGCCGCCAGACCTATCCAGACTTCGTCGAACGAGACCGCGTATTCAGCGTGGACACCTTCGCGGAGGCCACCACCCTGGACCAGCACCTGCGGACACTTGCCGCAAGGGGCTTCCCGACACCCGCCTCTCGAACCTTTGTGGTGATCGGTGGGAGCTTTACCGGGCTCGAAATCGTGACGGCGCTGCCCTCGAGACTGGAACATCTTGCGCCGTCGGCCCCACCATGCACGTTCCATCTCATGGAGCGGGCTGCGGAGATCGGACTGGGCTACGCCCCTGACGCGCGCCAGCACATCACAAGGCGCCTACAGCACCTTGGTGTCACCGTGCACACGGGCCAAGAGGGGCTCCGTCATGAGAAGGACCAGCTGATCCTGGCGGACCACCAACGACTGCCCACCGAGACCGTGATCATCGCGACCGGCTTCGCGGCAAGCCCTCTGGCCGCCGCATTCGGTGGGCCCGGGGACCGCTTGGGGCGGCTCGTGGTGGATACCTTCCTGCGCCTGCCAGGGCACCCGGAGGTACTCGCCGCAGGGGACGTATCCTTGGCCAAAACCGATCCCGATCACCATGCGGTCATGTCCTGCCAGCACGCCATGCCGCAAGGTCGGACCGCGGGCTACAACGCCGTAAGCCTCCTACTCAACAAGGACCCCTTACCCTATGCGCAGCCGCACTATAGAACCTGCCTGGATCTGGGCCCCGGGGATGCGCTCGTGACCGCCGGCTGGGACCGCCACATAATAACAATCGGACCGGAAGCCAAGGCCATCAAGACTGAGGAGATCCTCAACCAAACGATCTCTCCTCCCACGGACACCGCCGACACGCTGGCCATGGCATCTCCGGTAACCACCTCCTGACACCGCCTTGCTGCTCATCAGCAATCCAGGCTGTCCGTAAGGACACGGTCACGCAAGACCGCACTCTGTGTTGGTACAGGGGTGCAGTGTGATCGTGGCCCTGGCACAGGGAGCCCTGGCCCGAGCGGCCTACCACGTTGGTGAAATCCTGAAGACCCATTGCCTTCATGTTCGCTCGAAATATGCCCTGGCCATCTTGGCCTTGGCATGCCGACGGAATAACGGCTGAGCGCAAACATGGCCGGACCCGCTATCAGCGCTGATGCCGGAGCGCACAACAAGACCCTTCACATAAAGACCTTTGTCGAATGGCGGATGGCTGATATTCTGGAATATTGGCTTGCAAAAAAGGCAGCGAGACTTGGCCATGCAAGCCCCATGACAAATCCAATCCGCAACGACAAAAAGAAAAGAGGGCGCAAACCTCGCGCCCTCCTGAAAACACCTATTATTTCTAATTACGGCGTGACAGAACCGTTGGGGCCAACGTTGGCCTGACAAAAACTGACGCCTGCCACGCAAGCTGGGACAGTATTGCCGGCGTTATCCTTTTGTGCCACGGTCGAGGTCGAACCGTCGCCGACCACAGAGTTAATAATATCCTGCCCTAAGGTCTTATTGGCCGTACAAAGCGCGCCCGCGCCAATGGTGATAAAAACTGGCTGCGCAATACCCGCCTGAACCCACGCACCCGTTTGGGTCTGGGCCCCACCAGGCGCCGCCTGCGCCGCCACGTCCACCTCCCCGCAGTACGTAGGTGTCGCTGGCGTAGTAGAGGTCGAGCCGATGTAGGCGAAATTAATGCTCGACGCACCTGTAGTCCCGCTTGCTGCCGGGTCGCCCGCCGTAAAGCTTAACACCGGGGTGCCCGCCCCAGCCACCGGCGGTGTTGCCTTTGTTCCTTGCTTGTTCGACATCGCAATCAAAGTGTTCTGTCCCGCCTGGGCCGCCGAGACTGCGGCGGTCGCCGCCGTGATCGCCGAATGGAAGTTCTGCGCCACATCCGTGGCCTTCGTCGTCACAATGTATTTTTCATATTGCGGAATGGCGATGGCCGCCAGGATACCGATGATCGCGATCACGACCATCAACTCGATCAAGGTAAAGCCGGCTTGGATACCGGCCACTACCGGGTTCTTTGTACGCATGGCCATAACTCCTCTCACCTCAATAGCACCGGTTCACGATGAACGGTGTACGCACTGAGGATAGTGCATGATCCGTACCAGACGCGGCCGTGAATTAAGGTGTTACTTGGCACGAATCCTGTAAGTCCTTAAAGGCGCAAAGATGCGGCAACCAGGGTTGCGGGCGAGCCGTAGCATTGGGCCGACAGGCGGTATATGAGTAAAACCTGAATTGCAGGGCGCGATAGGTGACGTAAAACGTCACCCGCGTGGTCGTGCGTGACGTAAAGTGGCAGCGTGCCGCTCTCCGTCACACCTCGGAGGACACACCATCACCCGGAGCCGTCCCGGCGCCGCCGGGATGCTCGCGCGTAATGGGCTCGACCCAGGGCGGCGAGACGGGGAGCGATCCGTAGAGATGGGATGGTTGGAAAGCGCTCAGAGTCGCAGGCTCGGATGGGCGAGGCGATCCTCGGCCACATCGAAGGCCGCTTCCAGGGCGCTCTGGCCCATGAAACGCATAAGGCCTCGGGCGCGCTTTGGTCCGATCATGACCGGCTTGGCGCGCTTACCACCGATCTCGCGCACCAGCGAGTCGACGCTCGCGAAGCCGTCTATGAGACCCAGGGTCTTGCCCTTGCTCCCCAACATATAAGAGCCATCGAACACCTCGGGTTCGGGTCCCAGGCGACTGCCACGACGGGTGCGCACCCAGTCCTTGAACTCGGCATGCATGTCGGTGAGGAGTTCTTTGGTAAAGAGGAGGTCGTCGGCCTGCTCCGGGCGGAACGGGTCGAGGCGTGACTTATGTTCGCCCGCTGTATAG
>JAPTWT010000053.1 GCA_028064935.1 Gammaproteobacteria bacterium | reverse complement strand
GGCCTCCTCAGCGGTATGGCGCGTCAAGCTCAAGCCGCTTGGCGAGTTCAGACTCCCAGCGATCGCCGTTCGCAAGCAAGCGCTGCTTGTTGTACATCAATTCCTCACGGGTCTCGGTCGCAAATTCGAAATTCGGCCCCTCGACAATCGCGTCAACCGGGCAGGCTTCCTCGCACAGACCGCAATAGATGCACTTGCTCATATCAATGTCGTAGCGCGTTGTTCGCCGTGAGCCGTCCTCACGCGGCTCAGCTTCTATGGTAATCGCTTGGGCCGGGCAGATCGCCTCGCATAGTTTGCAAGCAATGCATCGCTCTTCGCCATTCGGATAACGCCGCAAGGCATGCTCGCCCTTGAAGCGCGGGCTAAGTGGGTTCTTTTCATAGGGATAGTTGAGCGTTGCCTTCGGTTTGAAAAAATACCGCAACGTCAGACCCATTCCTGTGAGGATTTCCGCAAGGATCAACCCTCGCGCGAACCGGTCAAGTCTCGCCATCAGTATTTCTCCCGGTCATGCATGAGGTAACCAGCCGAACAACTCCAGCGCTCCTGCCGTTACAACCAGCCAAACCAGGGAAAGTGGAAGAAACACCTTCCAGCCGAGCTGCATCAGCTGATCGTAGCGAAATCGTGGCAGCGTCGCCCGTACCCACAGGAACACGAACAGGCACGCCGCAACCTTGACCACAAACCAGATCGGCCCCGGAATCCACGTAAAGGGCACAAAAGGCGCCGGCGCAAGCCAACCGCCAAGAAACAGGATCGTCGTCATCGCACTCATCAAAATCATGTTGGCATATTCGCCAAGGAAAAAGAGGGCAAAGCTCATTGCGCTGTATTCGACAAAGAATCCTGCAACGATCTCGCTCTCACCCTCTGGAAGATCAAATGGAGCGCGGTTTGTTTCTGCAAGCGTGGAAATAAAAAAAACGACCAACATCGGCAGCAGCGGAAGCGCAAACCAAAGATGCCGTTGCGCCATCACAATATCGTTTAAATTGAGGCTGCCTACGCAAATCAGCACGGTCAAAATCACGACGCCGATGGACACCTCATAACTGACCATTTGTGCAGCACTGCGCATCGCGCCCAGAAAGGCAAACTTCGAGTTACTCGCCCAACCGGCGATAATAACCCCATAGACGCCAAGTGAAGAAATTGCGAACAAATACAGGATGCCGACGTTGATATTGGCAATAGCCCAGTGATCGTTGACCGGGATCACGGCCCAAGCCATCACCGCGAGACCAAAAGTGATCATCGGGGCCACTAAAAATAACAGGCGGTTAGCTCCGTCCGGAACAATCGTTTCCTTGAACAGCATCTTGATCGCGTCAGCGAACGGCTGCCAAAGCCCAAAAGGCCCAACAACGTTCGGGCCGCGCCGCAACTGCATCGCCGCCAGAACTTTGCGCTCGGCATAGGTAAGATAGGCAACTCCGATCAGAAGAGGCACAAGCAGCGCTAATGCCTTCAACAGCGTAATCACGAGGACACCGAAATCGCTTGAGAAGAAGCTTGCCGACATGATTCTACTCCGCCGCAGCGCGGGCAGGCGACACGATCTCGTCAACACAGCGCGCCATCGTCGGGCTTGCCCTACTGAGGGGATCGGTCTGGTAGTAGTTCTCAAACGGCTCCGCCAGCGGCTCTGACGAAACCGCATCAGGGTCTCCCGCAGGAGGCGTCGTGTCGAGGGACGCAAGCCGGCGCAAGGTGCCAATTTCTCCAAAGACCGGACAGGCCTTGACCAGCGATTCACGCACCCCCTTCAGGTCATTGAAAGGCAGCGCCTTTCCCACAACATCGCTGAAAGCCCGAATAATGGCCCAATCCTCGCGCGCCTCACCTGGTGGAAAGATCGCCCGGGCAGCCTCCTGCACCCGTCCCTCCAGGTTGACGTAAAGCCCTGGCTTCTCGAGATAGGTTGATCCTGGCAAGATCACGTCGGCACGTGCCGCGCCCCGGTCACCGTGGTGCCCCTGGTAAATCACGAAGGTATTGGCAGGTATTTTGGCTGCATCGATTTCGTCTGCCCCAAGCAACCACAGCGCATCGACCCCACCGGCCAGCATCTGCGAGGCGCTCTGCCCACCCTCCTGTGGGACAAAGCCCAAATCAAGACCACCAACTCGGGCCGCTGCCCGATGCAGGACATTGAAGCCATTCCAGTCGGCCCTGATCATGTTGAAATGCAACGCAAGCCGCCAGGCCGCGGCAAAAAGCGCCGCGCCATCCGGTCGCATTAAAGCAGAGTACCCGAGAATCAGCGCTGGTTTCTTGGCAGCTTCAAGCTTCCGGGCGAAATCCACACCCCCTGTGCGCAGAGCCGCAATAGCGGATGGATCAGGTCCAAGCCGCTCGGCAGGGTAGGTCAAATCGACATCTGCACCGATCAGCCCGACTTCGAACTGGCTTAGTTCCATCCACCGCCGCCGTATTCTCGCATTCAGAACCGGCGCTTCTCGGCGCGGGTTCGCTCCAATAATGAGCAACGCGTCAGCTTCATCCAGGCCGGCGATTGTCGTATTGAACAAATAGAATGCCCGCCTTGACGGGTCGAGAAAAGCCCCGTCCTGACGGCAATCCAAGTTTCGCGATCCCAACGATTGCATCAGCGTCTTCAACGCAAACATGCTGTCAGCGTCGCAAAGATCGCCGGCGATCGCGCCAATACGGTCACCGGTCAGACCCGCGAGCCGTCGCGCGATAGCCGCAAATGCTTCCTGCCAGGTCGCCGGGCGGAGCTTGCCCGCCTCACGGACCCACGGCCGGTCCAGGCGCCGGCGCTTGTTTCCGTCGATGGCAAACCGACCCTTGTCCGCCAGCCATTCTTCGTTCACCCCGTCATTGAGGCGCGGCAGGACCCGCAGAACCTCGCCTCCCCTCGAGTCAACGCGAATATTGGTCCCGACGGCATCCAAAACATCGATACTGTCGACCTTGTTTAGCTCCCAGGCTCGGGCGGTGAACGCGTAGGGTTTTGATGTCAATGCGCCCACGGGACAAAGGTCAATGATGTTTCCCGACAGTTCCGAGCTCAGTCCCCGCTCGATGTAGTTGGTGATTTCCATGGACTCGCCACGCGACACCGCGCCGAGCTCGGGCACCCCGGCAACTTCCGCAAGA
>JAPTWT010000146.1 GCA_028064935.1 Gammaproteobacteria bacterium | reverse complement strand
CACGATTGCCGGAGGAAAGTTGACCGGGTATCGCAAGATGGCTCGCAAGGTCGTGAACTTGGTGAGCAAACGGCTGGCAAGAGACGAGGAGAGGCGGCTCGGCACCTGTCAGACGGCCCGCATCCGCATCTGTGGCGGTCAGTTTGAAGACGAGGACGATTTTGAGCGCTTTATCGAAGATGAGGTCCGACTGGGAGTGGATCTTGGGCTAACCGAGGCAGAAGCGCTTCGCTTGACTCGTCGCTACGGGAGCAACGTACAGCGCGTCTTCGCGCACATTGATGAGGCAAGATCCGCAGCATCCGCTTCATTTGGCCTGCCCCCAGGCGTGCTCGCCGAGCTCATGTATGGCATGCACGAAGAAATGGTGATGAGTCCCGCTGACTTTTTCATTCGTCGAACCGGCGCCCTCTATTTTAATGTTGAGTTTGTTCATCGCTTTCAGCATGGGGTGACCGAATACATGAGACAGGAACTTCGTTGGAGCGACGTGGTGACCGAGTATTTTCGGGACGATCTCGCTTGCCGCGTCCGTGAAGCCATCTTTCCGAATCACGAAGCGGAAGGCTCGCAGATTACTCACCCGTTCCTGAAGAGGACGGATAGCTAGCTGTTTCGGCAGCGAAGAGTCGCCGAAACAGCTAGCACGATTTATCTCGATGTCACAACGTCGCAATGTGGCGTCACGAGGCTACCACGGAAGCGCTGATCCCTGGTAGTCCAGATATAAGGGAGCGTGGCTGTCCGTGCGCAATCTTATCAGTTCCAGAATGCCGCGTGCCGACTCGTCCGCGTCCACGGTAGCGTCTTCATTGAAGTGACCTAGCATGTACGAGCGAACGTATCCGGGATGTATGGCCATAACCTGAATTCCGTATTCTTCAAGATGATTACGTAAAATGGCAGATTGCATGTTTAGGGCTGCTTTCGACATGGCATATCCGTACTCTTTTTTTCGCCAGCATTGACCGATGCTGCCGGCCTCCGACGAGATGTTTACAAGCAGTTTTCGATGGCCAGCGCGAAGTAGAGGCATCACGGAGTGAGTCACGCGCAACGGTCCGAGGCAATTGGTGTCGTATAGGGTGAGCATATCGTCAAAGTAGAGGTCATCCATCACGCTGCCGGACCTATCCTGAAAAAGAGCGGCGTTGTTAATGAGAAGGTCCAGGTGGTCTGTTTCTGCCGCTACAAGTTCAGCGGCCGTGGCGACTGAGACATCGCTGGTGACGTCAAGCGGCAGGACCGTCAACTTGTCTGGATGCGCGTTAAGAAGCGCTGTCAATTGTGGCCAATCGGGAAGGTATTGACCGGCGAAAACGTGATAGTCTTCCGAGAGGAGCGCCCTTGCCAACGCCTCACCCAGTCCTCTGTCTGCACCTGTCACATAGGCGGTCTTCATCAATCTGTCCCCTTTCAAATGGTGAAGAGATGGACATCACAAAAAAGCCTGCCTCGCCATAAAATTGACCATGCTTACCCCCATGCAGGTCAAGTATATACCATCTTTACGCAAGTCACTGACTGACAAATTACAGGGATGAGTTTTGTGTCAAAGAAGGAAATAGCGCGTCGTACGCCTCTTCCATCCGGCGGTATTTCACGGCAAAGACCCTGCGAAAAGTAACAGCGTCAACATGCCCGTTTGACAGCTTCTCTATCTCCCATCCCAGCATCATCAAGGTATTGTCAAACAACCAGGACAGGTATGAGGCTTTCGATTCTCTCGAGAGCATGGACCAACCGCCTCGCATCATCGCAGAAATGTACGCCGTGTATGCTGTCTGATAGAGTTTTTCATCCAAGACGTCTTGCAAAAATATGGCCAAGTCGCGCTCTGGGGTTGCAAGACAGGCAAACTCCCAATCGATGAGATGAAAAACGTGATTGCGAAGGAGGACGTTGTCGAGGTGCGGATCGCCATGAGTGAGCGTGCTGACGCCGGACACCCGGGATTCGAAGGAAGGGTAGAACGATTCGGCTTGGCGATGCAAAGCCTCAACCTGTGCCTGCTCGAAGCCGTCAACGATGTGCTGATTGGCCAGCCAGGACAGGCGCTTTAGGGCATCGTTCGCATAGACCCTGGATGAATCGAAGGGGTACGAGGGCAGGGCGTGACGCTCGTTCCAGACCTTCGCCTTCTTTGCGCAGGATAGGTGAAGCGTGGCAAGGAACTGAGCGAACTGCGTGAGAACGATTTCGGACGCTGGTTCGGGGCTGTCCGCGAGGATTGATTTTAGCGTAGAACCACCATTGTTCATCAGGACGCCGCGCTCGCTTTGCGAATCCAGGACGGTGAGAATGTCTGGCATGAAGTCGGCAAGTTCGGCAGACAGGGCTTGGAGTATCGGAATCTCTCCGCTGCGAGACGGGACGCAGTGCTTATAAATAAGATCCCACGATCCGCTCTGTCGCTCCGGGTCAATTTTCCTCGCGCAAAATCGATATAGAGACGCGGTATGTCCTCCGTGTAGAAGCGAGACATCGTCTGCGTTCCATCCGTTGTGAACCAACCAATCTCGAATTCCTGCAGGTAGATCCGTCATGAAATTGGGATTGCTCCGTTCTTTTGCGGTTTCGGCGTTCGATGGATTAGATCCCGTCGAAGCTAAGGCCGTGATTCGGCAGTTCCATCATAGCACTGGATGGAAAGAAACAAGCCGTACCACGTGCAACCCGTAGGTTGGATGGTACGGCTTAGAAACACGGCGGATTCACATGGTCGGGGTTCTGGTCGAAGGGCACCTGCCTGCTTGGACAACGGGAACGCTCTGTGTTAGTATCGCGGGTATGTGACGTAGAAGAACGTATGGGGATTCATCTCCTGTGGCCGGTTCGTGTGGCGTGCGATGTTGAGGTCCCGTAAGTCCGAATCTGTCATGTCTGGTGCGGGACGAAAGATGACATCCTGGACCCAACGCCCAATGTCGACTACGGATCTACCAACGGTTTTCACCATAATGTGTACCTCCTTTTGCTCTGTTTCTACGCTCATATTGTCACCCAAATCAGAGCCGCTTGACAAAGCTGGAAACCGTTCATGAAAACGGATTTCATAAACCATGAAAACGACTTTCATAGCAATCGTTCTCGGTATTTCTTCGATTTTCTTATTATTTCTCGGAAAAATGAA
>JAPTWT010000286.1 GCA_028064935.1 Gammaproteobacteria bacterium | reverse complement strand
AGGCGCGCCTGGAGAGGCGGGGGCTTTCCACGGTTCTCGACCTTCTTTATTGTTTTCCCTATCGCTATGAAGACCGAAGGATCCGACTGGTCGTCTCGGAGCTGACGGAAGGAGCCGAGCAGGGATTTGTGGCGACGGTCCGGTCGATCCGAAAAAAGATCGTTCCCAAGATCAAGGCGCCGATTATCGAGGCGACTGTCTACGATCGCTCGGGAGAGATCCCCGTCGTCTGGTTTGGCCAGGAATATCTTCTCAAACACCTGCCGGAGGGCTCCCAGGCCTTTTTTTTCGGGAAGGTGGAGTATTCCTCATACTCCCGAGGACTGGTCCTCCGCTCTCCGGTGGTCGAGCCCATCGATCCCGAGCAGGGGCTCAGGCGCTCCTATCATATCGGTCGGATCGTTCCGGTCTACCGGGAAGAGGCCGGCCTCTCCACCGGAGTCTTTCGCCGCATTGTGGGGGATGTCCTGCGCGCCCTTTGGGGGGAGGCCTTTGACCCCCTCCCCGAATCCGTTTGCCGGGAGGCCCATCTGATGGGCTGGTTTCCGGCCATCGTGGAGATGCATTTCCCCCGGGAGACCGAACGCCCGATGGAGGAGCTTCTCCTTCCGGGCTATCCGCCCCGCGACCGGATTGTCTTCGAAGAGTTCTTCCTGCTCGAGTATCTCATGATGCTCCGGCGGCAGGGGGTTCATCATTCTGGCCGCATGTGGGTTCCTGCGGAGGAAGGTCATGATCCTGTCGCTGCGTTTGAGCGGCAGGCCCCTTTTCCCCTGACGGGGGCCCAGCAGCGAGCCTGCCGGGAGATTGCCAGGGACTTCGCCCAACCCCATCCGATGAATCGCTTTCTTCTCGGAGATGTCGGCTCGGGCAAGACCCTGGTGGCGGCCTTTGCCATGCTTCAGGCCCTTCGGGCAGGGTGTCAGACGGCCTTTCTCGCTCCGACGGAGATCCTGGCCCAGCAGCACTGCCGGACGCTCGCGGCTCTTCTCAAGGAAGAGCCGCCTGTCCTTCTCTCCCATTCGGTCAAGGGGCTTGATCGGCGTCGTCTTCTTTCCGGCATTGCGGAGGGGCGCCACAGGGTTATCGTTGGAACCCATGCCATCATTGAGGAGGGTGTCGTCTTTGAGAAGCTGGGGCTTGTGGTGATCGATGAACAGCACAAGTTTGGCGTGGCGCAGCGCAAGGCCCTGTGGTCAAAAGGCCCCAATCCGGATATTCTTGTGATGACGGCCACGCCCATTCCCCGTTCGCTGGCACTCTCCTATTACGGCGATCTTGAGATCTCCCTTCTCGACGAGCTCCCTCCGGGCCGCCAGCCCGTGGAGACACGTATCGTCCCCAAGGCCGACGAGAGCTTCTGGAAGAAGAAAGTGGCTCCGGTGCTGGCCCGCTCCGAGCAGGTCTTTGTGGTCTTGCCCCTGGTGGAGGAGTCGGAGAAGGTCGATGCCAAAAATGCCCAGGATGTCCATGGCTATCTTTCGTCGATCTTTCCCCATGTCCGGGTGGGGCTGTTGACCGGACGAATGGCGGGAGAGGAGAAGGAATCGGTCATGGAAGCCTTTCGAACGGGGGAGATCTCCATTCTCGTCGCCACAACGGTCATTGAAGTGGGGGTCGACATTCCCCGGGCCTCCGTCATGGTGGTCGAGAATGCAGAACGTTTCGGCCTGGCCCAGCTGCACCAGCTTCGGGGACGCATCGGTCGTGGCGGCCTTCCCGGGACCTTTTATCTGGTTCCGGGCGAGGGGATGGGCGAGGACGGGAGAAGGCGGCTTGCGATCCTTGAGGAGTATTCCGACGGGTTTCATGTGGCCGAGGAGGATCTGCGGATGAGGGGGCCGGGAGAGTTCATGGGGGTCCGCCAGTCGGGGCTGCCGATGTTTGTGGTGGCCGACCTTGTCAGGGATGCGGAGGTTCTCTTTCGTGCGCGCCAGCTTGCCGCTTCCTATGTCGAGGGGGCGGCAGGGCGGATGGAGGCGGCCTGGGAGCAGTCGGGCCTCGAGGAGTTTCTGCGGCTTCGCTACCGGGAGGTGGACGTATGGCTCTCGATCCGATAAAGGGACGCAAGAGTCGACGATATTCCCGAGGGCTCTCTCGGGGGTTCCGGCGGGCGAGTCTCGCCCTTCTTCGCTCCGGAGCCGACTTCTTTCGCCTCGACCACCGCCTTCGGGGAGGAATCAGAATGCGCCTTCTCGACATCGAGATCGAGAAGGCCTACCGGGATTTGGGAGAGTTCCTCTATGCCCGTCTCCAGCCGGAACCGCTCGACGAGGGGGACCTGGTCTTGCTTGACCTTTTGCGCAACGAAATCTGGCGCCTTGAGGAGGAGCGACGCCTGGCCGAATCCAAGGCCCGGGGAGAGGAAAAAAGGATTCTTAACGGCAAGGGGGATGTGTGAAGTCAACGCAAAGGGTTGCCGTCGTCGACATCGGAACCAACTCGGTCCGGCTTATGGTGGCGGAGGCGACGGGCAGGGGAATCGAGACAGTATTGTACCAGGATGGCCGCATTACCCGTCTCGGAGAGGGGATTGCCGCTACCCGGACGATTGCCCGGACGGCCGTTGACCGGACCGTGGCGGTGTTGAGCGAGTTCGCGGAGAGAATTCGTTCCTACTCCCCCGATGCGGTCTCCTACATCGGAACCTCGGCACTGCGGCAGGCCAGTAACCGGGAGGAGGTTCTTGAGCGCTTTTTTCGGGAGGCAGGGGTTCTGGTCCGGGTCATCTCTGGCGAGGAGGAGGCTGCGTTGACATACCGGGGGGCGCTTTTTGGACTTTCGATGGTCCGGGGCCCCCTTCTGGTGGTGGATATCGGGGGTGGCTCCAGCGAGCTGATCGTGGGTGAGACCCCCATGGATTTCTGGAAGGCCTTTTCCGTTGAGGTGGGAGTGGTGACCTTGACGGAGGGTTGGTTTCGGAATGATCCTCCATCGGAGGCCGAGTTTTCTCAGGTGCGGCGGTACCTTGAGGAACGCTTTCGAGACCCGGTGGGGGTGATCGCCCCTTACCTCGCCTCCGGGGCCCGGCTGGTGGGAACGGCGGGATCCGTCACCACGATTCTGGCGCTGATCCGGGAAATGGCCCGGTACGACCCGATGAAGGTCCATGGTCAAACCCTGTCCCGGAAGG
>JAPTWT010000124.1 GCA_028064935.1 Gammaproteobacteria bacterium | reverse complement strand
TTCACACCCAACGGCGGGTGGGTGATACCGCAGTCGACTGGCTGCGGCGTCGCCTGGAGGCCCTTCCTGATTCACGCGGCGTGCTGAGTGTCGAAGGGGAGCGAGACTATCAACAGCTGGGCGTGGACCTCTTATGGGTCCGCGGCTCGGCCAATGGCCGTGAATATGTCACGCGGGTCGAAGCCAAAGGCGACACGCATAAGGCCATCAATCTCTATCTGGAAACGATTTCATCGGTCGAAACCAACCAACCAGGCTGTATCCTGACTACAAATGCGGATTACCTCGCCTACATCTTCATCAACGAACACGTCGGTTATATGTTCCAGGTGCCCGCCCTACGGGCCTGGCTCCTACGCACAACTCAATACCAGGATACGGCGAGCTGGAAAACCGTGCGAACCCGGTCCAATCGCGGAGCTTATACAAGCCGCGGAGTAACGGTGCCGGTGTCCGACGCACTCTCCGACGTGGCTCACGAGGTACTCTACTAGAGGCGGCTGATATGCGTGACAAGCTCGTCAAGGCGTGGCTTACGGTGCTCAGTCTCTGGTGGCTGAGCACCGCATTCGTGTGGAGTTTGTCAAATGCACGGTTGCAGCACGCAGCGCAGGTCCTGCATGCGGCTTGGCCCGCGCTTTGGCCGTCGGCCCCACAACACGTCACGGCGTTGAACGCGTGGCGGGTTTTGGCAGAGATATTGGCCGAGTGGTCTGTACCGGTGCTCGTTGCCGGGACCCTGGTTACTGTAGCCTCGGCAGCCGGGTTGGCGGGCGTTTTGAGGGGCCGCAAAAAGCAACACAAGACTCGCCACGAAACCGGAGATGCCGAGGCAGGTCTTAGCGTCAATATCGGAGCACTCCCGCGGCCGGTGTGGTCGGCGCCGCGCGCTAAGGCCCGGACTGTAAACCTGTCAGGCAGTTATGCCGAGCGTATCCGAGCCCTACCCGCTGTCTATGCCGACCTTCTACACGCGTTGCTCGCCTATCTGCGTGACCAGCCCGATGCCTATGTGGGGCCTGGCCACCAAGGCACCCTGTTGGACCACTCGCTGCACGTGCTGGTGCAGGCCCTTGAGGCGCACGCCCACCCCGACCCGCTGTTGCTCATAGGCGCTGTGGCGCACGACGCCGGTAAGACCCTGGCGTGGCGGAAGACGACTGACGGAGAGTGGCAACGGACCGGCGACCACGACACGCTCTCGGCTCGTCTCGTATCGTCGTTTCCGGAGTTCTTGGCACTATCCCTGGCGGAGCAACGCACCTTGTTGCTGGTGCTGGCCTATGGGCACAAAGCTGCGCGCATGCCGACAGCCGATGGCGTGGACCCCGAACGCCTGCGTGGTCTCATGGAGGCCCTGCACGCAGCCGACCGGACGGCGACACGAGAAGAGAAAAAGCAGACGCTTGCCGCGGTCGACCTACCAAGCGCCCTGCGCACGGCGTTCCAGACGGCGTTGAGCCGCATCGAATTTCAGCGGCCTGGTATCAAGAAGGGCGCGCGTGCTGTCGGTTGGCGGCACGACCACCGCGTGTTTCTGCTGGAACCGGGCTTTCGACAAGCTTTGCTGGCGGTATTGCCGGAGGACGTGACGGCGGCCCTCGGCGGCGACTACCGGCCCAAGGGCGGATTGGCGCAGGTGACGCTGGCGCTGCTGGATACCCTGCGCGCGGCGGGTTGGCTTGTCGAGGAATCGGACGGCATGCGGGCAAGCCCACCGCTATGGCGGATGAAGTCCGGCGAGAAGGAGTTCGCCGGCGTGATTGTCGTCGACTTGCCCGACGCGCTGCTGCCGGCTCTGCCGGCCAATACACCGTTCCCGTTGGCATTGACGGCGCCGTTGTTTCAGGCGGGACCATCGGTCCCGGACATTACCGCAAGCACAAAGGCTGGCGATGGCGGAGCGCCGGCGCCAGATGATAAACAACGCCGGCTGTTGCAAGCAACGCTGGCAGGGGCAGCTTCTTTAAGCAGTCAGCCGAAAAAGGCTCCCAGGGCCGGCAATAATGACCGACCAGCAGAGACGCCGGTCGTCGCGTCGCCAGTCCCCACGAACGTGGTGCGGTTTCCGGCAAAAACGTCTCCGCGCAAAGGTGGCAGTAATCCGCCTGATGGGCGAAATCCGACCAAGCCCTAGAGATGCCATGATGCACAAATCTTCCTGCACTGCTCGCGCTGCGCGCGAGGATGTTTTGGCGCATTGCAGGCCGCGCCTTGCGAAAACAGCATTACGGGCCTATTACCGCGCTGTAGCCGTGGTTGGGTTTTCTATGCTCGTCGTACAAGCCGGAGTGGCCCACAATCTCGGCATACGGGGCAAGACCTGGCCTATACGCGAGCCCAGTCTCATGCGCGTCATGATTGCGCGGGCCGCCCACGTGAACTGGCGAGCAAAGGACCGGCAGCTGGCAAAGCAGGCCAAGTACGACCTGTCGCATCTGGCCTACGCGCCACTACCGCCAGCTCAAACCACACGCGTGCGGTATTACCTGCCAGTCGTAACCCTGAAGCACAACATCAAGGCCCCGGTGTGGGTCCACGGGCGGTATGTCTGGAAGGTCGTGGCCCGCAAGGGGACGACCGTTAACCCGTTGGCTCAAGGTTTGCGGCCACCGACTCGCATGCTGTTTTTCGACCCGCGCTCTAAGACGCAGACGCGGTTTGCGCTGGCTGCACAGCGTATCTATCCCACGCTCATTCAACTGGTAGCCACGGGGGGTAACGTCCGCGGGCTCGCCAAGCGCCTGCACTGGCCCGTCTATTATGCCTATCCGTTCATCATCAAGGGTTTTCACGTCCAGCGCACGCCTACCCTCGTAGGCGTCGGCACCGGGCCCTATGCCGACGCCGTAAGCCTCGCGCAATTCGGACAAGGCGTGCTGACGCGCGCCAACACAGGAAATGCGGCAGCGGTACTACAAGCCGCATGGTATGGCGGGTCGGTGTCGGAAATCAGAAAGGCTGTCCGTGTCGCGCCTAAAGAGGTGGCCACCCCTGCGGGTGGCAATGCCACCCATGCGCAATAATCTTGTACCGGCAAAGATGAAGCATTGGGTTGCCGTGCTCATTCTGGTATTGGCCTGTCTCGGTCTGCCGGTCGCGCGCGCGGGTGTGCCCGGGATTACGTGTCGCGGCC
>JAPTWT010000174.1 GCA_028064935.1 Gammaproteobacteria bacterium | reverse complement strand
ACAGCCTGCGCCAATATGGCAAAGCCGGCGCCAAGCGCTGGAAGGGCATACGTCCCACGGTACGCGGTGTGGCAATGAACCCGGTCGATCACCCCCATGGTGGCGGCGAGGGCAAGACCGGTGAAGGTCGCACCCCTGTCAGTCCATGGGGCACGCCGACTAAGGGCTACCGCACGCGCCAGAACAAGCGCACGCAGGGCATGATCGTCTCGCGTCGCAAGAAGTAAGTAAGAGGCCACTATGACTCGTTCTCTCAAAAAAGGCCCGTTTTGCGATCTTCATCTAATCCGGAAGATCGAAAGCGCTGTCGCCACGAAAGATAAAAAGCCCATCAAAACCTGGTCGCGCCGCTCCACGGTGCTGCCCGAGTTCATTGGCGTCACCATTGCCGTACACAACGGACGTCAACATGTGCCTGTTTACATCACGGACCAGATGGTGGGCCACAAACTCGGTGAGTTTGCCCTGACCAGGACGTTCAAGGGCCATCCCGCGGACAAGAAGGCTGCCAAGAGGTAAGAAACCATGGAAACACGAGCAATTCTGCGCGGCGTCCGCTTGTCAGAGCAAAAAGGCCGTCTGGTCGCTGACCTCATCCGGGGAAAAAAGGTCGACCATGCCCTCAATACATTGGCTTTCACGCCGAAGAAGGCCGCCCAAATCATCAAGAAAGTCCTCGAGTCTGCGATTGCGAATGCCGAGCACAACGATGGCGCCGATATCGACGAGTTGAAGGTGAAGTCCATCATGGTCGAGCGCGGCGCTTCATTGAAGCGTTTTTCGGCGCGGGCCAAAGGGCGAGGCAATCGGATCGTGAAGCCGACCTGCCATATCTATATCACCGTTGGGAACTAAGGACACGAGATGGGACAGAAAATTAACCCAACCGGTTTTAGGCTGGCGGTCACGCATGATTGGACCTCGCGCTGGTACGCCAGCGGAGCGCAATTCGCGAAGATGCTCAATGAGGATATTGCAGTTCGCGAATTTCTTGCGAAAAAGCTGAAGGCAGCGTCGGTTTCGCGCATTGTGATCGAGCGCCCCGCGAAGAATGCAAGGATCACGATTTTCAGTGCGCGGCCTGGTGTCGTGATCGGGAAGAAGGGTGAGGACATCGAGGCGCTCAAGGCCGAACTGACCAAGCGGCTGGGGGTTCCCGTGGCGGTCGACATCGAAGAGGTGCGCAAGCCCGAAATCGATGCGAAGCTGATCGCCGACTCCATCACCCAGCAGCTGGAAAAGCGCATCATGTTCCGCCGTGCGATGAAGCGCGCGATGCAGAACGCCATGCGCCTTGGTGCCCAGGGCATCAAGATCATGTCTTCGGGGCGGCTCAATGGTATCGAAATCGCCCGTACCGAATGGTACCGAGAAGGCCGTGTTCCGCTGCAGACCTTGCGCGCCGATATTGACTATGGATTTTCGGAGGCGAAGACCACCTATGGCGTCATCGGTGTCAAGGTCTGGGTCTATAAGGGCGACACCCTGGGGCGTGGCGCTTTGGCGCAAAAGCCGGCTGAAGCCGCAGAAGTCGAGCGCCGCCCCCGTCGTGACGACAAAACCAATCCACGCCGTAACCGTCGTGCAGATTCCGGACGTGGTGACGCACATGCGGCTCCTGCGGCCGCAGCACCTGCAGCAGCGCCCGAAAAGCGTGTACGCAAAGTCAGTAAACCTGAATCGCCGGCCGCTGTGCCGAGCAAGCAAGGAGAATCGTCATGATGCAACCTGCGCGTCGTAAATACCGCAAGGAGCAAAAGGGCCGAAATAAGGGCGTTGCAACACGCGGCGCCTCGGTGGCTTTCGGTGAGTATGGTTTGAAGGCGACGACACGCGGACGCTTGACCGCGCGCCAGATCGAGTCTGCGCGTCGCGCCATCTCACGGCATGTCAAGCGTGGTGGGCGCATCTGGATCCGTGTGTTCCCGGACAAACCCATTTCAATCAAGCCCGCAGAAGTGCGTATGGGTAACGGCAAGGGCAACCCCGAGTATTACGTGTCTGAAATCACGCCGGGGAAGGTCCTGTACGAAATTGACGGTGTGCCCGAGCAACTGGCGCGCGAAGCTTTCGAGCTCGCGGCAGCCAAGCTGCCGTTTCGCACGGTTTTCGTCGGTCGCCGCTTTGGCCTTTGAGGTGAGATGATGAATCTAGAAGAGATGCGCAAATTGGACGCGGCTGGTTTGCAAAATGAGCTCAATGCTTTGCTCAAGGCGCACATGGGCCTGCGCATGCAAAAGGCAACGCAACAGTTGCAAAACACCAGCCAATTGACGAAGGTGCGCCGCGATATCGCGCGAATCCGTACGCTCATTCGCCAAAACACTATGCAGGAGTCATGATGTCGGCAGCTGAGAGTTTGACCCGCGTGTTGACGGGGCGTGTGGTGAGCGACAAGCGTAACAAGACGGTTACCGTGCTTGTCGAACGCCGCGTGCAACATGCGCTTTATGGCAAGTACATCGTGCGCTCGAAGAAGTACAGTGCGCATGATGAGCAGGACCAATTCCATCTTGGCGATCTGGTCGAGATTGCTGAGTCGCGTCCGATCTCCAAGACGAAGTCCTGGGTTGTCACCACGACGGCATTGAAAACCTCGCCTTTCTTCACGCGCCCACGCGGAGCCGCCTCTTTGATGCTGACCTTGATCACATCCCCAATGCCAGCATAGCGGCGCTTGGAGCCGCCGAGCACCTTGATGCACATAACGGTTTTTGCGCCAGTGTTGTCAGCAACATCCAGCCTTGATTGCATCTGAATCATGTGGAATCCTTTTCCCAACTTGCCCGCAGCATCAAGCAGCGGCGTGCAGTCTTGGGCCCAGCTCGTGGGTCAATGAAGCGCCAAAATGGCGAACTTGTAATTCTTACCGAAAAAAATCAGGCCGTCAAGACCTGCTTTGATCTTCTTGCCCGTCGCCACAGTCTAGAAGTGCGGCGGCAGACGATCTGAAGATCGGCGCGACTGTGCGCCAGACTGCGCACGCGCGCCGACAACGCCTGGCGTTCAAACGAGCGTCGATTTCTCAAGAAGTCGGGTGACAACCCAGGACTTCGTCTTGGAGATCGGACGCGACTCAGCAATCTCGACCAGATCGCCAAGATGGAATTGGTCCTGCTCATCATGCGCACTGTACTTCTTCGAGCGCACGATGTACTTGCC
>JAPTWT010000194.1 GCA_028064935.1 Gammaproteobacteria bacterium | reverse complement strand
GGGTGAAGCCGTTCTGGACAAGTAGCGCCCCGTGATCCACAGACAGCCGCACGCCGTGGCCGCTCAAAATGAGCGGCTGGCGGTCCTTGCGGGAAGATCGTCCCTGAGGCTTGGTAGACCGCCCCTGCCAATACTCCCCGCGCGCTTTCCACTCAAGGTCGTCGAATGGGAGTTGGGTCTGGCCGCCTGTGGCTGCCATGGATTTAGTGTCCTTCTGGTGCAAGCGCAGGTTTGATCTCGCGATTCATAATCCCCTTCAGAAGGGCCTGCATTCCCTCTTTCATCTGTGGGTTCTGACGCAAGGCAAGCCAAAGCAATAACATGATGGCCTGCTGGCTCGGATCGGAGTTTCGCGCTATATCCCCAATCACGCCCAAGCCGAAAGCGTGTTTTCCGTAGGCCCTTTCAAGAATTAACGACACTTGGTCCAAGATATGAAAGAGTTGGGCCAGTTCATTGCGGGCATCTACAACGACCTCCCTGGATGTCTCTCTAAGAATATCAACCAAGGGACGATCAAAGGCCCTGTGGGCCACTTCTCCCAAAATCGGGGCAATGTCACTTTTCAGCCACGGCTCGCCGCCCTTCATGCGATCCGTCCGGGCCCTCGAAATCCCCATAGCTTTTTCTAGGATGGTCTGGTCGTTGATATCCCGATCAACATGCCCCTGAGCGTCTTGGCCGCTGAAAGTACCGATCATCATTTGTAGAGCAACACGGAGTAATGACGGGTAGTTTTTTGAGCTCACCCTTTTTCTCATCCGTCGAGCCATGGGGTTGCCTAACCGCATATCTCCGGCTTGTTCTATGATATCTAGGGATTCTTCGGAAATATCACCATCATCTTCCCGTGGCTCGGCCAGATCTCGCAGCCGATGTACCGTCTGGTCCCACCATAAAGCCGCGTCCTTCAACACGTCATAAGAATACTTTTCCTCGACCGTAAACCCGTACCACCAGAGACTCCAACCGTTATCGCGTAAACGCCGATTCTTTTGGTGAAGGGCACACAGGGCGAGTAGCTGTCGCATCGCGCCTTGTGGGTACGCCACTTCACTGCCCCGGTTTCGCCCTCGTCCTCTCTGCATCGGACGGGGGAGCAACCCTGCTCGGTGCCAGCGGGTCAACTGTTCCCGGGACACGGCATAACCCTGTTGCTTGGCCTGAGCCAAGAGGTCTGTCGTGGGTTCGGTGAAGCGATTGTCCTCCATACGGGCCACTTTACAGCCTTACGCGAACCCATGCAAGAAGCTTATTTGCCGCCTGCTATGTTTGCCGTGTCGTCTGTTTTTACAGGTAGCTATCGGGATTATGGAGGGTGACGTGGAAATAGCATATAAGGACATAACAGTAGATGAGACGCTGCAACCCCGCGTCGGGGGTCTCGACCCTGAGCATGTCGAGGAGTTAGCGGCCGTAGCCGGACAGTGGCCACCCCTGCGGGTTGTGAAACACGGGCGCGGGTATCTGCTGGTCGATGGCTTTCATCGTCTGGCAGCCGCCCAGAACCTCAACTTTAAGCACATCACTGTGGAGGTATTAGACCCCCCGGAAGATGGGGACCTCCATGCGCTGGCCTTTGCCTTGAACGCCGCCCATGGCCGCCCGCTCACTTTGAGCGACCGGCGGGCCTTTGCCGATCGACTATTACGGACGCATCCCGAATGGGCCGACCGCGAGGTAGGGCGCCGGTGTGGGCTCTCACAGCCCACGGTCGCCAAGGTGCGCGAGGGCCTGGAACAGGAAGCCCATATCCCGGCCATGGACACGCGCCTCGGTCGGGATGGCAACACCTACCCGGCAACACAACGCCGCGCGGCCCCAAATGACGCACCAGTGATCCCCGATAGGCCCGTGTCGGCCGGAGAACGCAGTACCCAGCGGCTCATGGTGCGGTATTTCGAGCAATTGGCAGGAATCCTAGAGGCCCAAGATGCCCTGGACGGCTTTGAGACGATCGACGATGCAGTCAGCGCCTGCCGCGTGGTCTTGGGCGCGGAGAAAGCCAACGCCTTGGCTGAACGCCTCGGCTGGTCATCGCGCAATATTCTCGAAGTGGCCCAGGCTTTGGGGTTCGTCTCCGAGATCCGGCCATGAAGGGTGAATCTCTTCCAACGACTGCGTGGGTCGTCCAAAAGCAGGATAGCGCGGTTCCCCCCGCGCCGATGGCGGTGCAAGTCCGACCCCCACGCTCCCTTCCCAAGACCTTGCATGTGAACCCGGTACCAGCGCCCCTTATCCGGGACCTCATCACGCGAGAGCATTATCTCCACAGCATGCCAGCCGCCGCCCGATTGTGTTTCGGGGTCTATCAAAACGATGCCCTCGCTGGGGCCGTGGTGTTTACTGCCGGCGCTCGGCAGGGCCACAAGCTTTTGGTGGCCGCCAAGCCTCAGGAGGTAGCGACTCTCGCCCGACTCTGGTTGAGCGACACCTTACCCAAGAATGCCGAGAGTCGCGTCATTGGGGTCGTGCTGCGCCACTTACGCCGCCATACCGACTGGAAGCTTCTGCTGTCTTATGCCGACCCCAGTGCCGGGCATGTCGGCATCATCTATCAGGCCACAGGCTGGCTCTACCTCGGATCGAGTAGCCCCACGAGTTACGTCGATCTGGGGGACGGTCAATTGCTGCATCCGCGTACCGTTTATGAGCGCTATGGCAGCAATGCCATTGGTCATCTGCGTCGCACCGGCATTCCGGCCCATCGTCAGCCGGTCGCCTCCAAATATCGTTACGCCTATTTGCTGGACCCGTCATGGCATTGGCGTCTGCGCGAGACCCCCAAGACCTATCCCAAAGCCCCGAGCCGTGGGCCGCCATAACGACCTACGCCTCACAAAAGAAAACCCCTGACCGCAGCAACGGATAGGGGTTCAGATCCATCAGTTTTTTGGAGACCACTGACATGCAGATAGTAATGCGTTATCAAAAAGATTGCACGCGGGCATTGGCGACACTCCCCTGCGGGAGAACACAGCCATGAAGCTATCGCGTGACTACAAACAGGAATACGCCCGGCGTATTCAACGGGGCTCACAAAAGGGCCTCAGTCGCTCCCAATCCCGAGGGCACCCCAAAGCCCGTGAGTCCCATGCGTCACCGAGACGCGCACCCCCGGCCTATGACCGGCGGTTGGAGCATGGCCTCCAACTCATCCGCA
>JAPTWT010000089.1 GCA_028064935.1 Gammaproteobacteria bacterium | reverse complement strand
CCCATTGGGTCGCGGCCGGCAACGGGATGCGCATACCCGCCTGCAAGGTCTCGATGCGGTTAAAGGGGAGGCCTGCGCCATACTTCAGCAGCCCGACCATACTGGTCGCGGTGGCATCGTATTTCTTGGCACCGCTGGCATTGGATATGCGGTTGATGAAACACTAATCACGCTCGGCGCGCCGCGACGAACCGCTTTAGGGGTATTGTCTTAGCCGGGCATCATGAACGCCCACAAGAACGGGCGGGATTCGAGTCATTGACGGTACTAGAGGGCGCCCGCAATTGGCCTTTGATCTCGGCAACGTCAGCGGCGTGTTTTGGAAAAACGCTAATGCGGCATCCAATCAGATTGACGATCATCGATGGGGGGGGTGAAACGCTGCAGGAACTCGCCTTATCGGCTTGGCTTGGCGAAATTGTCGCAAACCTGGTAGGCTGATCGCTGTCCGGGACAGAGATCACCGTAAACCTTTCATTAAACGTCCGACCCTTATATGTGTACTATTGGGGCCATAACATAACGAGCAAATAGCGAAAATGGCGACGTTTGTAGATCTTTTTTGTGGCGGCGGATTTGGGGCCAGGGGCGCCGTACGGGGCGGGGGAGTGCCATTGCTCGGGCTGGATGCGTGGGACTTGGCCACGAAAACCTACAAGGCTAACTTCCCTAAATCGGACGTCATTACCGACCTCATAGAAAATGTGGACGCGAAGGCTGTTGGTCGGCGCTATCGGCCGGATGTGCTCCTGACCTCTCCGGAATGCACGTCGCATTCTATAGCGCGCGGCGCCAAACCTGGATCTGAAACCAGCCGTGAAACTGCCATCGGTATCGTTCGGTGGGTAAGGTCAATGCAGCCGCGTTGGGTGATTGTTGAGAACGTGAACCGTATGAAGAAATGGGACCGACACAATGAGCTTGTGGAGACCATTGAGGCATTGGGTTACACGGTCAGCGACCTTTTCCTTAATTCGGCCGATTTTGGGTCGGCCCAGGCCCGGAAGCGAATGTTTCTGGTCTGCGACAGGCAAGGTTCCAAGGTTAGCCGTGAACAGCTTTTGACGTTCGCGAAAAAAGCCCCGATGACAGCTCGCGACATAATAAGCTGGGAGATGCCACACCTATCAAATCCGCTGCGTAGACCCGGAAGAGCGATAGCAACCCTCGAACGAGCCGAGCGGGCTATTGCGGCAATAGGGCGGAATGTCCCGTTCATCATCGTCTACTACGGTTCCGACTATGCCGGAGGGTGGCAAACGCTGGACGTGCCACTACGTACAATTACTACCGTCGATCGGTTCGGCTTGGTCACCTGGCGAAAGGGTGTTCCATTCCTGCGAATGCTTCAGCCGAACGAACTGCTCAAGGCGATGGGCGGGGGAGATGAGCATATTCTTCCCCACGGTAGCCGCCGTGAAAAGGTGAAGCTTTGCGGTAATGGCGTCTGTTCAGACGTCATTACCGCAATTTTCAAGTGGATCGGCGCTGCACGGTCAGAAAAGGCGGGAAAACCGAGGATGGCGAAATTGAGTCGATGATCGACAAGAAACCGGATGTGGTTGACTTGCTCGTGGACAAGGTTTACGGCGGATCCCGAAACGGCAATTCTTCGGACGACCCCCTACCCAATCTGCTGGGTGTGGATAACGGAGCGGGGTTCCGTCACATAGGGCAAAGATCCGGAGTGAAGACGCTCAAGCTTCTGGTGCTGAAAACCAGCTTCTCGGACGTGAGCTGGCCGGATACCCTTGATCGCGAAAACGGAACGTTTGTCTACTATGGTGATAATCGGGTGCCCGGGGACCTGCACAAAACGCCGCGGCAGGGCAATCTGCTACTAAGAAATCTGTTCGATGAGGCACACCAACATCAGCAAAGCTCCGCTTTCCCGCCCATTCTTCTCTTCGGCAGCACTGGCACATATCGAGACGTGCGGTTCATCGGGCTTGCGGTACCGGGCGCGGTAGGAATGGGTGGAGACGAAGACCTAGTAGCCGTGTGGCGGACCACGAACGACGGCGTGCGGTTTCAGAACTACAAATCGACTTTCACGATTCTCGATGTTCCCGTTGTGTCCAGGGCGTGGGTGAAAGACATTCAGGCCGGCAATGCAATATCTTCCCCCCACGCGCCCGGGCCCTGGCTGGACTGGGTCGGTGGCAGAAAGTTTAAGCCGCTCAAATCGGTCCCCGTCAAATCGGTACGCTCCCGACAACAACAGATTCCAGGTTCTCCGGAACTTGCCGCCTATGCGAACCTTGTTTACGAATTTTACAAGAAAGATCCCCATGCCTTCGAACGGTGCGCAATGGAGCTGGCCCGGCTATTCATGCCGGCTATCCACAGTTGGGAGATAACACGCCCTTGGAGGGACGGCGGAAGAGACGCCTTGGGGACTTATCGCATCGGCCGCGGAGCCGGTGCGATCGACGTCGATTTTGCGATGGAAGCCAAATGCTACGGCATGAACAACGGGGTGGGGATAAAACCCGTATCCCGGTTGATCTCACGCCTCAGACATCGCCAGTTCGGGATTTTGGTCACCACATCCTACCTCGACAGGCAAGCGTACCAAGAGCTGGTCGAGGATGGACACCCGGTGGTGATCATATCCTCCGGAGATATTGCCGCAAAACTGAAAGAGAGGCTCGGAACTCTGGATAATACCAAAATTTGGTTGCAGAAAATCTGACGGTAGCCCCTCCTGGGCATTCGACGCAGATTTCCTGATGTTTTCATATGTTTGGTTTCCGGTATCTCGCCGAAGGGCGCATGCCCCCCGACTCACTCCGATAACCGCAGCGTCAGACCCTCGGCCGCCTTGCCTCTCGTGGCACACTCCCACACCACAAGCACGCGCCGGCCGGCCGCGTGTAGCATGTCGCTCCTCATTTTCCCTAGGAGAGCGACTTCTTGACACTCCGACAACAAGCTTGACAGCCACCGCGGCTTCGGGTCTCGGATCGACCACGCCAGCCACAGGACACCTCAGCGAATCTCCGGAATCCCCGGCATGGGCCCCGAATAGGTCGCCCGGAGGACGGCCTCCCGGCATTCCATCTTCTTGGCCCATTCGGAGACCATTTTGCCGGCGGCCGTCCGGTGCAGGACGTCGTTTACCTCCCGCGCCCACACTCCCAACTGGGCCAGCAGTTCCGGCGAGACACCCTGTCTATCCCACACGCGGTCGAGGTCAAATCTATCCGCGACTAGGTATGCGGCCAACGAAACGGTGTAGGCCACGACATTGGCCTGAAAGGCCTGGAACATAGGCCGAACGAGTTTCTGTGTCGCTTTGAACACGATGGCCATCGCGACCATCTGCTTGTAGGAGCCGACGTCCGGCGCGGGTGGTGGTGGACCCCCCTCGGCGACCGTCATGCCTGCCATGAATCGCTCGAAGCATTTCTGCGACCCGAGGCTAACGACATCGGGCTGGACGGACCACGCACAGACGTATTTCGCGAGGTCCGTCTTCGTGATTTTCCGAGTCGTGGGGATGGCGTCCTTCAACACCTTCAGCTTCGCCGGCGTCGTACCATCGCGAGCCAGCATCGTGTTGTAGCTGCCCGCCGCGCGCTCGTAGAACCAGCGCCCGGTGCCGTCAGGACGATAAACTGTCAGGGAGAGCCGCTCAACCTCGACGTGGAAGGGCTTGTTGGCGGACAGATCCGACTGTTTGACCGCGTTCTGGCTGTTGGCAAAACGGGAGATGTCGGAGGCGAGAGCCTCCTCGCGGGCCTCATCTTTCACCTTCATCACGATGACCTTCGCGGGCACCCGCACGCGCCCGAGGTCGGTCTCGGGGAACCTCCTCTTGGTGAAAAACAGCGAGGCGGTCGTCTGCCCGCCGTTCACAATCTGCATACCTTTGAGCCACGCAATGCCTGGCGACCCGTCAGCCGCCGCATCCAGCCGCATCTCGTCGACCACAAGCACTATTCCGTTGTTGTAGGCCATGAAGCGGCCCGGTGCGGTACGCAACGTGTTCTGGATACCGGCATTCACCCCTTTGCCCTTCACGCTCAGGAACGAGCGCACATTGGCTTCAAGTAGCCGAGCCCCAAATCTCTCATAGAGGAACCTGAGAGCCTCGCCCGGCACCGCTGTCAGGGCGTAGTCATATTCGTCGGTGTCCCCCGGCACGAATACGCACGGGAGCGACGAGCCGCAGACCTCGCCGAAATCGACCACCAGCTCGTCCCGGGGCTTGCCCTCCGACCAGTGCCGGTGTAGCCGTTCGATGTCCATCACTTCGAGACGCACCGCCTTGCCGCCTATCTCCCTCGTTTTGAAGCTTTTCGCTTTCGCGATGCGATCGGTCAGCACGAAGACGCGCACCTGTTCAAGGCCGTTGTAGATTTCGCGGATCGTCAGGGCGAGGGAATGCGCGTCGCTGGATGGGTCGAGTTTCGCCGCCATTCGCCCCTCGGCACAGAGACCGAGAAACCGCAGGCACTGCTCGACCGCCGTCTTGGTCTCGGCATCCGGGATCGGCGTCGGGACGTCCACGCCCTCATAGAGGCTAACGAACATGTCCAACTGGTCGGCATCGTCCGACATCGCGTAACCGCTGAGCCGCAAGTTCGCGTTCCCAACTCTGCCCTGGTAATGACAGACCACAGGCTCGAAGGTCATCCCGATTTCGGCCATGTGTTGCATCACCACCTCGGAAAAAACGAGTTCGGCGAACGGTGGTCCATCGCTCATCTGCGCTCTGACCTCGGCCTGCGTCTCCCTCAGGAAATCCCCCAATTCCGTACTCATAGTGCCCCCAGTTTTCTTAGCGCCCCCATCACGCCCACATCGACCCCCGGTGCGCGATCGAAATCGATCTCATAAATCACCTTTCTGATACCTGCCGGCACGTTTCCTGGCACGATACGGGGGAAGTTCTCCCGAACCTCCATCACGCGGATACCTTCCACCGAGAAGCGCCTCTTATAGTGGTCGACGTACTCCCCATGGTAGCCGGCGGCCAAAAGCCTGTCGGAGAACATGGCCGCAGCCCCCGGTTCGTCATCAAGCATTTCCCTGACCGACGATGCGAAATCCGGAAGGCTCCTGCCCGATTCTCGCTCCGAGAGCCTCGCTCCAGCCATGAACAGCGGTTTGCGGACGGAGTCGTCTAGCTGCTCGAGTGACGCGATCTTCGCGGTAAAGCCGTACGACGACATGGTTGCTTTGACCTCAACAGCCCCCGCACCTAACGCAAAGTCCTGCTCTGCATCGTAGGGACCGACCCAAGCTTCCATCGCCAGCGGCGGCGACACTCCGGCCTGCATTATGGCACGCAGAAATGTGAGCTCGCCGATGAGGCCGATCTCGGCCTCCGGGCTAAGCACCCGCCCACCCTTCCGCATGAACTCCTGCCAAGCTCGGACACGCCCAAGCAACACGCGCAGCAAACGTGGTTCATCCGCCACGTGCTCCGCTTCAAGCGCTCCGGCGACGTCGCGCGCCATTGTAGAGAAAATCTCGAGCCCCCCCGCTGCCTTGCGCGTCAGTGCGAGCCATGTTTTGCCTTCGCCATTGGGGTCGGCGCGCTCGACCCAAAAGCCTTGGGCGTCTGGCAGCTTTTCGTCAGCAGGAATGGTCGTGTTGGCGAAAGCGACGAGCAGAGCCTCCTCGTTGCCCGGGAAGCGGCGCCCCACGTGTATAAGGATTGGGCCCGCTGCACTTATGGGGATGCTGCGCCACCCCGCTTTCTCTGTGGAGCCTGAAAGCGAGCCCCACGCAAGGATGAATTCGTTATTCTGACGAACCATATTCCTGCTTCCAATAGAGGTGGTCGACCTTGTATTCCACCTTAACTCCCGCCTCGCTCGACGGAAAACCAATAGCAAAAGCGATGATCGGCTTGTCCCAATCTTCCGAGATCAGGTTACCGGTTTTGAGTGCCGGAGAAAGGGGATAAAGAAGCAGCACGCCCCGATTGAGGTCGCCGGCATCGGAGCCCCGGAGTTCTCTGATCTTCTTGCCGCTTGGTCGAGTCGGAGGGGTGATGCGATTGCGCGCGGGATCCTTCTTCCATACCGCCAATGTCATGTCCAAGGCCTTCTTCCACGGCTCGTAGTCGAGATCAATCGCCTCATCTTTCGGGTCGGTCAGCACCCCGATAGAGTAGCCGCCGGCGACGCTGGTGTCGGAGCGCGACGGGAAGTGGGAAATCTCCAGGCCGGTCGAGAACTTATACGGCTCGCCAGGATGGCCTTCGCCCATAAGTGCAACGGTCCATTGCTTAAGCTGGCTTCGGTCGTTCATTTTCTTGATGAACTCGGCCAGCACGATGCTGTTGGCGGAAATTGCCCTCGGGTGGGTCGTATAACTTCCGAGGAAATCCTTGATAAGTTCCGAGTCTACGTCGCGCCACAGAATCGATCGTTTCCATCTATCTGGCACGTCATCACGCTTGCGGATGAGATCGGTTTCATAGGCGGATCCCATAGCCGCGATCAGCTTGTCAGTCGCTGCTAGATTGAGATGCAACTGCTTGGAGTCGCGGAAAAGAACGACGGACTGCGACATGCTTCCACTGTATGAAAGCGAAAGCGTCTCGGCGTTGCGCATTTTCAAGGGAGACGTAACCGTCAACACTGTGTGCGACTGGACTTTCAGGCCATAGTCATGGGGCGTCGCCCCCCGCTGCACCATCGTATCGAACTCTTCCCGCAGTTCCTCGGAGGCATCCGCAATGTGCCCAAACCATTCCACCAGATCCCCGGTGGTGTAAAGGCGACATAAATCCACATATCCCGGACGATAGCCGAACCAGCGCCCCATCTGCATAAGCGTGTCGTACATCTTTGTCGTCCGGACGAAGTAGCTGGTACAAAGGCCCTCTAGGGTGAGTCCCCGGGACAGCTTGTCGCCACCGATCGCAATGACCTTGAGGCCTTTTTCCTGGTTTTCCGAATAATCTAGCGCATCCTTGGCCGTTCCATTAATCGGGCGTACGACAATGTCTGACAAGACATCCGGGAGCACGTCCAATATTTCCGCCCAGGAGGGTATTTTGGAGCGGCCCTCCTGTTTGGGCCATAGCCCAGCAACCTTTGCGCTGGTTGGGACAAAATCGCGCTCCCACAGCTCCTTCAGCTGAGCCAGAAGCGCTTCATTATTCATATTCCGAAGGATGCGCTGTTTCATGCGCTTAATAGCCTCCTCAACCTGCGCGAATACCTCTCCTTGGACCTTGATGAACCTAGTGACGTGAATGAGCATGGAGGAGTGCTCTGCACCTTGGCCACGACACACACGGACCGCGCACGATAAGACAAACGAACAAAGCGCCTCGCGCAAGGAAGGTGGGGGAATCTGCTGACCATGGAAAACTGGAACATGCTCTTTTTTATGTATGCGCGGCATCCAGCCGCTTTCGTTGCTGGGATCGTAGTGGTCTGAGATATCTCGCACCAGCGGCAATCCGCCGACGCGACCATCAATGGTGCGCTGGCCAAAGACGCGTGATGGGCCCACGTAGTTCGATGGCGCGGCAAGGTTGATGATGAACGACCGCGGGAACAGATCCGGCCCCTCATCAACCGTTGCCCCATTGCGGTGAATAAAGATGTTCGCGAACGGCGTCGCCGTGTAGCCAACATATGCCGATTTCGAAAAAGCATGCAGTATCTGGCGGATCAGACTGTTAATGGCCTTTGGCTGGTGATCCTCGTCCGGCGTGCCGTCTTCGCTGAAGAGTTGCTCACCTGTGTCGACGGAGGCGTTGTCGGCCTCGTCGTCGATGACCAACAGGGGAAGGTTGGTCACGATGCGCCTCTCTGTTTCTGCGTCGGTGGCGTCCGCGACGTGGCCGCGAATCCATTTGAGAAGCTGCGTCAGAACGGGTTTTCCCTTTTTTACGACGAAGAGCCATGGACGCTCTTCGGGGGAAATGGCGAAATTGCGTGCCACCGCAGTATTGAAATCCCCGTTGTCAGCGCGGGTCGTCGCGCAATGTGGATGGATTTTCGGATCGCTATCGATTTCGCCCACACCAATCGGCTTGCCCGGATCGCGGTTCGGCGATGTCTCGTAACCGAGGAAGCTCTCCTCCAAGCGAATCTGTGTTTGTGAACGCAGATTGTTGTGCATACCTGCAAGCACGATGATGACCTTGTATCCGGCATCTGCGGCCTTGCATATCAAACCCGAGTAGTTGCCGGTTTTTCCCGACTGCACATGGCCTACCACTAGGCCCCTGCGATCCCAAACCCCGTCGCGCCTAGGATCTTCCAGAAGGCCCAGCACGTCGTCCGTGGATTCGCTTAAAGCCTCGACCACATCGTCGGCGAGCTTGCGCTCAAGCAAACCTCGATATCTTTGCCAGTATCGCCAGTCCTTCTTGCGCGAGGCGGAGAGCCACGCTACGTGACCCGCGGTGTCCTGCAAGGTCGCCGTCTTGCCTATCCAGTGACTAAACCGGCGGATAAGCTCGGTGATCGCGGCTTCCTGATCGACGGGCTCTTCGCTCGACGAAGCCAAAACGTCCGCAGCGATCTTAACCTTATCGGCGATGAGCGCGGGAGTAATTGCGGCCTTGCCTTTCTCGTTTCGCAGCAGAGTCTGCGCGATGCCGATTGCATCCATAAGCGTCTTGCTGGGCTCCGCCATAGTGTTTCCTCATATCCTTAATGGTTCCGCTTCAAACCCCACCGGACGATATAGCCTCGATGAGATCGAGGTAGTTTTGGAAAGGCTCAGTGCGCATCAGCAATGCTTTGGCGGATTCCACACTCATACCTCGGCGCCCAACCATGTCGTTATAGAGCGCCCGAAGCACCTCAACGACGTCAGCGGTTGGCTCTCCGGAGAATCCGGTACGCGGTGTCTCCCGGTTCTCTGCTGTGTCCAACCACATACGCTGCATCGGAACCGTCTCTTCGACGACCCTGAGCATGGACCTCACCAGAGGCAGTAGCGGCCCCGCAGCCTCTAGAACAGCGGCGACCGCTGGATGCTTCCCGTCAATCCGGTAGCGCATGCCCGATCTCGAGTGCTCCGCGCGCCACGCTTGCTCCACCGGTACTCCTCCGGGACTTGGCCTGAGGGAGCCGCGGTAGGCGAAAACCCTCCGGGCCCTGTCGCGCGTGTCCTCGGCCAGACGCGTGAGCCACGGGCGCAGCGACACGGGCGGATGGGCCGTTGATTTCCGGATGTCGATTTTCCAGTCGGCGTCAGCCGTGTTCGGGATATCCAGACGTACCCGCGCGAGACGGTGGGCCTCCTCGCGGTGCCACGCCCGGCCCTGTCCGAGCCCGAGCCAGCCGTCCGCGAGCAGTAGACGCCGGTTGCGGTAGACGTAGAATCCCTGCTGGGCGGTCCAGCCTTCTGGTCCTCCGGCCTTGTCGTACTCGTCCGGCGTCAGCAAATCCCGATGTGGTAAAACGTGGCAAGCGACCGCCACGAGACCTGACGCAGTAACCTGTGTGGCGACCGGGGATTCCCACGGTTTCGCAGCGTGGCCCGACATGAAGGGGTCCCAGGGCTCGACCGGCCTTCCGTTGACCAACAGGCTCAGCGATGGGTGCGGTCCTTGGAGCATCCTGTGGAAGACCATGGCGAGACGCGCCTCGACCCCATCGATCAGGTCGGCGAAATCGTCAATGGTGAAGCCGTCCGTCACGACGCGGTCGAGAACCTCCCACAGCACCAGCGTTCCCTTGCCCTGTCCGGAAAGCGGGGCTAAAAACGACTCCGAACCGGCAGCCGGCCCCTCGAACAAAAGCCACCCCTCGTTGGGCCTCGCCGCAATGGCGTCCAGATCCCAGCGCCGGCAGCAGAGGGTTCCCCGCTCGCGGAACGAGGCCACCGTCAGCCTCCTGCACTGCGAGAACGAGGCGGTTTTCAGACCCATGCCGAACCGGCCGAGATCGTCCGCCGCCCGGTCGGCCAGAGCGCTCTTGTCTCCGAGTGTCATGGCGCTTTCCAATTCGGTATCGTCCATCCCGCGACCGTCGTCGAGAATGGATATCCGGCTGGCCGTTCCAGCCCACAAGAAGTCGATCCTGACCTCGTAGGCCCCGGCCGACACACTGTTGTCCACGATGTCCGCCAAAGCGGCCATCGTGGAGTATCCAAGACCCCGGAGGGCCTCCATCATCGCCCCCGCCCTTGGCGGGGCGTTTCTCGTTCTTTCGTTCATTTGCGGAACACCATACCCGGCATCCGCGAAAAGCCGGCGTTGACCAGCATCTGTGCCAGCCTGCGGGTCTCCAAGCCGGGCCGTCCCCCCAGTTTTACCACGACATCGCCTCCGGTGTCTCTGTCATCCTCCACGGGAAACCCGTGGTTTCTCGCCAACGCCAGCGTCTTGTCCACCGCGGCAGATGGCGCCATGCGCAGCGCGGCCTTTTTTTTCTGTGTTTTATCCTCCCCGCTCCGAGCACTGTAAATCGGCGCCTCGGGGTCCATCGTGGGGGAGGGGCGGGGATCGACAAAGTCCCTGAGGATATCTGACAAGGACGGGTGGCGCAGTTTTGCGAGGCTCTTGGCCTCGATCTGCCTGATGCGCTCCCGCGTCAGGCCATGAATCTCGCCCAACTCTTCCAGCGTGTGGGACTCCTCCCCGCCGAGGCCGAACCTCAGCGCTATTATTTTGGCCGACTTCGGTTTGAGTTGGGTCAATAGCCTCCCCAGAACCGCGGTCAGGCCGGCCCTTTCCGCGGCCTCGGCCGGATCAGCGACAGCCTCGTCCGCCAGAACGTCCGCGCCAGCTATCCCGTCGGCGTCCAGCTCATGGAGCGCGGTCGGCTCCTCCGTGCGGGCCAAAAGCACGGCGACCTGCCTAGGTTCCATCGACAGTATCTCTGCGAGATCGCGTATCGAAGGCCTGCGGCCCGTCGCGCTCTCGATTCGGTCGGATTCCCTGATTATCTTGGCCGCCTTCTCGTGGACGTGGACAGGCATCCTGATCGCCTTGGCTTTGTCCGCCAGCGCCCTGGTGATCTGTTGCCTTATCCACCACGTCGCGTAGGTGGAAAACTTGAACCCCTTGCGCCAGTCGAACCGGTCTACGGCCTTAAGCAGGCCGATATTGCCCTCCTGTACCAAATCGTCGAGCGGCAGCCCGCGGGCCTGATAGCGTTTGGCGATGGAGAGCACGAGCCTGAGGTTGCAGACCGCGAAGCGTTCGCGCGCACCTGCCTGCCGCGCGATCGCCGCCGCAAATTTCCCGGCAGCGCCAGTCATCCCCTTTTTCCCATTGGCGAGTCCGAGCAAGAATGTCCTCGACAGCTTTGCCGAGGCGAGCGCCTGCCTGAGCGCCCCTTCTCCCGTGCCGCCTTTGCCCACATGTTTGGCTAGCCGCTCCACTTCCAGGGCTCGTTCCAGAAAAACAGCCACTGTCTCCGGCGGGGCGGCGGCGGTTTCGGGGGGCTCGTTCTTGTTTCCGGTCTCACGCTCTTTGGGCACCTCTGCTGCTTCCTCGCCGCGTTCCACCGAAGGTCCCGGCGCGCCCCCGGTCGACACATCTTCCGCGTCCGTCTCTCCGGCTTTGACCTGGCCAATCGCCACTAGAACAGCCGCCACGCCCTCGGGCCATGCGGCCAGCGCATCGAGGGCGCAGGACTCCCATTCCTCGATGTCTCGGGCAAGGGCGGGCTCCTCCTCAGCCGTCAGGAGTCTCCGCTGACTCATCTCCCTGACGTAAATCCTTAAGGGCTCGTTGCGGCCGGACCGGAGGTCGTCGAGAAAGGCCAGCGCCTCCGATATCTCCGCGTCTTCTCCGGTATCGTCATCATCGCCGGCCCCGAACGAGTCCGCTTCGATCCGCTCGTCCATCTCCGCGCCGAGATCGCCGAGCACCAGACCGAGGAGGGCTTCGCTTTCGAGGTTACGCGAGTCGTCGACGTTGGCGCAGATCGCCTCGACTTCCGCCTCGGGGACGCTGCCTTCGCGAAGAGCCCTCGTCATTAGATGGCGGATACGCTCGCGCCCCCCCCTCGTCACCAGCGCGGGGCAGCGGGACGGCATGTTCGGGCAGGAACGCCTCGAAGTCCTCCCAGTCTTCTGCCGTGTCTACCGGCACGTGCCTGGAGATCGCGGCATGGGCGGCAGCAGCGGCGGCGGCCAGCGCCTCGTCGGCTTCGGGTGGAGGGCCGTCCTCCTCAGGATCCCACTCCGACAGGCCAGGAAGAGGGTCTTCTTCTACGAAAACAATCTCCGCAGGCTTCGGCGCGGGCAAATCGACAGAGGCGTCCGGAGCAGCGTCCCGTTTGGCCCCAGATTCCGCGGAACCGGGTGCTTCCACTTCCAGCGTAGCGCAGGTTTCCAGTTCAGGAGCGGACAGGACCGAGGCCGCATCTGCGGCGCCCGACGCTGTAGCGATCCCCAATGCGTCACGGCCCGAGGGGTCGGTCAGAGACGGGTCCGCCCCCGAATCGAGTAACAGGATGCAGATAGCGGCCTTGTTTTTCGCGGCCGCCAGCATCAGCGGGGTCATGCCGTCTCTGTCGCGGGCATCAAGATCGTCGCCCCTGCGAATGTGCATGCGTACTGCCAACTCCGCGCCCGCCAGAACGGCCATCCTTAGGAGCCGGTTGAGAGGCCGCTCTGCGAGTTCGCCCATGGCGTTCACGCACTTGCCCCGGGCAGCACGTTTCCCGGGCCTAGGGTTGCGCGCGCCACACCGCAGCGAACCAGCGGTCTGCGTAGGACGTATCCGGCGAAGTCGCCCCGCGCCCGGAACCCGAGGACGCGGTCCTCCATCGAATAGTCGAGGACAGCGATTTGCAATTGATAGTCGTCCGGACGTAGGGCCAGCCCCGTCTCGACCATCCGGTTTTGCTGGATATCGTTTGTCGGCCCTTCGTATCCTTGTGAAGACAAGACTCTTTTAGAAACTGGATTTGCGGCTAAAGGCGCGCACGTGCCAGCGCAGACCATTGTCAACAAGCGCGAACGGGGCAATTTTGCGTTCCGGCTTCCCCCGGTCCAGCGAGAGGCTGGCGACAGAAAGATCGGTACCTCTCTTAATCGCCCGCGCGACGGTCGCTCTTGACGAGGACCCCGGGCTCCAGGGCGCCAGATTGTCGTTGGTGTCGGCCCCGGCGTTACCATGGAAGAATACGCCATGGGGAAGGATGCGGCCCGCCCTTGCCGATGATCTTCAGGGAGCGGACGGCGTGCGACAGGTGAGCGTAGTCGCCCTGCTTCCTGACCGGGCGGCACACAGAGAGGCCGGAAACGTTCGCAGGGAGCGTGTAACACGTCCAGACCCGCGCTCAGCAGTTTTCGGAAAAAGTTGGATTGGCGGCGGCTTTGCTGACAGTCTTGAGGGCGTCGCCGTCCTTGAGCTTCGGGTCGGTGAGGGCGTTGCCTTGCGCGACGAGCACGGCGGGGTTGTCGTGCGGGATCATGCTCGTGCGGGCGAGACTGCAGGTTGCGGCATTCTTTTCCTGCCCGCAGAACACGATGGCCACACCAGCCTCGTTGCCAGCTTGAGGAGCAGGGAACCCAAATCGCAGGTGGGGACGTAGACGGTGGTGCAGCGCGGGTCCGGGCATTCCGGGTACCAACGATCTGCGCCACGACGCGGCTTATCTCGAGAGGTGTACAGCACTGCGCCTTACTCTTGCCGCTTTCTCTGGCAAAATATCGCATTAGACGTTCGCAGTAATCGCCCAAAACATCGTCGCCGCTAGCGCGGTTCATCGAGAAATCGGATGCTTCATTCTCGAAGACTGGGATGAGGATTGTGGACAGGTCTACTACCTCCTTGCCGCTGCCAGGCCTATGGGTGTTGTTGAAGTCCGGCATATCGAACAGCGTGTTAGCGTTCGCGAGCAGGGCGATGGTTCTCTTCTTATGATCTGGACGCCAATGTCGGACCTGCTCCTGAGGGCGACCACACCCTTGAAGCTGGTCCGGTGGGGAATAGCAACCGGTTCGCAGAACTGGCGAACGTACTTGTCGGTGACGTACCTAGTGACGAGCAGCACCAGGACGCGGTCCTCGTGCTGGCTCGCGCCCACGCCATCGTGCGTTTCACAACAGCTCGACCACAGCGAGATGCGAGGTTCGGGTTTCTTCGGGACCATGGCTTGCGCCACTATATTCACGCTGCGGAATGGGTATATGAGATGCTGCCAGCAGGTCTCATTCGGAACCCAGAAGGTGCGTCTCTCGCGGTACTCTCCGGGGTCGGCCCCCGTCTTGTCTGCGCTTAAGGCCTGCCTACAGAGCACATCCGCTCACAAACTGCACCGAGGCGGAAAGGGCCGACCATTCCGCGGCCAAACAAGTTCCTTCAGCTTCGTGCAGACCAAGCCCACCACCCAGATCCCTAGCGTAACCTTCGGTTCCCTGGGCCCATGATGCCGGCCCCCAAGCCCAACCAACACCCCGACCACATCGGCCTTGTCGATGCTTTTGGCGATCATTGGTCGTGACACGCCGAGGGCGCGCCTCGTCTTCCCGGTCATTTCCGATTCCCACAGGGGCTGGAGAATCCATCATGACACTGACTGGCATGTGTGTAAATCTATAGCCTCTTCCAACATGAGATGAGTCTGGAGGAGGGGTTGTGTTTCTAACATGAAATGAGTCTGAAGCCGGATCGGGTTTTGTTCATGATGGGGAGATGCAGGCCCTTATGAACCTCGATAACCTGACCTCCATTGATCAGCTCGCGGACTTTTTGTCCGGCACCCAGACGGTGGCCTTTTCGGTACTGAGTAGCCCTGCAGCCCGCTACGAATGGGTGCAAAAGACCC
>JAPTWT010000143.1 GCA_028064935.1 Gammaproteobacteria bacterium | reverse complement strand
TCTTCAGCTCTATAGGCTGAAGCTGCTCTTCGATACGCACGATTGATGCGTTGGCCGAGGCCAGTTCCTTGCGATACTCACCCAATCGGTTCCTGAGCGACTGCTCCTGCTGCTCCGTCAGTTGATCGAAGTCGAGTGCGCCTAACCTCATGTCTTCACTCGCGTGAGAGAAGATCACTGACCGCAGTTCCTTCTCGAAAGCATCCGACTTGCCCGACACATGCTCGTTGCAAAGCTCCTCGAAGTAGTGCTGCGGAATGTAGCGAACAAGCTCTGCCTTCTCTTCGGACGGGAGCTCGTTGAGAGGTCGTGTTTCGGTACTCTCGTCGCACCAGGTCAGCGTCCCGGTGAAGTGTCGTGCGGGTTCCCCGGTCTTCCCTAGGAAGCGGTCCCGCCGGAGAAAGCTGAAGTGCTTGGACTGTCTGGAATTGCCAAGCGTCGCGATGACATCGGCCAACGCGCTTTTCCCGCTTCCCTTGTTCCCGATGATGGCAACAAGGTCGGGGTTCAACGGGATGTCGCAGCCGTGGAGCCATTGCCCTATGCCGGCCTTGTCTCCTGTCTTTTTGATTTCAATGGATTCGATGTAGTAGGTCTTGTTAGACTCGACTTCCTGCACCTTGGGCGGTTTGTTACCAATGTAGGAGCGCTTCGCCGGCTCAAGAATGGCTTGTTTGAGGCCACGAAACGTTGGATCAGCCTTGATCCACGTCTTCTTGCCAGAGGGGAAGTCGCCATAGCCCCGCTTGTCGTCGTTGCCTGCGACTCCAACAAAACAATGTGCGTCACTTCCAGCAACCACCAGTCTGGGGATGCCTTTCAATCCATGCTTGAAGTTGTCGATCCATGCATGGTTCGTCGGAGTCTTCTCACATAAGAAGGCCGTTCTCAGTTCCAGATTCCGCGATTCGAAGATAGGGGAGGATTCGAATAGCCCGAGGAAGTACGAGTAATGTTGTTCCCACTTCACCTCGGTGAGTCCGTCGCTCGTATCGTAAGGCATGAACCCAATTGCCAGTCCATCCGGGACGCTTGAGATGGCTTGCTTGTAGCTCTCGGTCTTTACTTCCGCCAACTTGTAGCCGGCCAACAGTGCATCTGCATAGTCGCCGTCGACTACATCCTTCTTGTGCCCCTTCTTTGCCAACATATCGGCGGCAGTTGCGCGCGCCAGATCGACAAGGGCATCTTTGGAAATAGACCGGTCCAGGCGCTCAATCTTGAGGTTTGCTAGGAAGTCCTTTAGATGTTGATCGGAGATTTCGTCCGAGAAAATGACATGGGCGTTGAGCCGTCTTTCAGTGGGCGCGGACAGTCGCAACTCAATTCCGGGAAAGACCTTCTTTGTTAGCTTCGGCGCATCCGCCTCAGAGAGACGCTGTTTCAGTGCAAACCAGCCATCGAAGGTCCAGTAGTCCATGATGGCGAACACAGCGGGTTCGGCCTTGTTCATGGCTTCGATCATTTCATCGACCAGCCCCGTGGTTTGGGCAGATGACAGATCGCCGTCAAACTTCTGTCCTTGCCAGTGGAATGAGGCAGGCGTGTGGACATGCAGGTCCCATTGCCGCCAAAGTGCTCCTCTCGCAAGTTCTCTCTTGGTCGTCATGTCAACTCCCACTCGACAGTGAACAGCGTGCGCTCCTCGACCTGCTGTTGGAGCTGTACTTCCAACTGACTGATGAGGTCATTGCGCTGGGCTTCGACTTCGTCCTGCCGGGTAAACAGCTCGCGGCGCAGCTTGCTGCGCTTGCCTTCCAGTTCGCGCTGCTTCTTCTGCCATGACAGCTTTTCTTCCAGCGTCGGCGAGGTCGCGGCAGTGCGGCGCACCTCCTTGATCTCGCGGTCGATCTCCTTGATCGCCTGCTCCAGACCCAGTTTCAGGTCGTCCGCCCAGGCGTCCAGCTTCTGGACTTCCTGTTCGAAGTAGCCAAGGTTGCGTTGGTTGATCTCGCGCAGGAGAACGTTCTTGCGTGCTTCCACATCGGCAAGCAGGGCGGCGTCGGCCGCGTTGAACAGTCCCGCTGGCTGCATAGTCGCGGGCAGGCGCAGCAGCTTTTCAGGGTCGTCTTCCGGCAGCAGTACGCCATCGATCGTGCTGGCAGCGACTAGCAGGTGCTGCTCCTGATTTCCCAACGCCTCGACGGAGATCAGTTTCAGGGTGAGCCATCCGGCCTTGCCGCGATATGGCTCCAGCGTGCTGATCTTGGTGCCGTGGGCATCGTAGTCGAACACCAGTTTGGCCCCGTCGAGCACACGGGTCTTGGCCTGCTGGGTCACCCACAGCGCCAGCGGATGGTTGACCCGGTACAGATGCGCATCGCCAGAGCGGCGCGGCAGCTCATAGCGCCCAAGTGCGACGCATGCCACGTCATTGTTCTCCACGCCAACCGGGGGCCGATGGAGATCGAACCCCTCGTCGTCGAAGCTGGCGCAGTCGCCCAGTTCGGCCCGGCTCAAATCCATCAGCATCTTCTCGAAGCGGTTGCGCGCGTTGCGGCTGTCGTCGGCCCGCATGCGCAGCTTCTCCTGTACCTCCTCATCGAAGTTCTCAAGCAATACCTGGCGCGTCTTGACCATCGCCTCGTTGATCTCGCCGGAGAGGTCGAGCTGGAGTTGCTCGAAGCTGGACTTGATTTCTTCGGGCTCTCGGCAGTTCTGGTAGATCTCGGCGATACGCCGCTCGAAATCAACGCCGGAGCCGATGGCACCCAGCACTTCGTCGCTAGCCCCAAACACGCCCTCGAAGAGCTGGAACTTCTGCGACAGCAGCTCGTACACCCGTGCATCGGCCTCATTGCTGCGGTCGACGAAGTTCACCACCACCACGTCGAACTTCTGCCCGTAACGGTGACACCGGCCAATGCGCTGCTCGATGCACTGCGGGTTCCAGGGCAGGTCGTAGTTGATGACCAGCGAGCAAAACTGGAGGTTGATGCCTTCGGCGCCGGCCTCGGTGGCGATCATGACCTTGCCGCGCTCCTTGAAGTGCTCGACCAGGGCCGCGCGGGTGTCAGCCGTCCTGGAGCCGCTGATGCGGTCGGTGCCTTCGTGCCGCTTCAGCCAATCCTTGTAGATCGCCTGCGCACGCTGGTCGCTATTGGTGCCGTTGAAGAGCACGATGCCGTCGCCGTATGGCGTGTCGGCCAGCAAGTCGAGGAGGTATTCCTGCGTGCGCCTGGACTCGGTGAAGATGATGGCTTTCC
>JAPTWT010000329.1 GCA_028064935.1 Gammaproteobacteria bacterium | reverse complement strand
CTCCGCGAGACGGGTCTGCACAGAACCTAATTTAGGCGCATCGGCTTTTGCGCCAGCGATGCAGGCGGCGACAGGATTGATATCCACACCACTGGCACGACGGCCATTGAGCAGGCTCTCGAACACAGTGGTTCCGCGGCCGCAGAACGGGTCGAACACGATGTCGCCGCGCTGGGTGTATGCCAATAACTGCTTGGCGACGAAATCCTCGGGAAACATCGCAAAATAGGGACAGATGGAGTGCAAAGGGTGTCTCATGCGCGGACCAGCCCTGCGGTCTGGCGGGTACTTTCGACCCAGGCCACGACCCGATCGAATCGTTCTGCGCCTTCCACCCGCTCCCGGCGTGGAGTGGCGAACGCCATGCATGCGTTGGCGAAGTGCGTGATTCGTAGTCGATCAAAGATCACACCGAAGCGAGGTTCCTCATGCCAAAAGCGATTCCTGACCGCTTCCAGATAGGGGCCTGGTCGTTCATCGATGTCATGGTGGAACGGAAACGGGATGAACATCGCGGGTGTCGAATGCTCGGCAGGGCGCTGCGTAAACCAGGAACCGTGCAATTGCCGGATATACTCAACTACGGACTTCTCGCGCCAGTGCAGGCCCGATGCGCATTGGCCGATTAGGTAGAGCTTGCCCGGCATGCCGTCCGGATGATCACGCCAGGCGATGACGTCGATGCCGCCGTCCTTTAGCGAGGTTGGCAAGCCGTCCGGAATGTCATCGTTCCTTCTGACTGCGCCGATACCAAAGCGCGTGAAAGTCTGCCGCAACGCCGTGAGGAAGTTGGTGCCGGTCGCACGAGGAAAGCCGAAGGCGCTCACTTCGCCGTTCAGGTATCCACCGGCGGCCAGGCAGGCACAGACTTGGAATGTATCTGCGATGTCCTGCTCGGCCTGCGCCAGAGCATTCTGTGGCTGCAGCCTGCGCTCACGTATCGCGGAGGAGAGCAGGCAGAACAGATAGACCACCTGCCCAGGATGCGAGGCCGGCTCGTCCACCCGTCTGGTCAACCGATAGCGCCGTGCGTCAACCTCGAACGGATAGGACTCGGCGAGTAGTCGCTGACGATAATCCAGTTCCTCAAACGTCACATCGACGAACTGCTGGCGCTGGCCCTCAAGAATGGCTTCGTCAAGAACATCGCCGGTCTCAGTGTCCACTGGGTCCTGGTCAGCGGCCTCGTCCTCGAGAATGTCCAATACGTTGAGCAGTGAGGCGCGCGTTGAAACGCCGCGTGCATCCATCAGTGTCCGCAGTTCCAGCCAGTCGGCCAATGCACTGCGTGTGTCTGAGGGATTTGGAGGACTAATGGCTACCATCAGTGATCACCCGATCCATTATCTTTCTGCTCGCGCATGGTGGTCACTAACGCTCGGGTCGTGCGCTGCATGCCTTCGGCCACATTGAGTAGCGTCGCTTCACCATTGTACGCGCCAGCAAGACCCAATACGTCCTCACACCGCTTTGCGGCCATCATCAAGGCTTCCTCGAACCGAGCAGAGGCGGGTTCCACCCGTTCGTAGGCGACGCGCAGTTCACGTCGGGCCATGAGCATCGCCTTGGCCTCTGGGTGTGCGAGCACCTTACTCAGCTCGTTGAGATTGGGGTTCTGGCTCTGGATAACAGTCGGTTCTCCTTTGTGTTCTTGGCCGTAGAGCCACGACATGAGCTGTTGAAGTTCATTGCGCTTTTCCGCGGGAATCGGATCAGTCTGAGGTGGCGCCGACAAATCCTCGGTATTGAGGCCGAGGTAGTCGCGCACGGAGGCGCGCGTGAGTGCGGTGTACAGGTGCGAGAAGGCGAAGCTCTTCTTCGAGATCTGCGAGAGGTCGAAGCCACCCTTCAGTGCCTGCTGCAAGGCGAACCAGCCATTGACCAGGCGGCGAACGGTGTTGTGGTTGTCGCCCAGGGTGCGGCTGATCGTATTGATGTCGCCGCCGCTCTCGTACCACTTCGCCGCGTACTTTGCTTTGGCGAGGGCATCCCATTTGAACGGCCCGTTGATGTGTTTGAAGCCAATAAAGCTACGGGCATCGTCACGATGATCGACCAGGAGCACACGGACTTTTTCGGGCAGCGGCTTGGGGTCTTCGATCGCCGGCAGGCTGATCTTGAGCTTCTTGCGCAATGTCTCGTCGGTGATCAGCCGAAGAGCGGCCAATCGACGATTGCCTTCCAGTACGATGTTGCCGTTGCGAAGAACAATCAGCGGCTCGAAATCGATATAGCTAGCCGACAGGATCGACTGAATGAGTTCATCGACGTCGGCTTGATCGTACAACTCACGCACAATATCCGCTTCGTCCGTGAAGCCCAAATCGATGAAGCGTGGATTCTCGCGATCAAAGTGGAGGTCCGCCGGTGCAATAAAATCCTGACCTGGCGAATGCGTACTGTTGGCTGGATCGGCCATCTAAGCGTCCCTCAGGCTGGAGTGGTTGCGGCAGTCGTCACTTGTGTAAAGCCATTGTTCGTGTTCATGCATCAGCCGCCTTCTGACTTTCGATCCATGACCCAATGTCATCGCGCTTGAATCGCCAAGCGCCGGCCACCTTGAACCCTGGCAGTTCACGCTTCTTGACGAGGCGATATACGGTTTTCTTGTCCACGCGCAAGAGGGCTGCGACTTCCTTCACTGTCAGTATGGTGCTGTCGGCCATGGCAATCCGGCGCGGCTAGAGTAGCCAACATTGTAGCTGAATCCAGTCCAAGTCAGTACATCCGATGGATACATTGTCCATTATTGGGACGAACACGGAAGGTGCAAGGCGAATGGAGCGCCCGCAACGCCCTAAAGCTCAAGATGGCGTATGGCTGACACCAAGTGGCCCCGCATATCCTCAATATTCTGATCCATTGAGTCGCCCATTCGCTGGCATGGTTCCCGTGCAGACCCCGACCGTTACCTGGGCACTTCCCTAGAGACGGAGCATCCATAAATAAAAATTATAAACCGATTTTGCTCTCGTTGCCTGCGATAACCCCGTTAACCCCGATATCCTCACGTCTCCGCCTCGTGGGACTGTAACGCCTCTCGCAGCCGCCGTTCGATCTCATCCAGGTCCTGCTCATCCTCCGGCCCACGCGGACGATCGAGGTCTGCGGGATAGGCCTCGCGAAAGGCCGATTGTTCCCGTATCTGCTGATCGACCTCAGGCGTCAATCCGGATTCCATACCGAGCGCATCCGCCAGTGCCTGGACCG
>JAPTWT010000192.1 GCA_028064935.1 Gammaproteobacteria bacterium | reverse complement strand
GGGGATTTGCGCATCTTACATTTTGGTCGCTTTTACAATGATAGCTTTGGTGGCCTGGAGCGACATGTGGATGCGTTATTGCGGGGCCTTAAGTCGCATTGTGAAGCAGATAATCTGGTGGCGCACGATCATTGGGCGCGTACCGTTATCGCAACCGATAGCTATACGGTCTACAAGACGCCTTCGCTCGGGAAAGTGGCGGGTACGGCCCTTTGTCCGGTAATGCCATGGCGTGCCCGCGCCCTACATAGGGAGCACGGTTATGATCTCGTTCACTTGCACCTCCCGGACCCCATGGCGCATCTTGCGGCGGCATTTTTGCCAGGGTCCGTAAAATGCGTTATTACGTGGCACAGCGATATCGTGCGTCAAAAGCAGCTCCTGAAACTCTATAAGCCCTTTTTGGGGGCCCTGCTCAACCGGGCGGACGCGATCATTGTCCCAACGCCAGCCCATATCTCGTCGTCATCTCAGCTCGGGATGTGCCGAAGACCCGAACGTTACCATGTCGTGCCATATGGTATTGAGTATGGGGTGTTCGATAGGGCGGCGCAGCAACATCAGAGGATTGCGGATCTCAGGGCGAGTTTGGGGGGCGACAGGGCACCCGTGATCTTTGCTGTCGGTCGGCACGTGTATTACAAAGGTTTCGAGTATCTCATTCGGGCGATGATCCATGTGCCCCAGGGAATTTTGGTGGTCGGCGGGGATGGGCCGCTTACGTCGGATCTTAGGGCGATGAGTGCATCTTTAGGGCTTGGGGCGCGAGTCCGTTTCGTTGGGCGGATCCCCGATGCAGATCTTCCTTTCTACTACCACGCCTGTGATGTCTTCTGTATGCCCTCGGTGGCCCCAGCCGAGGCCTTTGGGCTTGTGCAGCTCGAGGCCATGGCCTGTGGCAAACCTGTCGTTTGCTGCGAGTTGCATAACGGAGTCACGTATGTCAATCGCGACGGGGAAACCGGACTGGTTGTACCGCCTCGGGACCCGCAAGCTTTGGCAGCCGCCATCAATAAGCTGCTCGTTAATCCAGCTCTCCGGCAACGCTTGGGAGAACGAGGACGCAACCGTGCCCGGACCGAGTTTTCATTGGACGCGATGGTAGCCGGCACGCTGGCGGTGTACGAAAGGGTGCTGGGAAGGGACACGGAGGCATGGACGCATGCGCGCCCAGAAGATGACCGTGCTCAGGTAGCCGCGCGGCAATAGCCGTGAATAATGAGGGCCGGTCTTCACTCTGTTGCGTCTGCCGATGATAGAGGGGGACCATGTTACAGTGCATCGATCTGATATCGGCGTCGAAATGGGCGGAGTCTGGGTCGCGTGTAACTCGACCCAGCAGTTCAGTATTGGTGGCACGGACTATGGGGAGGTCGGTAGGCTGAAGGGTGTCCGCGGCTCTTTGGGGCAGAGGTTCCGTGGGGTATTCCGAGGTGTGGATGGTGCGGGAATGTACGCGTTTCAGGCACGGGCAATCAATTTATCACGGCTGTGTTTGGAAACAATAAGGACACGTCAGGGATGATATGCGAAGATGTTGGTGTGTCTAGGCGGGGTGCGCGCGCCCATTGTGGTCACGACTTTGCGCGGCTAACGAATTCTCCCGTGACGATAAACGCATAGATCGATAACCAACGGATTGTGGGTAGAGATAAGGGCAGATCAATGCAAGGGCTTGTGCAGACATGACAGGGCGGGGATTCCTGTGAGGCGACTGAAATCTTTTATGGCCCTCATCGCCGCGCATGCGGTGTTGTACATCCAGAGGCGCCCGGCCCTGCGGGCGGGGATATTGCGGTGGTCGCACCGCTTAAGGGTGTATGGTGTGTTGCGCACCGCTTATGTGACGCTGCCGCGTTATCGAAAAGCGACGGCGCCCTATGCGGAGGTCGCCGCCCAAGCGGGTGATCTCGGAGCACACGCCCAGTACATGTACCGGCTTTTGCAACAGAACACCGATAGCCAATCCCGGGGCGATTCATGCGTATCGTGATCGATATGCAGGGCGCCCAGTCGGAAAGCCGTTTTCGGGGCATTGGCCGCTATGTCATGGGCTTTACGGAAGCGCTGATTCGCAATCGTGGATCGCACGAGATCGTTCTTGCCCTGAATGGGTTGTTGGCCGATTCGATCGAGCCCTTGCGTGCGGCATTCGAGGGGCTTCTTCCGGACGGAGGTATCCAGGTATGGGAGACCCCTGGTCCCGTCGGGGCGCGGGATCCGGTCAATACAGCGCGTTGGCGGATAGCCGAGTGTGTGCGCGAGGCCTTTCTGGCCTCTTTGCATCCAGATCTCGTGATCGTGACGAGTCTCTTCGAGGGCTATGTGGACGATGCAGTGACCAGCATCGGACGGCATGCCAGCCTGCGGACCGCGGTGATTTTCTATGATGCGATCCCGCTTATCTATCCCGAGTACCTCAGTGATCCGACCTATGCGGATTATTATCTGGCAAAAGTAGACCACATCAGGCGCGCCGACTATGCGCTGGCGATTTCCGGGTCGTCGGCAAAGGAGGCGTGCAAATGGATGGGGTTTGCCGCGGACAGGGTGCGTAACATCGCGGCCGGCTGTAATGAGGATTTGCGGCCGCGGTCGCTGTCAGAGGCAGACTGGGCGCATCTGGCGGCAAGCTATGGGATTCCCGGATCTTTCCTACTGTATGTGGGGGGAGGGGATGCATGGAAAAATCTCGCTCGACTCATACGCGCCTACGCGCGATTGCCTAAGGCATTGCGGTCACGGCAACGTCTGGTGATTGCCGGCCAGCTGGGTGCAGCGGAACGACAGGCCCTTGGTGAGGTGACCCGACAGGCCGCCCTTGCGGTAACAGAGGTCATCGTCACACGTTATGTGTCAGATGAAGACCTGGATCTCCTATACAACGCCTGCCAATGTCTCGTCATGCCCAGCTGGCATGAGGGGTTTGGGCTGCCAGCCTTGGAGGCCATGCGGTGTGGCCGGGCAGTCCTTGTGGCCAACGCGGCCAGCTTGCCGGAGGTCGTGGGCCGGGCCGATGCGCTTTTCGATCCATTCGATGAGGCGGATATCGCCGCCAAGATGCAGCAGGTTCTGGAGGATGAAGGTTTTCGCCAGGAACTCGAGCGGCATGGGCGTATTCAGGCGCAGCATTTCAGTTGGGAGAAGACCGCCAAGCGCGCCATGGAGGCTTTAGAGTCATGGGTCCCCAGTGTGAAGTTGTTACGGGCAGCGAGCGATCCGGGCGTACCGAGACCGCGTCTTGCATATGTATCTC
>JAPTWT010000188.1:1669-3264 GCA_028064935.1 Gammaproteobacteria bacterium | reverse complement strand
GGAGCTTGCCCTAGTCAAGGCGGGAACATCAAGCGGGTGGTGAGGAAGCTCTCCAAAGGCGACAACCTGTTCGATCTGTCGAACGGGCTCGATCAGTACCGCGATGGCTTTGTCGTGGCCGATATCAACGCCAACTCCGACACCCTGAGCTTCACTAATGGGGTCGAACTAACCGTTGGGGATGCGACCGGTGACGTGACCGAGGCCGCACTGCGCCGCATCCAGATCCGCGAGGCCATCAAGGCGCACTTCGATAAGGAACAGGCGCTGTTCCAACTGGGCGTGAAGGTGCTCACGCTTTACTTTATCGACGAAGTGGTTAAGTACCGCGACTACTCGCAGCCCGACGAAAAAGGCGAGTACGCCCGAATCTTCGAGGAGGAGTATCAGCTCTACCTCAACGAGGTGCTGGATCAGGATGAGACGCCGTACACCAAGTATCTAAAAGGCATTCCAGTCGACAACACGCACAGTGGCTATTTCTCCATCGACAAGAAGAGCAAACGGCTGGCTGACCCCACAGTCGCTGCGCGTGGCGAGAACGCAGGACTTTCTGACGACGTAGATGCCTACGACCTGATCCTGAAGGACAAGGAGCGGTTGCTGTCGTTCGCCGAGCCCGTGCGCTTCATTTTTTCGCACTCTGCCCTGCGTGAAGGCTGGGACAACCCGAATGTGTTTGTGATCTGTGCGCTCAAGCACAGTGACAACACTATTTCCCGCCGCCAGGAAGTGGGACGTGGCTTGCGACTATCCGTCAACCAAAGCGGTGACCGAATGGATCACCCGGCCACGGTACACGATGTGAACGTGCTGACTGTGGTGGCCAGTGAGAGCTATAAGGACTTTGTCGCGGCGCTGCAGAAAGACATCAGCGAGTCGCTGTCATCGCGTCCGCGTGCGGCAGACGAGGCCTACTTCACCGGCAAGGTACTGAAAACGGAGACTGGCGAAGTCGAGATCACTCCTCAGCTTGCTAAGCAGATTTACAGGTACTTGGTCAAACACGACTACACCGACGACGCAGATCGCATCACCACCGCGTACCACGAGGCCAAGAAAGACGGCGCATTGGCTGCGTTGCCGCCCGAGTTGGCACCGCATGCCGAACAGGTCTTCAAGCTGATTGACAGCGTCTTTAGCGAAAGCCAGTTGCCTGAGATTGGCGACGACCGCAAGCCCAAGAAGAACCCGCTCAACGCCAACTTCGAGAAGCAGGAGTTCAAGGAACTTTGGAATCGGATTAACCGCAAAGCGGCGTACAGCGTTGACTTCGACTCCGACGAACTGGTGCAGAAAGCGGTCAAGACACTCAACGACAAAGATGCTGGGCTTCGTGTGACCCCGTTGCAGTACACCATCCAGCACGGTGAACAGGCAGCCTCTGTGACCTACGATGGAATCAAGGGCGGCAAAGCGTTCGAATTGAAGGACTCTGAAACGGAGACTAACCGCGTCTCAATCCATTCAGCAGTCAAGTACGACCTGATCGGCAAGCTTGCCGAAGGAACCCACCTGACACGGCGCACGGTGACCGACATTCTGAAGAGACTCAACGCCGCCGTATTCGCGCAGTTCAAGACCAACCCGGAGAG
>JAPTWT010000188.1:0-1659 GCA_028064935.1 Gammaproteobacteria bacterium | reverse complement strand
TAGGCGATTCGCCTGATCAACGAACAGAAGGCCACAGTCATCATCGAGCACTTGTCCTATGACCCGGTGGAAGACAAGTTCGATCTGGACATCTTCACTGCCGGGCAGACCAAGCAGGACTTCAGTAACGCAGTGAAGACGCCCAGGCACCACATTTACGACTTCGTGCTGCCTGATTCAGGCTCGAAGCCCGAGCGGGAATTCGCCGAAGCGTTGGAGGCCAGCGCTGAAGTCGTTGTGTATGCGAAGTTGCCACGCGGCTTTCTGATTCCAACACCTGTCGGTGACTACAACCCAGACTGGGCTATTTCATTCAAAGAAGGATCGGTGAAGCACATCTACTTCGTTGCTGAAACCAAGGGATCGATGTCGTCGATGGATCTGCGCGAGATCGAAGAAACCAAGATCAAATGCGCCCGCAAGTTCTTTGATGAGATGAACCGCCGTTTCGCCCCGGAGAATGTCAGGTACGACGTGGTGGACAGCTTCGGGAGGCTTATGGAGATAGTTAAAACATGAGCTCGAGTCTTTTTTCTCTGGAAACTCAGGGGATGGTGCACGTGATATCGGTCTCGACGGCCTCGCAGCGGAGCTGTCCAATTTTACGTCGCCTGAAAAAAAAAGACGGACGTTCTGCCGGAGAAGAACGCGCCATCACAAGCTTCAAAGATATTCGGCCTCTGCTGCCAAAGGAGGGGCTTCTAGTTCCCTCGTTCGTCATCGATGAGGCGATGGAGCGCATCAAGGATGGAAGTATCACCGACTATGTCTTCGACCGGGAGGCGGCTAGCTTCAAGCCACCCCGCTAGATCGCTCACACTTGCAAAGGAACCACGTCATGCCCGAAATCGTCTGCCCCCACTGCCACACGGCCTTTCAGGTCGATGAGTCTGGCTACGCCGAGATCCTGCGCCAAGTGCGCGACAAGGAGTTCAACAAACAGGTCGCTGAACGCCTAGCCCTGGCGGAGCGCGACAAGGAGACAGCGCTACAACTCGCCCGAGCGCAGCTTGAGCAGCAGCGCCAGCAATCCGTAGCCGACAAGGATGCCGAGATCGCCAAGCTCCAGGCGCAGATCGCCTCCCTCTCGGAGCTCTCGGAGGCCAAACTACTCAACCAGCTCCAGCGCGTCGCTGCCGAAAAAGACGCCCAGATACAGGCGCTGCAGGCCAAGGTCCAGGCCCACGACACCAGCAAAGCGCTGGCAATTCGGGAGTCCGTCGAAAGCGTTCAAAAGGAACGGGACGAGTTGCGCGCAGCACTGCAAAGGGCAGGGCTCGAGAAGGATTTGGCCGAAAAGGCGCTGACAGAACGGTACGAGATGCAGATCCGGGATCGCGACGAGGCTATCGAGCGGCTGCGCGACATGAAGGCGCGGCTCTCCACCAAGATGCTTGGCGAGACCCTGGAGCAGCACTGCGAAGTCACCTTCAACCAGATCCGCGCCACTGCCTTCCCGAATGCCTACTTCGAGAAGGACACCGACGCCCGCACCGGCAGCAAGGGCGATTATATTTTCCGCGATTTCGACGCCTCCGATCCCGCCAACCCCATTGAGATCGTGTCCATCATGTTCGAGATGAAGAACGAGGCGGACACCACGGCCACCAAGAAGCGCAACGAGGACTTCTTCAAGGAACTCGACAAGGATCGTTCCGA
>JAPTWT010000341.1 GCA_028064935.1 Gammaproteobacteria bacterium | reverse complement strand
CGGGATTTGTATGCACCAACCGCACATTCGCAGCAGAGGTGGCCACCGGCTTTGCGTCTTTGCGGGATATCCGCCCCTCCTCGACAACCCGACCCTTTTCGAGACGGACGTAGTAGTCACAGAAGCTATTCACTTGCTCAGGATTATGGGAGACGAGTAGCAGGGTCATGCCGCCCCTGCGTAGCTCGCTGATCTTCGCCAGACACTTCTCCTGGAAGGCTTGGTCACCAACGGAGAGGATCTCATCGGCCAGAACAATATCGGGCTCCAGATGGACTGCCACAGCAAAGCCCAGGCGCATCTGCATACCTGAAGAGTAATGCTTGAGGGGGGAATCTATGAATTGCGAAAGTTCCGCAAACTCCACGATTGCATCGAGGCGCTTGCGCACCTCCCGATTCCGAAACCCGTAGAGGCTTGCGTTCAGAAAGACATTTTCGTACCCCGTCAGCTCGGGGTTGAACCCGACACCGAGCTGAATAAGCGGCGCCACGCGCCCGCGGGCAACAACATGGCCGGATGTCGGCGTCAGAATATTGGCGATAATCTGAAGGAGCGTACTTTTTCCAGAACCGTTGTGACCCAGGAGCCCCAGACTCTGGCCCTGACCCACATCAAAACTGACGTCCGTCAGGGCTTGGAACTGCTCACGTCGCTGGCGCTTGTCGGCATGGAACAGGCCGAGGAAGCGGGTCTTCAGCGCCATGGCACGGTTGTGGTAGAGCGTGAATTCCTTGGAGACGTGGCTTACGGAAAGGGCGGGTGTGCTCATCGTTAAAGAAGCTCTATCAGCTGTGCGGCCTTGACCCGAAACAGCGAGACACCCACAGTAGCCGTAATCGCCGCGAACAGCACCATCAGGCCCCAAGTCGATGGCGAGGGTATCCGACCGCTAAAAAGCAGGTCATGAAACGCCGTGAAGAAATAGGTCAGCGGATTTAAAGCAATGATGGACCGGAATAGGTGGGAGTGAATCATGCTGACGTCGAACGTGATGGGAGTAACCCAAAAGAGAAACATCAGCAGGATCTCGATAAGGTGCTTGAGATCCCGGAATTCCACATGCAATACCGAGAAAACCAGCGCGATGCCCCAGCTGAAGATAATGAACAACCCCAACGCGAAGGGATAAAGCAGCATGTTCCAGTGATACACGCCCCCAATCAGGGGGAACACCGCGAACAGGACGAGAAACGCAGCAATCGACAACACCAAACTAAAGAGGACATTGGCGGTGGGCACCAAAATCCGCGGGAAATAAATCTTCTGCAGGAAACTTGATGCGCCCGTCAGGCTTTCGCAGCCCTGCAGAACCGCCTGGCTGAAGAGGTTATAGCTCACCACGCCAATGAAAAGGTAGAGCACATAATCCTTGATATTGGACCGGAACACGTGCGTAAAAATCACGTCGTAGAGAACGATCAGGGCGAGCGGGTTTCCGAGTGACCAAGCAAACCCCAGAGCGGCCCCCTGGTAGCGCACCCGAAAGTCCTTGCGGATGAGGTTGTAGACCATGTCCCGATACGCCCAGAGACGCTGGGCGTGTGCACTAACACCCCTTAACACAGGACACCTTTTAGGAACCCGCACCTCGCAACCCTGCAAATGCACATTACCATCACCTCTCGCTCACATCGTCCACAGCCTACCTCTCGGACCTATGCACTACTTCCCACTATGCATAGTCTACCATAAGCAATAGGATTTCTGCTCCTCGTTGCGTTGCTGTAAGGGCAGATATTCATCAAAGCAAGTGTCCAAGAATTGGCGTCCATGTCTTAGTCTCACTTATTTTCCCGTGTGTTTGTTGAGTGCGCGTATCGCGGCAACATTGGGAAATCCATATCGGGTGCATAAATGACGCACGAATTCTGCATCGATACTGTATAGAAACGCCAGCTTTCCGCGCAGATGCGCAACGGCTTCGCCTGGGAGTCCGGATCTTGCCAAGGTATGCATTGCCGCCCTGAGGCGGCGTTTTTCTTCCCGCCCAATGGAAGCGGCACCGCCGTTTGATAAGATCAGGCCGGTTAAGATGCGGCGGTGCTTTTTGGATACGTTGACGGTCTTTTCCTTGTTGATCGTGATGCCTAGATAGTCGAGCTCAAGGAGCAGGCGATGGACTTGTTGCTCAATGTCATCAAGGAGGTGGGGCTCGTTCGTTGAGATGGCGATATCGTCGGCATATCGCGTGTATCGCGCATTTTTTGAGAGACATAGGGAGTGAAGGCGGGTATCCAGCTCGAACATCAGGTAGTTGGATATGAAGGGGGAGCTGGGGGCGCCTATGGACAGACAGAGGACATCGCTATTTTTGGGCTTGCGGCATAGGAGCCGGCAGATGATGTTGATCTCGGGCTCTGTATAGGATGTATCTAGGCGGAGCCGATGGCGAAGGGCGTGTTCCGTGAGGCTCGGGAAGAAGTCCTTGAAGTCAAGCTTCAGTAGGTAGCGTGCCGCGGCATGTGGTGCTGCATGATGGTGTATCGAGGAGTGCTTACGGTAGGCCGTGGCGGTCTCGTGGATGGGCAGGCCGGAGAGTTCGTGGTCGATGAGCAGCCGCTGCAGGAGCTTGATCTCCGCGGTGGGCTGTGAGATGAGCCGGTTGCCGCGGCCGTTGCGCTTTTTGATGGTGTGGTTCTTGTAGCGATTGGGGGCTGTGGCAATAAGGACTTCGAGTTCCCGCTCGGAGAATGGCGAGAGGGCGAGTAGCCGGTCAAAGAGGGGTTCCCGGTGGGAGTTCATTGGGGCCTCGCCAGTATTGTTTCTTTTTGCGGGTCACGCTTTATTCGTGTCAGGCGGCGGGCCTTGAATCGGGACCGGTCAAAGGGGGAGGGCGTTTTTGATCGGTAGTCGATCCAGGGGGCCCGGGTATCGTTTCCGCGAACGGCCAAGAGTTCTCGGCCATGAGACCAGATCTTTATCATCCGAAAGAAATCCAGAAGCTTCAGGGCCTGGCGGATCTGGTGGGCCGTCATGGGGACATCGAGATAGAGAAGCGCCCGTTCGATCTCGCTCAGTTCGCTCACGAGAAACATGTCGACCAGATCGGCAAGGAGCAAGAGGCGGTGCATGGGGTTTGCGGCGTCGAGTGCCGATGAGCTGGCTACGCGTGGGAGCTTGCCGTCGACAAAGCGCATGATGGCACCGAGGTCCGCGTCGCTGATCTCGGGCCCGGCGGCGGAGTCGATGACGCATTGCCCTTCATGTTCGTTGACGCGCTTTAGCGGTCCCAGGTACAGGAGCGACTGGCCATTTTCCTCCGCCAGGTGCCGTGCGG
>JAPTWT010000319.1 GCA_028064935.1 Gammaproteobacteria bacterium | reverse complement strand
CTACACGGACGATGGGCCGCTTATCGGGTACACGCGCGACACAAATACCCCGGTGCGCATCCCCTATGACCTTTTCATGCGCCACCTGGGCCTCATCGGGGCTTCGGGCGGGGGTAAGACCACGCTCTTACTCTGGCTCCTCTGGCAGCAGATGACTTTGGGTGGAGGCTGGCTTTTCATCGACGCCAAGCTTGATACTGACACGCGCGATACCCTGGGTTATCTCGCCCGTCTGTGCGGCCGCGAGCACGAACTCTACGTGCTCAATGTCAACGACCCGGAACACTCCAATTCCTACAACCCGATTCTGTCCGGCGACGCCGACGAGGTGGCGTCCCGGCTTTTGAACTTGGTGCCGTCGAGCGAAACCGACCCGGGTGCCGACCACTACCGCCAAAGCGCAAACCAGGCGCTGACCGTGTTTGTGGGCGCCCTGAAAGCCTGCAAGCTGCGTTACAACTTCACGGACCTCTCCATCTTGCTGCAATCAGGGCCCGCCATCGAGCAGCTTTTGCGCATGACGCCGCAGGGCCCCGAGCGCATGGCGCTCGACGTGTTCCTCGACAAGTTCCGCAAGGGGACGCCTCAGGGCGTGCAAATCGACGTGAACAAGATGAAGGACACGTTGGGGGGCATGGCCGGGCGTATCGCCCTTTTCAGCCAAGGCAAATTCGGCCAGGTGTTCAACACCTATGCCCCGGAAATCGACCTGGCCGACATCCTGCGCACCAACAGGATGCTCTACGTCATGCTGCCGACCATGGCCAAGGACACCGCCGCCTTGAATCTCGGCAAAATGATAGTCTCGGACTTCCGCACGGCGGTCGCCCGACTGCAGGCCCTGCCGAAACAGCAGCGCCCGTGGCCGCCGTTCATGGCGGGCCTGGATGAGATGGGTTCCTACGTCATGCAGGGCGTCGCCCGGCTTTTTGAGCAGGCGCGGTCGGCGCGCGTGGCCCTGCTGCCGGGTTTCCAGGCCTTCGGCAACCTGCGCGAGGTTTCGGCGGAATTCGCCGACATCATCATGCAGAACACCTGGTCAAAGGCGCTCTTCCGCTTCGGCGGAAACGACTCGGCGGAATCGGCGGCGGAGATGGTCGGCAAGGTACGGCGCTACCAGCACGGGCTGTCCACGTCGGAATCCAGCGGCGAATCCGCGCATGTCATTCGCGCGGCCCCGCAGTCGTCGCAAAGCGCTTCCGGCAATGTCGGTCAGAACTGGTCCGAGCGCGAGGATTTTCGCGTCTCGCCCGATAAACTGGGCGGCTTGCAAGTCGGCGAATCCATTCTGACCATCGGTGCGCGCGTCTACCATATAGTGACGCCGCTGTTGAAAACGCCCATCGACACCCTGAAGCCCGGCGACCCGGCGCGCGCGGATTATACCTTTGTGCCCATGCGCCACCCGACCCGCGTGCCGGATGGCGAGCAGGGATTGCATTTTGACCAGCGCTACAGCGAATTCATGGCGGGGTAGGGACATGTCGACTTTCTTATTGGCAGGCGCTGTATTCATCGTGCTGCTCATCCTTCTGAGCCGCATCCCGGGCGTGGAACACCTCGTCAAGCCGCTCGTCAGCGGCGTAACCTGGGTATTCTCGACCTTCATGGGAGGGGTCAGCGGGTGGCTATTATGGGGCGTCAAGACCGCCTGGCGGAGTCACACATCCCTGCTGGCGCACCTCTTTACGCGCCGGGTCGAGCTGGACCCGGCGGAGCGCATTCGCGCCGCCAATCGCAAGCTAGGGCTCAGGGGGTAGTAGTGTGAATGCTAACCCTAGATTTATCCCTATGTTTATGTTGAGATGATGGCTACGCCCAGAATGTATTTTATGAGGACAGTGCTATGAAATTAAAAAACCTCAATGGAACCGAAGACAATACTTGTTGCTGTCCCAGTTGGCTTGAGCATTGGAAAAAATATGTTCATGGCCACAATGTTACATGGCCTCCGGGATGTTCCGAAACATTCTGCAATAAGAAGGCAACGGTCGGGGCCCATGTCCAGATAGATGGGGATGATGAGTGGTATATCGTCCCTTTGTGTGACGCACATAATGCAGACCTAGGCGAAGCCTTTTCTGTCCCGGATGATACGCGACTTGCTCGCGCCAATGTCAGCGAGACATGCGGAAAGCGGTAAAGAATAAGTCGACTGTCACATTGTTAGAAGTAGGAACCGGATTCCGTCCTACAAAAAAACGCCACCCATAGCGGGTGGCATATCGAAAGAGCGATGGCCCTCTCCAGTGGCCATTAAGATTCGCGCAAAGTGCGAATCCGTTCGTGGCGTCAATCCTTAGAACATAGGACATTCGGGTGCGAGCAGTGTACTGACAGAGCCGAGAGGGATTCCTCCAGGCGGAGTCGTTGGTCCAGTAGACCCGGTTGCAGGCGAACACTATCCGCAGGCGAGGCCCCGCCATCAGCCTTGGAGACGACGGCGTCGAGGTCCACTTCGATGTCGCCGTTACTGCCTTCCACATAGCGGGCAATCGCGGCCGTCACATAGGGGTGAACGACGAGCCGTTCGGGCTGCTCTGCGTTGTCCTGGAGCTTAGGGCCCTTCTCGGGGCACGCCGAAGCGTCTGACTGCGCATCCTGCCGGCGGAGTGCGAATTTTCCACAAGCCCTATTCCCCCCGTGTTCCACACACGGGAGACCCCACATGAAGCTACACGTTACCATTGGCCGCGACGTCAGCGAGTACACGCCCCTCGACGTCGAGATTCCTGCCGACCAGTATGCGGAGCTACGCAGGACCGGCGGTCTGGACGCATTCCTTGCTCAGGCAACGCTGAAGGAGCTGGAGGATGCCGACCTGTTTTATAGCTTTGAGAGCGACACCAGTACGGCGCACAGTCTGCGCATCGTACGGGCGGAGATTCCCGGCGTAGCCCGGGTGGCCGAGGGGATTTTGCTTGAACCGGATTACACCACGGCCGGGATGGAGCTGGCCAAGGCCCTGGCGGCGCTGAAGGAAGGCCATCCAAATGCGGTACGCCCTACGCTCACCAAAGCCTTGCACGCTTTGAGTGTGCAGCCGCTACCGGAGGACCTGACACAAACCTTCGTGGAGGCTGCTCGCGCGTAGCGCGAGGATGTTTTCGCGTCATCCAGCCTCAGGCGTCGCCTGAGGCTGGAGGGGCTCGGGGGTTCGACGGGTCTCGCGAAAACCTAATTTAGCGCCTGGCCTACACCCTCCGTGATTTTCCCTAAGGAGGTGTCCTCATGAAGAAAAAACACGACAGTGCGCGCGGCTTCCAGGCCATTCGACCCATGCCCGG
>JAPTWT010000080.1 GCA_028064935.1 Gammaproteobacteria bacterium | reverse complement strand
GGCGATCGGTGCGCTGCTCGTGCTCGCCGCCATGATCCTCTATGTGCCGGTCTCGCGCTCGCTGATCGATCAGGGGGTGGTGGGCCAGCAAACCCTGAGCGAGGCGGTGAACTACGACTTCGACGTCCGCCCGGCCAGCTGTGCCCGGCCCCTGGCGCGACCAATACTGTACCGGCCACCACGTACGCGGGCCTTGCGTTCACCCTCGACATCCGCTGCACGGTGGCGCAAGTGCCGGTGCCGGCGGCCGCGCCCACCGCGAAGGTGCCCGTAACGGAGCTCACCGCCGTCGCCCACTGGACCACATTCGGAGTCTCTCGCAGTGTCACTATCGCGCACTAAGGGCTTTACCCTAGTCGAGCTCATGGTCGCCATGGCGATCGGTGCGCTGCTCGTGCTCGCCGCCATGATCCTCTATGTGCCGGTCTCGCGCTCGCTGATCGATCAGGGGGTGGTGGGCCAGCAAACCCTGAGCGAGGCGGTGAACTACGACTTCGACGTCATGAACATCGCCAATGCCGGTTACGGGATCACAAGCCCCCAATTGAATACCGATGTGGTGCTGGTCACGGGTTCGGGACCCGGCAACAACACCACGGTGGCTATACCGCCGAAGAGCCGCGCTCAGGGCAATGGGATCTTTTGGGACTGGTCGATCCCCGCCGCGGGCGCGCCCAGCGGTTGCGCCGGTCTGCAGGTCATAAAGGGCGCCAACAGCAACGCCGGCAACCTGCGGCTCGTCTATTACGAAGAGGTGCCGGGCGGGGGCTGTACGGCCACGGCCATGAATACCGCCGCCAACTGGGACATCGAGACGGTTTTGCCGAGTGTCGCGACCTCAGGTCTCGCGCCCATCACCGTCACCGATGCCCAGGACTGCGATCTGCGCGGGTCGCAAATCGTCGGCAACCCGGTGCTGCACCCGCTCGTGACCCTGCAATTGCCGATACCCAAGACCCTGACGGGCGGTTTCTTCGCCCATCAGGCCGATCAGGTACCGGTCAACGTCTGTCTGTCCAACCTGCCCTGAGTGGCGAGGCGTCGTTATGCGCACATCCCTTAAAACCCAACGCGGCGTATCCACTCTTATCATGATCCTGGCCGTGGGCGCGGCCCTGGCCGCCAGTCTCTACGGTGCCTACAGTCACCTGCAGGCGAGTGGCCGGTCACAAGACACGAGCAGTACGCGCGCCCAGGCCCAGAGCTACGCCGAGGACGCCCTGACCGCGTCCGCCGAATACTTCAACATGCTCTTTTGTGGCTCGCCGAGCGCGACGTGCGCGAGCGGCGCGGCCGGCAACCTCAGCGCGACTTCGGTGCCGGCGGGGCTCGTGGTCGTCGATCATGCCCCCGCTAACGGCAATGGCGGGTACTACACCGCCACGGTGGTCAACAACACCTTCGCCACCAATGGCGATATCGAGGTCGACGCGGTGGGCACGACGCCGACTGGCTCGGCGGCCATCCGCGCCTATCTCCACGCCGCCACGATCTACACATTCACGCCCCTCAATTACGCCTTTCTCATCAACGGCAGCCAGGTCCTGACCGGAAACGTCTCCATCAACACCGGCACCAGTTCGCTGACCGTGGTCGGTAATCTCGGCATTCAGGGCAGCGCCAGCGTCACCGGCGCGGCGCAGGCCACCGGCACCATCACCGACAGCACCGGCAAGAGCTGCGGCGCGACCGCCACCTGCACCCAGAACATCGACGCCTCGAGCGTCGTGTCGCCGTCTATCAACACCTACAACCTGACGCGCGAGGCCAACGCCATCCTGTCGGTGGATGCCCAGGGCAACCCGCAGGTGACGTTCGCCAACGACCCGGGCCTCACGCCCACCGGCACGACCTCGTTCGCCTCCTTCCCGACGAGCTCGACGGCCCTGTGCGCAAGCGGCGGTACCGGTTGCATCGCACCCCCGACGGACAACAACGGCCAGTGGGAGATCAAAGGCACCCCGAACCCCGCGGTGCTGTTCTTTTATGGCGACCTTACCGTCGCAAGCGGCGTGATCGGCGACAGCACGTCGGGCACGCCCGGCTACGCCACTTTGGTGGCGACCGGCAACGTCGATGTCAAGACCTTGAACGATATCGTCGCCTACGGGCAGATGCCCAATGTCTGCAACCAAGCGGTCATTCCGGTGAACGTGTGTCCCGACGGCGTCAACACCACGAGCCCCGGGGAGGGTACGGGGCCGGTGGCCAACGCCGTGCTGCTGAGCGGCGGCACCGTCGACTATCCCTATAGCGGCGGCGGGACGGTCTATGTCGCCGGGGCGGCATCCACGGCGATCCCCGCCATCAATGCCACGACCGAGACCGCGGCCAGTGATACCACCCAGCCGAGCGGCACGGTCACGGGCTATCTCTGCACGAGTGGTGGGACCACGACCGGTAGCGCCGCGAGTTGCGGGTCGGATGCCACAAGCGGCATCATCACCGGGGGCGCTGTGACCCTCGAGGGCAATTCGGACCTGACTGGCGTGGTCGCGGCCGGCGAATCGTTGACGGCCCGTGGCACCGGGACCATTACCGGCATGATCGACACCGCCAACACCAACAATACCTCCACCTCGACGCTCGGGAATAACTCGAGCACCAATGACATCAATGGCAACCTGAAGATCCGGTACGCCCCCGGGGTGTCCAATGCCACCAACTTCGGAGGCGGCGGCAATACCCCGGAGATGGCCTTTGTGCCGCTCTGGCAGCGTTTTCTATACTGAACGGGGGTGTGTAGGCGCGACGTCGCCGCGGGCCGCGACCTCTCGCCCGAAGACCGATCCGCGCTCATGTTATCATCGCCTCTTCGCGGGAGGTCTGCGGCATGGAGCACGAGGAACATTACGAGGTCATTGTGGTGGGCGGCGGCCATGCCGGTACGGAGGCCGCGCTCGCCGCGGCACGCATGGGGCGCAAGACCCTGTTGCTGACGCACAACATCGAGACCCTGGGCCAGATGTCCTGCAACCCGGCGATCGGCGGGATCGGCAAGGGGCATCTGGTGCGTGAGATCGATGCCCTGGGCGGCGCCATGGGGTACTGCGCCGATGCCGCCGCCATCCAGTGCCGCACCCTGAACGCACGCAAGGGCCCGGCGGTGCGCGCCACGCGCGTGCAGGCCGACCGGGTACTCTACAAGGCCGCTGTGCGTCGCGTCCTCGAGCACCAGCCGAACCTCCACATCTTCCAGCAGGCGGTCGACGATCTCGTGGTCGAGGGGCGCGCGGTCGCGGGGGTCGTCACCCAGATGGGCCTCGTCATGCGCGCCCGCACCGTCGTGCTGACC
>JAPTWT010000125.1 GCA_028064935.1 Gammaproteobacteria bacterium | reverse complement strand
ATTAATGTTTCATCCTGGATCGTTATAGCGCGATTGCCTAACGGCTTTCCCCGACAAAAAATAACATCCTGGCGTCTCGCGGATTCTCTGCCTCCGGGTGAGCTTTCCGATGGCAAGTATGCAGCGAGACCGGCCATTGGGCCAATGCACACAATTCGGCCAGTGCTGTCATTGGGGCATCTTCGTCGCAACGTCCGCAAGGCAGCCCGATGCTGACATTCGCTGTTTTCGGGCTGTTGAACGTCAGATTCCTACGGTTGCGAACTCGCACAACCGACCCTGAGCGATCCGTGACTCATAGTGCTAATGTGGCATAATTCAGTGGGGCAGGCTAAGGAATGGCGCACCCTTTCGGCACGTTGCTCACAGGCTTTGAATGATTTGTCCATTGAGTGTCCAGTAAATTGGGACTAGACTGTCAAATCAATGTCAACCAATGAGAGATTGCCATGGGTGCCAAGATGAATGACGCACCGGTGTACTTCACCATTGCTCAGGCGCAGTACAACATGTTGCCGAGCGTGGATGCTTACCTGCAAGGCATCGGGGACGCCATGCGCCAAGCGGGCTTTACAGACTACAAAGTCAGCCCGGTGCTACAGGTTCATATTGAGATTTCACCTCCCGGAGCCGAGCTAGCACAGCCTCCGCGACCGCCAGCGCAACAAGTGCTCCGATACATTTTTTCCGACATGTCAGGCACCAGCGGTTTTGTGCTGTTGCCCAATGCGCTGTCGTACTACACAACAGCGTACGAGACGTACGATCTGTTCTCGGCGATTTTCCTGCAAGGCCTGCGGTCAGTCCATGAGGCGGTTGGGGGCTTGAGCTTCATCGACAGGCTCAGCCTGCGGTATTTGGACGCTGTGGTGCCGAAGGATGGCGAAGTGGTGAACAGTTACCTCGCTCCCGAACTGCACGGATTGCCTGTGCGTATGCCGGAATCCATGTTTTTGTACTCGATGACCCAAACGATGCGGATGCAGCCAGAAGTCGGTAATTTCCTGTGCCGGTCGATGGTGCAGAATGGCCCAGTTGGACTCCCGCCCGAACTGGTCCTTGAAGGTCTCACGCTACCCCAAAAACTCGTTGGCTTTGTTGGCCCGCACGCCGTGCTCGATACGGATGGTTCTTACGCACAGCGTGAAGTTTTCGACCTTGCAAAAATTGCCATCCGCCTGCAAAGCCTGCACGATGGGATTGATCAAGTGTTCCGTGCATCGGTGACGGACCATGCACGCCACATGTGGAAGGAGGGCAATCTGTGACGATTATGGCCTCGAATTACATTGCGGATCCGGCTGGGACATGGCCTGAACTTAAGGGCGTGCCTGTGCCTCAGCATGACAAGGCTCGCCCCGTGGCGGTGCTGGTCGCTGCGTTGGCTCTGGCCACAGGCATGGGGGCACTCGTTCAGCATGTCGATCCCAAGATTCTTGCGGACTATCAACCGCTGCCGATCATCGGTTCTCAACATGGCAGTGCCCGGCGCAACACGCGGACAACGGCTCAATGCCTGGCGCAAATCCGCGAGGTGTTCAAACCCTCCGTCACAGAACTGGCCACGCTGTTCGGTGTTGCCCGGCAAACGGTCTACAACTGGCAAGCAGGGCAGCCGATTGCCCCTGAGAACGCCGCTCGGCTGGAGGATATTGCCGCCGCCGCCGATGTGCTGCAAGAGGATGGTCTGGCTGGCCAGAGCCACGCGTTGCGCCGTCCTTTGCTCGGTGGCGGGACCTTGTTCGATCGGGTCCGGCAAGGCGATTCCGCGGCCCAAGCGGCCTTGGCGCTCGTGGAGATGTTGCACCATGAATCAGCCCAGCGCGAAGGGTTCAAAGCTCGCGTGGCGGACCAGAAACGTCAACCAGTCGATACCGACGAACTTGGTCTGCCCTTTTTGAACGAACAATTTTGAGGCTGGGTCCAGGATGACCGATTGGACGCGCGACACGCCATGGCGCCAAGGGCTTTGGCTCAGCGCGGACTCTACGCAGGCCTTAGGGTTTTTGCCGCTAGAGCCCGCCGGGGAATTGGCTGTAGTCGTAATTTCGCATGACTGCGATCTGGCGCAAAGCCCAGAAGGCGAACCGGTAGTTGAAGTCATAGTGGGCCGGGTTGTTGCCGAGGCCAATGGCACGTACACCAACACAAAAAACCTGCGCCGATTGCATCTGCCCTGCACCGCTGGCACACGTCAGGTCACCGTGGAGCTCGATGCCACAGGCAAGCGCTTGGTGGACAAACTCGCGAGCGATGCGACGTCTGGGCTGGCTGGTCATGTGCCAGAGCCCAGCGTGAGGCTGAAACCCGAGGAATTGCGGATCTTGCAAATGTGGCTAGCGGCACGGTACAGACGGGCTGCTTTCCCCGATGAATTTGACCGGCGTTTGAAGGACGAGACCAAGCTTGCTGAACGACTGGGAAAGCTACTCAGGAGCACGGGATCCCACATCAGCGCCCTCTTCTTTGAGGTCGATGGTCATCGAGAAATGCCCCATTCAGGGGCTGATGACCCCTACGAGCTTCACATCGTTGTGGTGTATTCCACTCAGCATGATCCCGCTGCAGCACAACAGGCGGCTGAGGGCTCAGCCGCGCAGATCAAGGGCGAGTTTGCGAAGCAATGCAAGGTCACAGGGCAATGGCGATGGATTGAATTGGTCGATGTCGAGGTGCTGTCCGACGAGGCGATCACCTATGCCATGTCTCAGAGACTCCTAAAATGGCAAGCTGATCACATCAGTTTACGGGCGGATCCAATGCAGCCCATATTTGAAGACTGATCAGATAATCGGCTTTGTAGGTCAATTTCGCCTCGACTTCACTAGTCGTAGAAGGCGTTTCTCGGAATGGCGCAGGCATTGGCGATTGCCGCGCAATTCAGCTTTTCGCTCTAGGATTTTAGGTTCTGCCCGATGACACGCAACAAGGCTGCATAGTTGTCCAGAGCCGCACCCTAACTCGGACTCCGATGAAGCTCGGAGCAGTCGATGTTAGCATCTGGCTGCCTTGCGGCCGTTGCGACAAATATGCCCAATGACAGCACTGTGGCCGAACTGCTGTCATCTGGTAGTAGTGCTGTATGAGACCTTGATACCTGCCGTTGAAGCTCTGACAGGTCGACCGGCGGCAATGGGTCGGATGATATCATTGGCTTTCTGATGTTGAATGTCTGCAATCAGTCTGCTGTCGACCATCAGGGCTCAGAGCTCAACCGCGACCGGGCAGCGGTAGCCGTCATTCGCCAGGGGCGAGGTACAAGAGGATATGATTCGCCTCCAGACCATTAGCACCCATGCTG
>JAPTWT010000016.1 GCA_028064935.1 Gammaproteobacteria bacterium | reverse complement strand
TGACCAGTGCATTTGTAATGGACGGGATCTTTCCGGCTTGTGCGACCTCATCCAAAAAGAGCCAGATACGTCTCTTGTCAGGCGGCACGTCTGGCATCCTGCCTATTTGCCTAACCATCTGCTCAATGAGTGTCGCCGACCACGCCTGCGACAGTTCCGTGGAATCTGTGTCCCAGCCGATCACCGCGACACGCGGGAGCTTCGAGTCCGGGGAGAGCCAATCCCGGATCGACCAGTTTGTGACCTTCTTTTTCTTAAGGATCGTATGGTCGGCGACGCCCATCTCGATAGCGTGTCCTAGGGCGCCACTCAATTCTGCCAGAAAACTTTGAGTTGTCCGGGAGTCCTCGCCCATCAGAAACCCTTTAGCAGGTGGGTGCTCGCGCACAACGATCGACACCAACAGCTTGTAATCTAATAAGACTTGGCCCGCGAGTTGTGCAAGATCGCTGAACCCCCAATTCGGCCCATTTGTGGTCTGTAGGTGCGCAACCAATGCGATCAGCAACCCGCGCGCGCCGCGCGCCCATATCAGATCCCCGCCGGTAGGCAACGGGATCAGCGTCTCAGCGAATGCCATTGCGTCCAGTCTCGTGCGAATATCTCGCCCGATAAGCCAACGCGCCGACCGTGCATCGGCGGGGCTTAGAAGGCAAAACGGGGGTGGCAAGCCTTTGGTAAAATCACCTTTAAAATCGAGCAGGAGAGCCTTGTCGCCGCGCGCGATGATTGCGCGCAGCAGGGGCCAAAGAATTGTCGTTTTCCCGGCCCCGGCGCCGCCTAACACGAAAATATGTCGACACTCCTGGTGCTCGCCGATATTGACGGCCGGATGTATAGGGACACCTTTCAGTTTGCCCTGGAACGGGCGGAACGTGCGGGCCGCGCGTCGCGCGCTCGTGTGAATCTGGAGGCCTCGAATGTGCCTGATGTTGCTCCGTGTCGCGAGGATCCACCCACCAACCCCGCACCCAGCACCTAGCACCACCGCCAGAGCGGTAGGCACCCAGCCGCCGACAACGTGCGGCACAACCCCGTATGTGCGGATGATGTGATAGACCCAGCCGGGGACCTCACGCAACGGCGTGAGGGGGCTCCCGACCCACCATAACAGTCCCTCCAGCCCCGCAACATAACCGGCTACGCCCCCAATAATGGCGAACAAACCGGAAACAACGGGGCGCTCCGAACTAGACCAGTTGATGTCCGACCCAGATGATACGTTTTGATCGTTGTCACCCATGTCTCATCGCCTCCATTTTTGTGCAACCGCACGGTACTTCTCTTCCCGCAATTGCCGCCCGGTCCGACACAAGCGTTCGTCTAACAGACGGCATTGCCCGCACCTACGGATATGCCTGTAGAACCGCGACGCGGCAAGGTTCATCGCGTCGTGGTCTACGGCATCGATGGCGCGCGCCGGGGTGCCCATCACTGGCCCGCCCCGATTTTGCGAAGGGCCCGGCGAATCTTCCGGATCTCCGCGTCGATCACGGCGACGCGCTTAGCTAAGGCCTGCCGCTCCCGTGGAGGCATGAGAGGGCCTGACCGGCCCCGTTCAGCCTTCAGTAGCGCCCGAAACAGCGCCGCCGCGTGACGCTCCATAGCAACCCTTTCCTTTCGCGCCTGTTTCAGGTTAACCATGTTTACGGTAGCCATTTTTGGTCCTCCCGACGTATCCCCAAACCTGCGCATCGTGCCGCCCCATACGTAGCGATCATCTGATCTATATATGCATCCGTGCGCGCCTTCCGAACGACCGCCATCGCCCTGGGTTGCGGATTGCCGCCTGCGGCATTGCATGCCTCGCGCCATGCAATAACCCATCGCGCAATCTCTTCGCGCCGCGCCTGTTCGTCGATGCGGTTTTGCTCGTCGACGAGGCGACGGATGCGCAAGCTCGGGCTGATGCGCGGACCGCAAAAACTTGGCAAATCTTCCCAATAATCAAAGTCAGACATGATCACTACCTCCTCGTTTTGTGTACCATCACTAATGCCCCAGGTTGGAAATTCGTCACCAACTATACGAATCGCCCAATTCCCGCTCCCGCTCTTTCTCAGGCACCGGCGGCGGGGGCGCCGGCGGGGGTTTGTGTGCCTCGTCTTCGGGCTTTTCGGGCTCCGGAGTCTCTGTTTTGTCACCCTGCCCAGCCCCACCACCAGTGCCTGTGTCCGTGTCGCCGCTATCTGCGCCGTCGTCACCGGCCTCTCTTACCTTGGCCAGGGCGGCCTTCCGGGCGGCTTCAAGGGGCGCGGTCTCCTGCGCCATGGCGGCCTTCTCAACAGCGGCCTTGGCGGTTTCCCGTTCGGCGACACGGGCCCACGATTTCTGCAAACTCTTGACATGGTCAGTGAAGATGCGCAGGTGGAATCTTTCGCGCGTGCATGCCACATACGCCAGCATAGCCGTCGCCATTTTTGAGGCCATGCCCGCCACGAGCGCGCGATCGACCGTCCGACCTTGACTACGATGAACCGTCACGGCCCAACCGTGGTCGAGCGTGTGGGTTTTGTCAGTATCGAGGGTAACGGTCTTGCCGCCGTCCTTTCGGATCTCGACCTTGCCGCCTTCCGCAACTGTCACCGTACCAGTTTCATTGTTCTGGAAACCGTTATCGCGATTGTTCTCTGTGAACACCACCCGGTCGCCAATCGCGAGGTCGAGTTTGCGAGGCGTATAAAGGCCGCACTCTTTCGGGTTCAGGTCGCGCGGCTTAAAGACCTTTTCCTCGCCTTCAGCGTTGCGCGCCGTGATTGTGTTTCTGCTCGGATCGGACGCCGTAATGGTCCAATCGACAATTTTACGGGCACGTCCGCGCCCCTCCGGCACGCGCATGATCATGTCTTTCCGGTAATTGATCGCCTCCCGCAATTCCGCACGGGTGCATTGCGCTTTATCCAGTGCCGTGACTGTCACGGGTACAACGTCGGCGCCTTCCGGCACCTGTTCTTGCAAACCGGCTTTGACCTTCTCATTGATGGCCCGCCTCATCTCATTTGTGGCCGCCAGCACCAGAGTTTTGTCGCGCTCGTCTTGCGACAATTCGAGATACGCTTGAGCCGTCTCCCTGGCGATAGCCTGAAGGCGGACGGCTTGCGGTGCGAGCACCTTGGCCTCGAAACCAAGTTCCGTCCGTGAATGAGTGTCAAGCCATTCACGAACGGTTTTAAAATCGTGGGCGGATGGCGCGGGGAGGTCTTTGTGCTTTTTGCGGATGGTCTTGACGAGGTTGAGCATGCTGCGCGTGGCGTCGGGCATGGGACCGCCGACGGGTTTGGCGTCGGACTTCGAGGCCTCGGC
>JAPTWT010000010.1 GCA_028064935.1 Gammaproteobacteria bacterium | reverse complement strand
AGCTTTTTGCAGGGGTGAAATTTATCGATGGCTTACCGGCTAACCTCACCCTGCCGGATGATCAACAGACCGCCGCCTGATCTATGTCAGAAAATGCTCATACACCAGATTTGACTATAGCTCTCTCCAGCCAGGCATCGATCTTGGCAGTCGCGCCATCATTTGGCTTTACTCGGAGGCATTCGCCGGCACGCGCAAGCATGCGCGCGGCAGCGCCCGCCCCCCAATCCACGCCAGGCCCCAAGTCAGAAACGAGGAGATCGATCAGCGTGCGCAGCGTCAGGCGGGCGATCTGCCGATGCTTTTCGAGCGTTCGTGTAATACCGGCTTCGACGCGCGGATGGTAATAGGTAACGATCCCACCGTCGCTCTGGCGCAGGTTGCGCGCTGCGACGAAAAAATCGACAAGCGGCGACACCCCCTTCACCATCGCTTCATCCATGTCGGCGAGACCATCCTCAATCTCGCGGAGGAGTGAACGAGTCACCTTCTGATTCGCGGCAAGCAAGGCCCACACGATAGCCGCCGCACGGACGTCATCGCGCTTCTCGATCTGCTCGATGACCGTCTGCTCAATCGAATTCTGATGCGCGCAATCAATGGCTGCCGCCACAAAGCTAGGTGGATTTTTGAGTCCGTCTCGATCCTGCGTGCGCAACGCATCGAAAAATTTCTGGATCTCAAGCGGCGTCGCGAGCTTGTCGAGCACCTGGCTTTCAGAGCCGCAGGCAAGATCCTGCAATTGGCGAGGCAGACTGTCAATCCGGCTGCGATAGAGACGTTGTCGCTCGGCTTTCCCGTAATTCTCGGCCTCGAGTCCGACGGTCCAGGGCTTAACAGTTCCGAGAGCGCTTGACGTCTGCGCGACATCGAGCCTCGATGTCGCGATGATAATCCGGTCGGGCCGAGCGGCGGCGAGAGAATCTCCCAACTGATCATTCCATGGGCGGCTGTTCGGGTCGAAGTCGAACCGTCCCCAAGGATCTTCGATGTCATAGAAAACTGGTGGTGGTGTCGTGTCGTCGCGCAATTGGGAAGGTCCGAGTCGGATTGGTACACGCGTGAGGCCAGGCATTTCCTTGCGTAACTCGTCGTACAGCATCTTGGTCGCGAGCGTCTTGCCCGTGCCTGATTGGCCGATGATAATCGCTGCTGATCTCATGGCAATTGCGGTGCGCAGATCGCCCCAATTGTTGGGGTGAACATAATGTTCGAGCTCGGGGGCGCTCGCGAGATAACCTTCGTGCAGCCGGATGACCTCTTGGAGTTCTTCGCGCGTCCATCTCCCTCCTCCCGCTCCCGCGATCCTAGTGCGTGCGTCCTCGCGCAGCTTGGTGCGGCACACATCCAGCCGCGCATTGGGAACGCGGCACCCCTCTGTGAGTAGGCGATTGATATCCTCACGTAGGCGTTCATCGTCTTGGTTCGCAATGACCGCGATGCGGCCGGAGATGTCATGATCAATACCTTGAGCAATAACTCTCGGCATTGCTTCGGGATTAGGCCACGTCCCTGCTCGCCGCCGGGTAAGTTTTTGCGCGTCACCGTTGACGCCCGCGCTGGTCACGAGCAAATAGCGGCAATCGACGTCCTCGAGCCGCTTCGCGGCCGAGACTCGCCTGTCACTACCGTGCTCGAGCAGTGTCTTGAGCGTTGTTGGCGTCCACGCATCGCCTCCGCGACGCTTTGCCTGCACGATGAGTGTATAACCCCGCATCGGCAATTGACTGACGACCTGCCCAGGCTCGGAATCGGTAAGCGTGGCCTCCAAGTCTTCCTGAGTTGCGGGCTCCAGAATGAGGTCCTCGGCCAGCCGCGAAACGAGGACTAGGTCGAGCGCCAGCCAGACCGAAACGTCAATCTGGTACTCGTAACCGGCGAGCGAGGCGGCACCTGCTCCGCTTTCACTTGCCGCAGCATCGCTGATTCCGTTAATGCCATGATTTTGTCTCGATACCATAGAAAATATCCCGTGTAAGCCTGATGGCAATGAAACTCTCCCCATTACCACAGTATCTGGGCGCCGAAGGAGAAGTTTATGTCATTGGCGTCCCGGCCGACGCATCGCTCTGCTCATTCATTTGTCTTTCTCAGATGGGAAATGGACGTAAGCACTGCCATTTGAATGACAGTCCGCTCACGTGGTACATGATCGCAACATTACATATCATCAACGATACCCCCGAAGGCTCTTGTCGACGCACCACCTAACTGCGGCTACGCGACTTGGCTTCAGCTACCCGATCAGTGATCTCGGCAAGGTACTGTGCCGCTTGCGCCCTCGTTTTCACCGATTGTGCTCGATTCAGCACCGCCATCCGTTGTCCGGGATGAGAAAGCGCAAGTTCGTGACGCATGGCGATGTGAAGAAATAACGGCAGGTTCCCACTATCGACCGAATCGCTTCCTGGTTGCACCGTTGCGGTCGGTTGGGTGGGTGGAATGTGGGAAGGCAGGATTTCCGGTGTATCCCGCCTGGCCTCAGGGAGGGTCAGGAGGGCGTTGACTGGGGTGGCCGCGCTATCACGTTTTGTCAGAGGCTGCAAACCGAAGACTTTTTCCACGGTCCGCGGGATGGAACTGTGATCATACGCTCGATGATCAATGGTGCCAGCGGGAATATAGGGAGAGATCACCACAGCGGGCACACGGACGCCGAGCCGGGTAAAGTTAAATCCGTATTTATTGTATTTGGACCCCTGTTTCGTGTCCCCAGGAGCCACAGCACTCCCTGGTCGCACGTGATCATAGAATCCACCATGCTCATCCCAGGTCACGATCAGAAGGCTAGACTCCCATAGCTGCGAACCCCGAATGGTCTCATAGACCTCCTTGATCAATTTTTCTCCACCAGCAACATTATCCATGGGATGCTGCGAGGATCCGCCCTTAAATGTACCGGAGACCATGTCGCCATAATCCGGCTCGATCCAGGTCAGGCGGTAAGGGTATGCGCCCGAATTCAGGTCATTTCCCATATTATCAATGGAATGCACATCGAATATGTTGATGCCATTCAGCGCTGAAACCAGCGGAAAGTCGCTGCCGGCATAGATCCGCCATGCCTCATCTCCGTAGCGCGCCTTAAGCGCATCGAAGATTGAGCCATGAGGGAATGTGAAGCCATCGAGCCCCTCCCAAGTGAGCAGTTCCCCAGTTGATGGGCTATGGTCCAGGCCACCTGAGGATGCCCCCATGGCAAAAAGCCGGTTCGGGAAAGTTGGCCCGGGCAGAGACGAATGCCAACCGTCACAAACCGCAAAAGCATTCGCCAAGGCGTTCAAGACTGGGAGCTGGTCGGCGGTAAAGCCAT
>JAPTWT010000023.1 GCA_028064935.1 Gammaproteobacteria bacterium | reverse complement strand
CGCGCACGAGCACCGGCACGCGCCGGTAGATGGCCTTGGTGAGCTCCGCATCCCTCTCCGACCGGAACACCGGTGCGGTCTTGGTGTTCGGGTTTATGCGCAGAATATCGTCAGGCGAAAGCGTGAAACGCCGACGGGTGTCAGAAAGCTGCGCGACATCGGTCGCGAAAAAAACGAACTCCGCCTGGGCAATACCCTGACCCAGCGTCATCAGGCAGAACTTTTGCCGGCTGTCCACGCTTGGAAACAGCTGCTTACGATTCTCAAAATCGAACAGGCTCGCAAGCCGTCCATCCGTGGAAACGGCCTCGAAAAAGGCCTTGGTGGAATAGTCTGCGGCAATCCCGGAAGGCACGATAAAACCGGCCCGCCCGTCGGGCTTCACAAGATGTGTAAAGGTCTCGGCAAAGAGCGCATAAGTGTTCACGTCACCCACACCCGTCAGCGGATAGCGGCCGCTGCTATGCACAAACTGGCTGGCCGCCTCCGCGGCATACCGGGCTGCGTGAAATTCCCGATACAGTGCCTGGTCGGAGGTATCGCCAGTCTCTAAAGCGGCAATGAGGCGCGTGCGTTCGGCTTTGTTGGACGCCTGCGCGATACGCTCGCTGCGGCTTGCAAAAAACTCCTCCTCCTGGAGCTTGACGCGCTCCCACGGAGGATTGCCGAGCACCACATCAAACCCGCCCTGCGCGAAGACCTCGGGGAAAGCCCACGGCCAATGGAAGGCCTGCACCGCCTCCGCCACATCGCGGGCTGCCTCCAACACACCGGCATGGGCCGGTACGCCCTGCATGACGCGGTGGAGGTCGCGTGTGGTGGGACACAAGTCGGCGCGCCCCTGTGTCTTGGGGGTAAAAAACGCCGCGACAAAAAGGTCGGACAACCTCCAGGCAGCACTGTCGTGCGACCGGCGCTCGGCCTCCTCCCAGGCTATAGCCTTGGCCTCGACCTGACGCAAGTCCTCCTCGGGCAGGGTCTCGAACGCCGACTCATGCGGAGCGCTATACCCGGGCAACGCCTCGTAGAGTGCGAGGCGCTCGCGTTGCTTCTGAAGAGCCTTGAGGGTCTCGCGATTTTCGCGCGCAAGGCGCTGGCAGACCTCCTTGTCGTCGCCCGTAAGTGGCTTATAGGCACTTGGCGGAACACCGGCCTCCGGGAGATTGCCGTCGACGACACCCACCAAGGCATCACCGCAACGGATATGATGGTCGAGAAAACCCAGAGGGCGCCCGGGTTCCAGCGCCTCCAACCAGAGCGCGGTCTTGCAGAGCTCCACAGCTAAGGGGTTTTTATCCACGCCGTAAATGCAGTGCGCCACGACTTCGCGCAGCGCATGGCGACGCACAACCTCGTCTGGCGCATCGGTTATCGCCTCCACGCGCGCCACCTCATGCGCCAAGCGGCGCGCGGCGGCGAGCAGAAAGTGCCCGCTCCCGCACGCGGGGTCACAGACCTTCAGCTGCAAGAGGGCCCCTCGCGGGTCCCCTGGATGGTCCGCGAGGGTCCGTGCGATGACGGGTTCGAGGGCACTTTTGATGAGCTCCTGCACCAGACTGTCCGGCGTATAATAGCTCCCGGAACGTTTGCGCTCCGAGCCGCGCACTGCTGCATCTTCGCGGACCGCAGCGTCCTGAGCGTCGCCGTTGTCGGCCCCCAAAAACCCGAAGCGCAACAGGGTGCCCGCACCGTACAAGCGGGGGTGTAGCTCCAACAACGATTCATAGACGCTCCCGAGCTCCTCGCTATCCTGGTCGCGGAAATTCACGCGCGAGAGCGTCTCCCCCGTCACAAAATAGGCGAGCGCCCGCACGGCGCCCAGAAGGTGCCGATTGGCAAGCCGCGCCTCCATGACATCCGGGCACTGGTCGGCCCGAAAAAGCCCGCCCAGGGCCGGCAGCGCCAACGGTGCGCAACCCGTCCCAAGCCCCTCAAAGACAATGCGCACGGTCTCCCACAGGTCTCCGTACGCATCATGGAACCGGGAGCGGAGCGCGCGCTCCCGCAGCCGTGAGGCGCTGTAACCGGCGTGATAGAGGGCACGCGCCTCGCCCTCCGAATCCGGCGCATGCAAGAGCTCCCGGTCCTCGGCGGTCAACAGAAAAATCAGGCGATAGGCGAGACGCAGCAGCTGCTGAAAGAAGGCATCCAACGAGAGCACCCCGGTCTCGAGCCGCGCCCGCAGTGCGGCGTTCTCCGGGTGCGCAACCAAGCCCGTGCCGAGCTGCCGCAAGGCCGCGATGACACCCGCGCGCAAGTCCGCGAGCGCACGCACGCCGGTTTCGTGCGCCGCCTCGCGCCATGACTCCAGGACCGAATGGGTGCCCCCGGTCACACGGCTAGCGTGGAACAACAGCCAGAAGACCGCAAAATCCGCAAAAATCTCCTCCTCGAACATTGTCGCGAGGTCAGCCTCGATGTAGGCCGGCCGCGTGAGGCTCGGGTTCTCGCGCACCAAGCGCAGCGTATCGCCATTGCCGACAAGCCCCCACGCGGGCCCCTCGGCGGCGTTGAGATATTCCTGTAATAGGGCGTGGGGCGAGCGGCGCCGGGTCGTATGCGCCGTCTCCGTGATGACTTCGCCGAACTCGGGCGCCCCTTTGTCGAGCGCAAACGACGGGGCCACCAACAGCAGTGGAATGCGCCCCTGTTCCGCGGTGTGCGACAGCGCAAAGGCGCGTCCACCCGCCGGGCACGGCTCGCAGCGCGCGATATCCTCGTACCCCAGGACCGCCTTCAGAAGGCGTGCCAGCCAGTCCTGGGCCAGCGTCGGCGCCGCGATATCGACGCGCCGGCGGGTGTCCCGGTACGCCCGCCATTCGGCCTGCGCGATACGCCAGGCCCGTTCAATTTCCTCGCGCACCTGGAGCCCGCGGGCCAGCCGATAGTCCTCGGGCCGTTGGTGTTTCGCCTTGAAGTGGGCGACCTTGTTCAAGAACTCCGCCGGGAAGAGCCCGCCCTCAAGGGTGAGGGCAACGAACGGTGAGGACACTTTCATGTGGGGCCCTTAGACCTGGACGGCCGGTAACAGCACGTAGACCCCAATGATGTCGACGGGGAGTGCCGCGCGCACGTCATAGCGCCAGCCGCGGGCATCGGCCGCCGCCCGCACCCGCTTGTGGTCGGAAAGGACGTCTTCGGCACGGCGCTCGGCCAACGCGTTAAAACTCGGCGCGAGCGCCGCCAGTCCATCGATAGCCCCCTGAATGAGCCGCGCGCGGTGTTCCGGCGCCATATTGCGCACGGGCTGCGCCGCGAGGAGCCGAAGGGCCTCATCCCCGACCGTAAGCCCCGGGGCGCCGGCCTGCTGTCCGCC
>JAPTWT010000197.1 GCA_028064935.1 Gammaproteobacteria bacterium | reverse complement strand
GACCGCAACTCGCCATACACTTATTATCACAGCACATTCGGGGATCTCTATCTCGACTTCAACAAGAAGTTCGGCAATGGCGGATCGATCGATATCCAGATCATGCCGACGCGCGGCTACGGCAGCACCTTTGGAAGTCCGGCTACCGCTCATGCCGCCAACAGCATCATCAACGCTGCCGTCCTGACCCTGCCGGTGAGTAAGGAGGTCGACTTCATCGCCGGCCAGGTCCCGGCATGGGACGGCTACGAGTCCGAGACCTCCCCGCAGATGCTCACCATCACCCACAATCTGCTCTACGATTTCAGTGAGCCGGGCTACTTCACGGGCGCAGGCGCAAGCTACACCTCGGGAATACTGACCGTCCAGACCCTGCTCGGCAACTCCTGGAATACCGCCTACACCGGCAGCGCCGCGCCCACCAAGGCCCCGACCTTCGAGTACCGGGTATCACTCGCCCCGTCCAGCGCCCTGAGCTTCGGTCTCTACGGGACCATCGGCAAGAACCCGACGCTCACGAACCCCGGGGTCGAGACCACGCGCATCTATAATGACTTCGACGGGACCTATACCCTGGGGGCCGCCACCTTCAATTGGCAGTTCGACCTCGGTCATCAGACCGCCGCCGCGGCCAATGGCGGCAACGCCATGTGGTATGGCACCTCGCTGCTTGCCAACTACCGCTTCACGCCGCTCGTCGGTGCGACCTTGCGCTACGACTACCTGAACGACAAGAAGAACGGCGGCCATGTGGCCTTGGCTGACTACTACGACGGCTTCGCGCCGACATCTGCCGCGGCCCCCGGCGTCAACAACGGCCCGGTGCGCCAGGCGGTCACCGCCGACCTTCTGCTCTATCCGGTGAAGAACACGATCGTAAAATTCGAGTACCGCTACGATCGCGCCAACGGCGCCCTGTTTGTGGATACGGCGACGGGAGGCTACAAGAAGAGCAACAACGTCCTGGCCGCGCAGATCGTATATTCATTCTAAGAGGCAGGGGCAGGGACGCATGGGATACGCGCCTCATGGTCTCTTTGGTGAGGCGTTCCCTTCAGGGCAGGCCGGCTCGGCGTGGGGCGGCCTGCCCCTTTTCATGTCGGTGGCGTGTCGTCGCCATCTGGCGCGAGCGCTCGTGGGATGCGGATGGCCGGTCCCGACTATTCCAAAAAAATACCACGCGACGGCGAAGCCCAAAAAGACGCCTTCCTGGCGTACATGCAGAGGCCCATGCCGACGCCGATAGCGTGGCGATTTCGCCACAGGATCGGCGCAATACCCGCGCACCTCCACGACCCAGGGTGTGGGAATGAATGCGGCGGGGGTGGTTGCCACGGACAAGGCCGCAGGCGCCCAACGGGAATCGCGCGCGCCCGCGTGACCGGACAACGATCCCGACCGTCGTGATCGTGAGCGCCCGGCGCCACCGGGGCTGGCCGATCACCGATAGGTAGGGGTCTCGGCGAGCGGGTCTGCAACCGCGCGTCGATCAAGGACGCGCAAGTCCACCACAAGGCCCGGCCATCAATGGATCTGCGGGGGTTGGCCGCGACGCTCCGAGAAGGTGGCATAGGCGAAGTAGCCGAGTGGTATCACAAAGAGCGTGAGCACAGTCGATGCGAGCGTCCCGAAGATGAGCGAGATGGCGAGTCCCCCGAACACCGGGTCCATCACCATGATGGCGGTGCCGAGCATGATGGCGAGCGCAGTCAGCATGATGGGGCGCAGACGCACCGTCCCGGCCTGCACCACGGCCTCGGTAAGGGCGTGCCCGGCGCGCCGGTAATCGAGGATGAAGTCGATCAAAAGAAGCGAATTGCGCACCACGATGCCGGCGAGCGCGATGACCCCGATCATGGAGGTGGCCGTGAAGTATTGGCCGAGGACGGCATGCCCCGGGAATACCCCGATGATGGTGAGCGGGATCGAACCCATGACGATGATCGGGATGACGAACGACCGGTAGTAGCCCACTAGTATGACGTAGATGAGCAGGATCGCCACCCCGAAGGCCGATCCCAGATCACGAAACACATTCAGGGTAAGGCGCATCTCGCCGCTCCAGCGCAGCCCGTAGTGAAGGCTGCTTGGATCCTTCATGAAGTCCTGCGTCAGGTGCACCCCGTCTACGGTGTGGTGTTTCAGGTATTGCCACATATGCAACACCGGATACACGGGGCTACCCATGCTCATCCCCGCGGTCACGTATTCGACGTCGCGGCCGTCCTTTTGGTATATGGGCTCGGGCGCCGGTCGCTTGATGACGCGCACAAGGGCCGATAACGGGATCTCGCGACCTTCGGGGTTGGTCACGAACAGCTTGCCAAGGTCGTTTGGGCCGACGTGATCGGCGATCGGCACTCGAAACCGGATGGGGACGGGCTCCTTGGCGTGGGGGATGTGCGCGGTCCCGTCGCTGATGCCAGACAGGAAGCCCTTCAAGGTCTGGGTCACCTGGGCAGCGCTCACCCCGTGGAGGGCCGCCTCCCTGCGATTGACCTTGATGATGTATTGCATCGAGGGGTGAGGGACGGTGCTGTCGACCCCCGCGAGGTGCGGGGTATGGGCAAAGAGACCGTATCGCAGGTCGTTGGCGATCACCTGCACCTTGTGGTAGTTCGGGCCGAAGACCTCCGCCATGATCGTCGCCCGTACCGGGGGGCCGGGCGGGTGTTGCACGATCTTGATCATGGCCCCGGTGCGCGCGATGAGCCGGTCGACCGCGGGTCTCAGGGATCGCACGATGGCGATCGACGATACCGGCCGTTCGCTCTTGCGCACGAGGTGTACCTGGACCTCGCCCACGGTCGGGCCCCTTTTCAGGGTCTCGCCGCGCAGAAGGCCGCTGAAGTTGATGGCCCCCATGGCGCCCGTCGACAGATCATAGGTCGTTACGTAGCGGTTGGCGCGCACGATGTTTCCGAGTGCCGTGATGACGCGATTGGTGTCTTCGAGGGTGCTGCCCGCGCGCGTGCGCACCGTGATATCGAAGCTGTTGTTGTTATTGCGTGGCAGCATCTTGAAGTTCACGATCCGCAAGACCGGCATGGCCAGCACGCCCGCAAACAGGAGGATGATGGCGAACAGGAACCCGCGCCGCATCCACGGTCGCGACAATAAGGCGCGCATGGCGCGCGCATAGCCCCTCTGCAGGAGGCCTGGCCGGTCGTGCAGCGCATCGCCGCGACCCTTTAGCCACATGCGTGCCGCCCACGGCGCCACGGTGTAGGCAATGAAAAGCGAGGTTATCATGGCGATCGGGACGTTCTTTGGGATCGGCGCCATGTACGGCCCCATCATGCCGGTGACATAGAGCATGGGCAGGAAGGCGACGATGACCGAGAGTGTCGCGAGGTTTGTGGGGCGGCCGATCTCGTTGACCGCAAGCACCGTCTCGCGCACGCGATCGGCGCCGGCGCGCGCGTAGTGGCGGAATATGTTTTCGATGACGACGATGGAGTCATCCACGAGCAGGCCGAGCGACAGGATGAGGGCGAATAACGTGATACGGTTGATCGTCTGACCGCCCATATCGTCCACCGCCAGTGTCACAAACAGGATCAACGGGATCGTGACCGTGACGATCGCGGCGGCGCGCCAACCCAGGAACACGACAAGCAGCACCACGACCGTTGCCACTGCGATGAACAGATGCTCGATGAGGGTATTGACGGCGCTATTGGCGCGCTCGCCATCGTCACGCGTGACGTTGACGTGCACACCGTTGGGGATGACGGGGCCTTGCAGCGCGCGAAGCTTATGCAGCACGGCGTCGGCGACCGCCACGGCGTTGGTACCGGCACGCTTGGCGATCGCGATCGTGACCTCCGGCACCTCGATGTTGTGCGGGCGCGTGTGCGAGTAGGCCGGCCCGAAGCCGATCTCGTGCACGGTCTTTATGCGCCCGGCGCCGTCGGTCACGGTCGCCACGTCGTGCAAGTAGACCGGGCGGTGGTTGTAGAGGCTAACCACGACCTGGCCGACATCGCGTGCCGAGCGCAGCATGGTGCCCGCATGGATGGTGGCGCGACGATTGTGGTTGGTGAAGTGTCCGGACGGTATCTCGACGTTGGTCGCCTGCACCACCCTGCGGACATCATCGAGCGTCACGTCATAGTGGCGCATGAGGCGCGGGTGTAAGACCACGTTGATCTGGCGCCGCTGGCCGCCGATCAGATAGGAACGCGAGGTGCCGGGCACGCGCCGCAGGTGATGAAGGACATTGGTCGCGATCGCCCGCAGGCGCACGCCGCTCATAGTGGCGCTCGACAGCGATATGGTCACGATCGGGACCTGGTTTACATCGAGCGGCTGGATCACGGGTTGCTCGGTCCCCGGCGGCATCCGGTTCATGTTGCTCATGATCTTGTTGTAGAGCCGAACGAGCGAGGCCACCCGGTTTTCCCCCACCTGGAACTTCACCGTGACCACGCCCATGGAGTTCAACGCGAGGCCATAGGTGTGGTGGATACCGCGCATGCCGCGCAGTATCGCCTGCAAGGGGTCGACGACGAGGTTCTTGATCTCGCGAGGGCTGGCGCCGGGCTTTGTGACGATGATGTTGGCGGCCGGCACCACGATCTGCGGATTTTCCGTTCGTGGCGTGGTGCGTAGCGCGATGATGCCGGCAAGGATAGCCACCACCACGATCAGTATGGTGATCTTGCTATCGATGAAATAGCGCGTGAGCCGTCCGGCGATGTTGAGCGGTTCGTCCGGCGGCGGATCAACGGCTGCCATGTTGTCCTCTTCTCGTGGTGGTCGGCGGATGGATCGGGCTTCCGTCATAGACGCCGCGGAATGGGGGCAGGACCAGGGTCTCGTGGCCATCCAGGCCGCTTAAGACCTGCGCCAGGCGGGCGCTGGTCGTGCCGATCTTTATCAGGCGGAAGCGGGCGCGTCCATGAGGACTCAATACGAATACCCCCGGCAGACCCCCCAGATGGGTGATGGCATCCTTGGGGATCACGACATCGCCCTGGGCATCGAGGTCCGTGGGGGTATGCAGGCGCAGGGTGGCGCGCGTTACCGGCGGACGCGCGGCCGGGGGCGCCGGCGGTGGCGGTTTATGCGCGCAGGCGGCGATGAGCAGCATCGCGGCAAGCGGCCAGGAGCGCACGCCTCTCATGATGCGATCCCGAGTGATGCCAGCGTGCGGCGTGACAGGCTGCCGCATGCCGCCGCCAGGGCCGCGCGGTTTGCGGCCAGGGCATAGAGGGCTGTGAGACGCGCCTCGCGGGCTTGCACGAGACCGTGTTCGGCGTTCAGGAGGGACAGGAGGATGGTGCGTCCCTCGCCATAGCGGACCTGGGTCACAGCCACCGCTTGCCGGGCACGGACGACATTGGCGTTCGCTATCCGATATTGGGTCATGGCGGTGCGCATGTTATCGAAGGCGCGCGCCACATGGTTACGGATGCGTGCACGCAGCCCGGCGAGCCGGGCTTCGAGCTCGGCGACCTGCTGCTCGAGGACGTCCGCCCGGTCACGGTTGCGGTGCCCGTCGTAGAGTGATTTGCTGATCACGGCCCCGACGGTCCAGGCGTTATGACGCAGATTCGGGATCTCGCTGAACCATTGCGACTGGGCGGTGAGTCGCACCTGAAACGATGAACGATCGCGTGCTGCCTGAGCCCTGGCGCGCATGGCGGCGATCTCGGCGCGCAGGGACTTGATGTCGGGCCGGTCCGTGAGGGCCTGGCGGTCAAAGGTGGCAAGGTCGTGATGGGGTATGGGCACCACCGGCAGCGGCACGTGCGGCACGGTGATGGCAAGGCCCGCAGGCGCACCCATGGCCGTTGCCAGGTTGTCCATGGCGATGCGGACATTGCCCCGGGCCTCGGCCAGCATCCCTTCGTTGGCCCCGAGATTGACGTCGGCGCTCAAGGCATCGGAACGTACGATACGCCCGCGCGCATAGAGGTAGCGGGCGGTGCGCGCATGGCGCCGGGCCGCCATCACCGCCTTGTGGGCGACCGTGAGGGCCGCGCGCGCCACCAGCACCCCCTCGTAGGCCTGGATGACCTGGGCCATGATGGTTTGGCGGATGCGGCGCGCCGCGCCTTGCGCCGCTTTACGCCCGTAGCGCCCGGCCCGTAGCGCCTCGTGGATCGCGCCGCCTGTGTAAAGCGGCCAGGACAGCGACAGCGTCGTGGTACCGAGTTTTGTGATACCGGGCTGGTTCAGGGTATTGGGCGTGAATGCCGCGGCGCTCACCTGGCGGCGCTCCAGTTCCGCGGACAAGGCCTCCAGCGGATTGTTGCTGAAAAGATAACCGTAGCTGACGCCGACCTCGGGCAGGCCCTGATCGCGGGCCAGTCGGAGCTCGGCCCGGGCGGTCGCGCCCCGCGCCTTGGCAAGGCGCGCCATGCTATTGTGCGTGAGCGCGAAATCGACGGCTTGGGCGAGCGTGAACGAGCGCGCGACGGCGTGCGTGGCCACAAAGAGGGCTACCATTCCCAATGCGACCGCCAACCGCTTCATGATGTTACGACTCCTTTATTGGACCTCGTCCCTGTCTGTATATTAGCAATCAATTAACTTCTAATGGAAGCCTTGACGCGCGTGCTACAGATTTTTTCAGTGTAACCGATTGCGCCGGCCTTGCGCGTCCTTCCATGGCCCCGTACGCCGAGGCATCACCCAGCCATTCTCAAATGGGGCACCGATCGGGGATATCCGATAGCGCCTGTCGTGCAGAGAGGTATCCGACAGGTGGCCCGGGTATTCCTACACCGCCATCGGTGTTCCGGGCTTGTGGCCTCCCGTTGAGAATAGCCAGGTATCACGCCGGGTGGTGTGAGCGCCGCCTGAATTTGCGTTACCCTTGCGCTGTCGGAGTGTCATGGTGGCAAGGGATGGGGATGCCGGCGTGGCTTCGTGGGGGTGATCGCGGATGGCTAAGCAAATCGACGTCCAGGACCTGAAGAAGGGGATGTACGTCATCGATCTCGATCGTCCCTGGATCGAGACTTCATTTATGTTTCAGGGTTTCGAGATCCGCACCGATGCCCAGCTACGCGCGCTCCAGCGCCTCTGCCGGCATGTCTATGTCCAGGAGCGCGAGGATGGGGGCGGTGCGCGCGGCGAGGATCGGCGCCAGGTCGCCGCGGGGGCCGCGTCCGGGGCCGCTTCCGGTGGCGATGCCCGCCAGGCGGAGGTGTTGGCGGCAACGGCCGCGGTGCGGCGTGGCCCCTCGATTCACGGCGAGCCGATCCCCTTGAAGGCCGAGATGGCGGAGGCGCGCAGGCTCGAGGCGGACGCCCGCGCGCTCGTCTATAGCATGCAAGACGACGTGCGGCTCGGCCGCAATATCGATGGCCAGCGCCTGCGAACGATCATCACCGGCATGGTCGATAGCGTCGTGCGCAACCCCGATGCCTTGATCTGGTTTACGCAACTGCGGAACAAGGACGAGTACACGGCCTTGCATAGTATCCGCGTGGCCATATTAGCCCTGGCCTTCGGCCGCCATCTCGAGTTGACCGTACCGGAACTCAACATCCTCGGTGTCGGCGCGCTCCTCCACGACATCGGTAAGCTCAAGATCCCCGATGCCATCCTGAACAAGCCCGGGCGTCTGACCGATCACGAGTTTGCCATCGTCAAGAGTCACGTCCCCGAGGGCGTGAAGATTCTCGAGTCGTCGCGCCATATCCCGTTGTCGGCCGTGGAGGTGGCAGGGTATCACCACGAACGCTACCAGGGGGGTGGCTACAACCGCGGCCTGAGCGGGGATCGCATCGGCCTTTTCGGGCTCATGGCGGCGATCGTCGACACTTATGATGCCATCACGAGCGATCGCGCCTATCATGCCGGCATATCCGCCTATGAGGCCCTGGGGCGACTCTATGCCATGCGCAACAAGGAGTATCACGGCGGGCTCGTCGATCGCTTCATCCAGTGTCTGGGGACCTACCCCGTGGGCAGTATCGTGGAATTGACCACGGGGGACGTGGGGGTGGTGATCGCTGTCAACCGCCAGCGCTATCTGCGGCCGACGGTGGCCCTGGTACGGCGCGCGAATGGCGCAGCCTTCCCGCCCGAGACGGTCCTGGATCTGGCCGCCGACCGCGCACAGACCGTGCCTGGCGTGGAGATTCGCCGCGTCCTCCCCGTCGGCGCCTATGACATCCAGGTGGCCGATTACATGCCGCGCGGCACCTGACGCACCCGTTCAAGCGCCCCTTGATGAGGGCCCTCGCTCTCATCTTTTGCCATCAACCGAGACCCATCAGCGGTTTCGAGGGCCCGCACCGATACGCGCGAACGCGTGTTGACAGTCGGCCTCCGCCGGTTCCCGAGGCACGGTTATGTCAATACCACCCCCGCGACATCGCGTGTCCGTATGGGCACCGTTTACCACCTCTTTCGGGACAAAGGGGGAGGGTTGCGTGCGCGGGGTTCATGTGTCCCGCGCGGCGCCCGCGCGTGTGGTGCCCGGGGCGCCGTCGCGCTGTCAGAAGCGGGGTTTGACAACCACGAGGATCACGATCGCGATCAGAATCAATACCGGGACCTCGTTGATCACGCGGTAGAAGGTGGTGCTGCGTTTGCGTCCCGCGGCCAGTTCCCGGCATAGGTGCCCCAGGTAGACGTAATAGGCGACGAGCACTGCCACCAGCGCCACCTTGATATCGATCCATAGGCCGCGAAAGCCAAAACCCAGCCACAGCCACAGGCCAAGGCTCACCGCCAGGACCGCGCTCGGCGTCGTGAACCGGTAAAGCCTCCGTTCCATGACCACAAAGCGCGCTTGCCCGGCCTCGTCGTCCGTGAGGCTGTGATACACGAAGAGGCGCGGGAGATAGAAGAGGCCCGCGAACCAGGTAATGACGAACACGATATGGAAGGCCTTGATCCACAGCATCATGAGGCCTCGGCGGGCAGGATTTCGGTGGCGGTGAGGAACTCCGCGAGCAGCGCATCGAGAAACCGCCGACCCAGGGGCGTGGCGTACATCCGGTCGTGCTCGCGCCCCAGTAGGCCTCGGGCGACGGCAGGCGCCCATAAGGATTCCAGGTCCATGAAGTCATATCCCGTGCGGTCCCGGAGCACGTCTTGCGTGAATCCTTCGCTAAGGCGCAGGGCATTTAGGAGGAACTCGAAGACGATATCGCGGCGTGCAAGCCGGCGCCGGCTGGCGATACGATCACGGCCTGCCATGTAACCGACCGGATCGGTATTCCGTACCACGCGTGTCACCCCTTGTCCGTCGGTGAGTTTGCTGTGCGCGCCTGCGCCGATCCCCAGATAGTCGCCAAACCGCCAGTAATTGAGGTTATGCGCGCAGCGGTATCCGGGGCGCGCGTAGGCCGACACCTCGTAACGGTCATATCCGGCGCTGCCTGCGGTCTGCGTTGCCGCCTCTTCGATGGCCATGCGCTCGTCTTCCGAAGGCAGTATCGGCGGGTCGTGGGCAAACGCGGTGTGGGCCTCTATCGTGAGCTCGTAGAGCGACAGGTGCGGGGGGTCCACCGCCAGGACCGCGCGAACGTCGGCCTGGGCCTGGGCCGCGGTTTGATCCGGCAGGCCGTACATGAGGTCGATGTTGAAGGACCGGAAGCCCGCGCCTGCGGCGGCCTCCATGGCGTTATGGGCCTCGCGCGCGTCATGGATGCGCCCGAGGCGGCGCAGGGAGGGGTCGTGGAGGCTTTGGACACCGAGCGACAGGCGTGTCACCCCGGCCTCGCGAAAGGCCCGAAAACGGCTGCTGTCGATGGTGCCCGGGTTGGCCTCGAGCGTGATCTCACAGTCGGCGGCGAGCGCCATGCGCCGGTTCACCCCCTCCAGGATCTCGGCGATGGCCGACCCCGAGAACAGGCTGGGCGTCCCCCCGCCGAAGAATATCGTACCGATCTCGCGCCCCGGCAAGCCCCCCCGACTGTGTTCGAGATCGTCGAGCAGGGCGCGTATGTAGGGTCCCTCGGGAAGCGGCCCGCGCCGCGCCAGCGAATGGAAATCGCAATAGGGGCACTTGGCCACGCACCATGGGATATGGATGTAGAGGCTAAGCGGCGGTAGGGACCCGGTGGTCATGCGTGGGCGCCAAGGAGCCGCGACATGGCCCGCAAGGCCTGTCCACGATGACTCAACGCCTGCTTTTCGGTCGCATCGAGCTCGGCTGCCGAACAGTCGTGGGTCGGCACATAGAACAGGGGGTCGTAGCCAAAGCCGCCGGTGCCGCGTTCGGCGGTCAGGATGCGGCCTTCCCACAGGCCGTCGGCGATGAGCGGGCGGGGGTCGTGGGCATGGCGCACGTAGACCAGTACGCAATAAAAGCGTGCGCTGCGCCCGCTCTCCGGTACGCCGGCCAGTGCCGCCAGCAGCGCCGCGCGGTTTTGCCGGTCGTCGGCATCGGCATGGGCGAACCGGGCCGAATGCAGGCCGGGACCTCCGCCGAGGGCGTCCACCTCCAGCCCGGAATCATCGGCGAGCGTCGGAAGCCCGCTCGCGGCCGCCGCATGGCGGGCCTTGATGAGGGCGTTTTCCACGAAGGTGAGGCCATCCTCGACGGGCGGCGCCACGCCGAAGGCGTCCTGCGCGATCAGGGTGATACCGTGTTCCGCCAAGGCCCCCGAGAGCTCGCGGATCTTGCCGGCATTGTGGGTGGCGCAGCAGATCTTCACGGCTCACCGGCCAAGGCCTGGCGCTGGGCCTCGAGCAATTCCTGGATGCCCTTTCGGGCAAGCTCGGTCATGGCCAGCATCTCCTCGAAACGGAAGCTGCCGCGCTCGGCGGTCCCCTGGAGCTCGATGAAGCCGCCGCTATCGTCCATGACCACGTTCATGTCGGTCGCGGCGTTCGAATCCTCGGCGTAATCGAGGTCGACGACCGGCGTACCGTTATGTATCCCGACCGATACCGAGGCCACCTGACGGCGCAACGGGTCTTCTTTCAGGAGTTTATGGGACTTAAGGAAGCGGATGGCGTCGGCGAGCGCGACGTAACCGCCGGTGATCGAGGCCGTGCGCGTACCCCCGTCGGCCTGCAAGACGTCGCAGTCGATCATGATCGTGCGTTCGCCCAGGGCCTTCAGGTCGAGCGCGGCACGCAGCGAGCGCCCGATGAGGCGCTGGATCTCCACGGTGCGTCCGTCCTGCTTGCCGCGCGCCGCCTCGCGCTGGGTGCGTTGGCCGGTGGCGCGCGGCAGCATGCCGTATTCGGCCGTAAGCCAGCCTTGCCCGCGGCCTTTCAGAAACGGCGGCACCTTCTCGTCTATGCTCGCTGTGCACAAGACGCGCGTGTTACCGAACTCGATGAGCACCGATCCTTCCGCGTAGCGCGTGAATTGACGGGTGATCTTGATGGGGCGTAGCGCATCGGCGGCGCGTCCGCTTGGTCTCATGAGGATGTCCTTAACGTGGGGGTGTCGGCCGCCAGTTTAACAAAAAGGACGCATCGACATCAGCGGGCCGCCGTCGTTTGATGCGGTTGGCTAGTCCTTCGGGGAGGTCTTCTTGGCCGCGCCGCGCATCTCCTCCAGTTTGCGACCGACGATGAGACGGCGTCCCTGTTCCCAGAAGGCGCGCGCCGTGAGTTGCCGCGCCTGGGGGGTAAGTCCCGCGGGGCGTCCTGTGCGGTCCTGCCAGCGGAGCGCCACGGCGCTGATGTTATCGGCGGCCTTCTGGCGACGGTTCTCGGCGGCCAGCAGGAGGTCGGCGAGGCCGTTTTCGAGCACCGGATGGCCAAGCGCGCGGGCCATCTCGCGGTCCGACATCGCCTCCCATACGCCGTCGCTGCATAGCAGGAGCATGTCGCCGGGATGGAGCGCGGTCTCGGCGCCCAGGTGGATGGTCGGCTCCTCGCAGCCCCCCAGGCAGGCGAGCAGGCGGCTCTTCTCAGGATGCGCGCGCGACTCCTCTTCGTCTAGGATGCCGCGTTCACGAAAGGTCTCGATCATGGTGTCGTCATGGGTGCGGTTGATCGTGGCATCATTGCGGAGGTGGTAGAGGCGGCTATCGCCGACGTGCGCCCAGTAGGCGCAGCCGTCTTGCACGAGGGCCAGGACTGCGGTCGTGCGCGGTTCTATGGGCGGGTCGAGGCGCCGGCCAAGCCCCTTCAGGGTCTGATGGGCCTGGAACAGGACGAAGGCCAGGAAGTTGGATGGGTCTTGGACGCGTGCCGAGCGCACCGCGCGGAAGGCGCGCACCGCGACCTCACACAAGGTCGCCGAGGCCAGCGCGCCGCCCTTGTGTCCCCCGAGGCCATCTCCCAGGACCATGAGTACGGCGGCATCGCGCTCGGCGATCGCCACGCGGTCCTCATTATAGGCGCGGCCACCCTGTCGCGAGCCTTGCGTACAGACATATCTCATACCCGCCCTCTCCCCATACCCCGGGCCGGCGCCTGCCGTTACGACCGTTTCAGTCGCGGCCACGGCCACCTGTCGAACCACCGGCCGATATCACCCCTATTGCCCGATTCCTGGCGCGGCGTCTCGCTCAGAAACGCCAAGAGTTGTCCGACGTTCTGTGGTCGTTGCAGCTGGTCCATCTGCATGCACCAGTCTATGGCCTCCAGGATCTGTGCCGAATATCGGCGGCCATAGCGACCGCGCGCCCCCTTGAAGGTGTCCTTGGTGGCGCGCGCCGTGGCCGGTGGCGGTGCGCGCCCGCTCAGGCACGCCCACATCGAGGCCCCGATCGCATACAGGTCGGTCCAGGGACCGATATGCCCCTTGGTGTGCTGCTCCAGGGGCGCGAATCCGGCGGTCAGGGTGCGCAGGCCGGCGGGTCGTTCCAGGGTCCTTTGCGCGGCCCCGAAGTCCAATAGCAGCGGGTTGCCGCCCGGGCGCAGCAGGATGTTGGCGGGCTTTATATCGAGGTGCAAAAGCCCACGGGTGTGAAGTTCGTCCAGGCCCATGAGCAGCGGCGGGAACATGGTGCGCAGGAACTTCTCGCTCAAGCCCCCCGGGTGACGCTTGATGTACCAGCGCAGGTCGCGGCCGACTTCGTAATGCATGACCATGTAGGCGGTGTTGTGGGCGCGAAAGAAGTTGGTGACCTGGACGATGTTAGGGTGGTGGAGCTTGGCGAGTGCTGCGGCCTCGTCGAAGAACCGTTTGAGGCCCGAGGCGAAAAGCCCCGCGGTCTCCTCGGAGAGCGGCTCGACCCGGCCGTCCGGGGTCCGCCAGGCCTGGGTCACCGGAAGGAACTCCTTGATGACCACCTCGGCCCCGGACGCGAGATCGGACGCGAGATAGACCGAGCTGAAGCCTCCTCCGCCGAGGGTCTTTTCGATTCGGTAGCCCTTCAGGACATAGCCTTGGGCAAGAGGGGTCGGTTGTTTACGCATGTACCCCCACACAATAGCCGAAAACGCACCAAAAAGCTGTGGCGCCCCGAGTCCTTTCGGGGCCCCGTTGCCGCTTGGCGGCGGTGTACCGGCGCCTTCGGGTTTCGGTTAGTATGGCGGCCATGACGGTTTGTGTAAAAAGCATGACCGCGTTCGCGCGCGCCCAGGTCCATGCCGAACAGGGTGAGGTCGTGTGCGAGCTGCGCTCCGTCAACCATCGCTATCTGGAGGTGTCGGTGCGCCTGCCGGATGGCCTGAATACCCTCGAGGGCCTAGTCCGCGAACGCCTTTCGCGGGCACTCGCGCGCGGTAAGGTCGACTGCCAGGTCGCGTGGCGCCGGGGCGTGACCGAGGCCGCGGTCATGGTCGATCGGCGTCTGGCGGCGGAGATCGTGGGCGCTGCCGAGGCGCTGCGTGCCGCCCACGCCACGCTCGTCCCGCTTGCGGTCGCCGATGTGTTGCGCTGGCCCGGGGTGGTGGTAGCGCGCCCAGGGCCGGCCCTGGACGGGCCGGTCAGCGAGGCCTGCGAGCGCGCGCTGACCGCCCTTATCGAGCATCGGCGGCGCGAAGGCGAACGGTTGGCGCAAGGCCTGCGCGAGAGGCTCGACCTCATGGACGCCGAGGTCGGCCGCTTGCGCGGGCTGGTGGCCAAGGGCCTGGAGTCGTTGCGCGAACGGCTGCGCGCGCGCGTGGAGGCGCTGGCCCCGCCGCTCGATGACGCGCGCCTGGAGCAGGAGGTGGTGCTTTTGGCGCAGCGCGGGGATGTCTGGGAGGAGCTGGAGCGTCTTGCCGTGCATATCGGCGAGGCACGCGCGGCGCTCGCCGAGGGCGGACCGGTTGGCCGGAGGCTTGATTTCTTGATGCAGGAACTCAATCGCGAGGCCAACACTGTGGCCTCCAAGTCCTCGTCGGCGCATGTTTCGAGTGTCGTCGTCGGTCTCAAGGTGCTGATAGAGCAAATGCGTGAACAGGTGCAAAACATTGAATAGCGATCCCCGCTTGGTCATCCTGTCGGCCCCGAGCGGCGCCGGCAAGAGCAGTCTTGCCAAGGCCCTGACCGCCGATGCGCGTTTCGCGGTGTCGGTGTCGCATACCACGAGGGCGGCGCGTCCTGGCGAGCAAGATGGCGTGCATTACCATTTCGTGGACCCCGCGGCGTTCGAGCGGTTGGTGGCCGAGGGGGCCTTTCTCGAGCATGCGCAGGTCTTCGGAAACCGCTATGGGACGACGCGCGCGGCCGTCGAATCCCTGTTGCGCGAAGGACGGCATGTGATCCTCGACATCGACTGGCAGGGCGCCCGGCGCATCAAGGCGCTGTGGCCCGAGGCGCTCGCGATCTTCATCCTGCCGCCGTCGCTGCAGGCCCTCGAGGCGCGGTTGCGCGGCCGTGGTCAGGACGATGAGGCGGTGATCGCCCAGCGTATGGCCCAGGCGCAAGCCGAGATCGCCCATGCCGGGGAGTTCGACCACATTATCGTGAACGATGAGTTCGAAGAGGCGCTCGCCGACCTGAAGACGCTGATCGCCGAAGGCCGGCGGCGCCGACCGTTGCATTACGACCCCGGACTGATCGCTCCTACCGGTGCATAAGCGGATTTGCTAGACTTCCTATCTTGGATTATGAGGAGTGTGTTATGGCTCGCATCACCGTTGAGGATTGTCTGGAGCACGTCGAGAACCGCTTTCAGCTGGTGTTGGTGGCGGCCCGTCGGGCCCGCCAGCTGGCATTGGGCGCCGAGCCGTGCGTACCACGTGAGAACGACAAGCCGACGGTTCTGGCCCTGCGCGAGATCGCCGAAGGTTATGTGACCAGCGCCATTTTGGATGATAATCCGGAGGCGGGCCTGGAGTCCGATGATGATGCCGTTTTATCCCTCGGAACAGGCGGCAACGCCGCCGCAAATTCGGCCCCCTGAGGGCGCGGCTCCGGGCGCCGTCTCGTTTCACATAAGCGACCTGCTCGCCTTGCTCGATGGCTACCTCGGGCGCGAGGAGGTGGCCATGGTCTATCGCGCCTATCTGTTCGGCGCGGAGGCCCACGAGGGCCAGAAACGCCGTAGCGGCGAACCCTACATCTATCATCCCCTGGAGGTCGCCCGGCAG
>JAPTWT010000020.1 GCA_028064935.1 Gammaproteobacteria bacterium | reverse complement strand
GGGGAAGAACCCGACACCATCGAGGACGTCTACGAGCCCTACTTGCTCCAGATGGGGTTCATCCAACGGACGCCGCGAGGGCGAATTGTAACGAGCCTCGCGTACCGACATCTAGGCATTGCAGAACCGACGAGCCTCGAGGGGGCCGTCGACAAGGCTGGCACGGCCAGCTTGGGACTGTAAGTCGCCCCGTATTTGCAGAAAGTTACCCTCGGAAAGCGGGCGAACGAATCGAATCTGTGTAGAGTGAGGTGGCCGAAGTGGGGGTCTTTTCCTTTGGACGCCAAAAATCCGAAGATGCTGAGAAACTCCACTCGTTGCTGCAACTTGCGCAGGAGGGTGACGAAGATGCCAGGCGTCAATTCATTCAGGCATATGTCCCGTATGTCCTGCGTATCGCATCCCAGGCATCCCGGAGGTATATCGACAGGCACCGAGACGACGAGTACAGCATTGCGCTGATGGCTTTTAACGAAGCCATTGACCGTTTTGACGCGAATCGGAAGGCAGGGTTTCTAGGGTTTGCAGAAACCATTATTCGCAGACGGTTGATTGATTACTTTCGGTCACAGAAGGCGCAATCGCGCGTTTCGCCATTTTCCGATTTTGAAGTTATCGATGACGAGGACAACGCCGTCAATTACGTGGAGATTCGGGCGTCGCTGGCGATACACCACGACTCGGAAGAGCAGAACATGCGTCGCCTCGAAATCGAGGAATACGCGAATTTGCTCTCCTCGTACGGGCTGTCATTTCAGGATTTGGTTGAATTATGTCCAAAGCACGCGGATGCCCGCAAAAACGCGGTCGATGTTGCGCGTGCGGTTGCGCAGGATCCACAGCTGTGGAATTACGTGAAAGAGCGACAGGCACTTCCGCTGAAGGCTCTGGAAGACAAGGTGTGCGTATCGCGCAAAACGATGGAAAGACAGCGTAAATACATACTTGCTGTAGTCCTATTGTTAACGGGCGATTTCACCCACCTGCAGGAGTATGTGAACGATAGGCAAGACAGTTTCAGCAACGCGAGCACGTAGATGTTTACGGGTTGGACGCGGGGCAGTGGATTTGCGACGGGTGTGCAAATCGTATGGAAAGGTCATGGGGGCAGTCATTGAAGGGGGGTACGCACATGCGTAAGTCAGGTGTGATCATGGAATTGAACGGAGAGGACGCCGTGGTCATGGCGCACGACGGAGAATTCTGTCGCGTGAAAGTGCCCTCGCAGGCGCAGGTGGGGTCCATTGTGGACTGGGATGCCGAGCCTGGCCTATTCTCCTCCCCCTGCAAGCGATCACGGCGAAGGAGGCACTTTTTTGGAAGTGCTACGGCCGCCGGGTTGGTGGCGGCATTTGCGCTCGCCGTCGTCAGTTGGAGGGTCGGCGTTTCGGTTGAGGCCAGTCAACCGTACGCAAACGTGGCCCTCGACATTAGCCCCGGCGTGCAAATGACGGTGAATCGAAACCTGCGGGTTATCTCAGCAAGCCCCATGGACGTCAAAGGAAATCTCTTGCTGGCGTCCGTTTCCGTGAACCATATGCCGCTTGGGAAGGCAGTAACGTTGCTTGTCGGAACCGCGGCTGACAAACACATGATTCGTTCGCACGACAACATTCTGGTCGCCACGTCGCCCGTAAGCGATAGGATGAATGTGACGAGCGTATCCGCGGTGCAGAATCAGGTTAACAAAGACGTAAACGCGGTGTTAAAGTCCAACCTGAAGGCGGCAGAGTCTCATCTGCACGTGTACTCATACGAGGTGTCCGATACGGTATGGACGGCGGCGGAGAAGCTGAACGTATCGCCGGCAAAGGTTGCGGCTTATATTTCCGAGGTTAACCTGGGTTATCACTACGGATTGAATCAACTCCATCAGGCGAATCTCAGAGCCGCGAACCTGGAGCCAACCAATGCGCCTGTCACTGTGACGCTTGTCGACATGAACCCCAAGGCGCTCTACGCGTTGATTCAGGAAGCCATCGACCAGTCCGAAACGCCCACGTTGACGGATGGCGTACAGGCGCCTCCAACCGGAGGGCAGGTTCGAGTCGGCGGTGGCGGGCAGTCGCCTGCCGCGTCACCGAGCATCGGTCTTCCGGTGGAAAGCGTATCTCTCGTTCATCTCGCTACCGTACAAAAAGCTTGAGCGAACCCGTAAACCCACCCTGCGTCGGCGCATCGACATTGACGAAGGGTGGGTTTTTTGCGTCTAGGTCATAGTCCAACTATAATAGGACGCACGCATCATGTCGTGGGTTTTCCGTTTGAGACCCGCGCTTGGAAGGATGAAGCTGCGTGCGTGTGGACGATTTTGATTATGTTTTGCCTGAAGAGTTGATTGCACAGACTCCCCTTCTTCACCGCGCGGATTCACGCCTCATGGTAGTGGACCCCATCTCGCATTCAATACAGCACTCGAGGTTTGCGCAAATTGAGAACGAGCTGTCGGCTGGAGACGTTCTTGTCCTTAACAATTCGAGGGTTATCCCGGCGCGCCTCTTTGGCGTAAAACCCGATACCGGCGGTCGAATCGAGATCATGCTTACGCGCCAAATAGACGACGCGACATGGGAAGCCCTGTGCAGGCCTGCAAAGCGTTTTCGCACAGGGATGGCTGTCGAGTTTGAGGGTGGAGGCAGAGCGCGGGTCCTTGAAGAAGGCGAAGATGGGATGCGCACCCTCCATTTTGATTTGGAGGAAAGCATGGAGTCCTTTTTGGGGCGCGTAGGGCAGGTTCCATTACCTCCATACATACGAGAGCCGCTTGGCAATCCGGAGCGGTATCAGACCGTGTACGCCAAACCGACGGGGTCTGTTGCAGCGCCCACGGCGGGTTTGCATTTTACCGAGGATCTTCTCGTTCGGCTGGCCGAAAAGGGTGTTCGCATCGTGGAGGTTACGTTGCACGTGGGGATCGGCACGTTTCGCCCGGTGCAGGTGGACGACGTGGAAGCCCACAAAATGCACAGCGAGTGGTACGAGATATCTCCGGAAGCGGCGCATGAGCTTAATTCCGCAAAGAGGGAAAACCGGCGCATCGTCGCCGTGGGGACAACAGCCATGAGAACGCTCGAAAGCGCCGCCCAAAAGGGTGCTATTCGCCCGGGTGCCGACGACACCTCCATTTTCATTTACCCGGGCTACGAGTTTCAAATCGTAGACGCGCTCATTACGAACTTCCATTTGCCGAAGTCAACCTTGTTTATGCTGGTGTGCGCCATGATGGGGACCGAATTCGCCAAAGAGGTCTACGGGGTGGCCGTGACGGAGCGCTACCGTTTCTTCAGCTTCGGAGATGCCATGTTCATCACGAGGAGGCATGACGAGGGTGCGTG
>JAPTWT010000046.1 GCA_028064935.1 Gammaproteobacteria bacterium | reverse complement strand
CATGATCGCGACCTGGAAACCGGCCTCGATGACGATCAGCGCGGCGCCCGCCGCCACCAGCGTCTTGCCGGAACCGACGTCGCCTTGCAGGATGCGACGCATGGGCCGACCACTCTCGAGATCACGGCGGATCTCACCCATCACGGTCGTCTGGGCGTTGGTCGGGGTAAACGGCAGGGCCTCCAGGAACCGGGCCAGAAGTTGTCCGGGCACGCGGCACTTGGGACCCGTGGCGCGCCCCTTCGTATGACGCAGGGTCAGGAGATGGGCGTGATGGGTCACGAGCTCCTCGAACGCCAGCATGGTGCGCGCCGGGCCAAGGTCGCACCCGGCGGGTGGGCCATGCAAAAGCCGCAGGGCCTCGCCGAGCGTGGGCCCGGGCGGACACTGGGCCTTGGGGAGGTATTCCGTCAAGGCCGGCAGCGCGCACGCGAGCGCCGCGCGCACCGCGCGCCGCAGGGCCTTTGTGCCCAGGCCTTCGGTGGACGGATAGACCGGTGTCAGGACCGGCTCCTGCAAGGTCCCCTCGGTACCACAGCGGTATTCCGGGTGCACCATCTCCGGGCCCTGGGGGCCCAGGCGCAACTCACCATAGACGCTCACGCGCGTTCCGACGCCGAGCCTGCGGCGCTGCAGCGGGGAGAAATGAAAGAAGCGCATCGCCATGCGCCCGCTGTCGTCGGCGAGCTCGCAAACGAGCGTGGGGCGCGCGCGCCCGACCACGGCCTGGGCGACGATCTCGCCCTCGATCAGCGCCGACTGCCCGATCGCCACCCGCCGTATGGGCAGCACCCGGGTACGGTCCTCGTAGCGCAGGGGGAGATGGAACAGAAGGTCGCCCACCGTGCGGATCTCGAGGCGCGCGAGGCGCTCGGCCATCGCCGGCCCTATGCCCGCGAGCGCCGTGACCGGCCGCTCGCACGGGCCCGGGGCGATCGCGCTAGCCGAGGTCGAGGATGGCATCCATCTCGACTAGGGCGCCGCGCGGCAGCGAGGCAACCCCGATCGCCGAGCGCGCCGGATAAGGGGGCTTGAAGCGCTCGCTCATGACCTCGTTTACCAGCGGGAAATGCGCGAGATCCGTGAGAAACACCGAGAGCTTGACGATATGGCGCAGTTCGCCGCCGGCCGCCCCGATCACCGCCGCCAGATTCTCGAATACCTGCACGATCTGGGCGCGGGGATCATCCGACACGATCGCCATGGTCGCCGGGTCGAGCGGTATCTGCCCCGAGAGAAACACGAGCGACCCTGATCTCAGGGCCTGCGAATAGGTGCCGATCGCGCGCGGCGCGGCGGGGGTCTCGATGACACGAAAGGTCATGTTTATCCTCGTTTGCGGTTGATCCGGACCACCGCCTCCTGGGAGCGGATCCGGCGGATGATGCGTGCCAGGTGCACGCGGTTGTGGACCTCGATCACGAAGTCCATGGCGGTATCCTGGCCGTCGCGCTCGTCGATCGATACCGTATCAATGTTGGCGTCCATCTCGGACATGGCGGCGGCGACCGTCGCCAGCACCCCTCGGCGGTTCTTGACCTCCACGCGGATGGCCACCGGCCAAAAGCCGTCTATGCCGTTCTCCCACTGGATGTCGATCCACTTCTCCGGATGCTTGCGATACTCAGCGACATTGGGGCAGTCCTCGGTGTGTACGGTGATGCCGCGACCGGCGGTGAGGAAACCGAGCACCGGGTCGCCGGGGATCGGCCGGCAGCACTTGGCGTAATTCACAACCGCGCCCTCGGTCCCGCGGATCGCGATCGTGCCGGGGGCGCGCGACGGCACCAGCGACGGTGCCGGCACGTCGGGCAGCAGCTGGCGCGCCACCACCGCCGCGATGCGCGTCCCAAGACCGATATCGGCGAGCACATCTGGCCAGGCCTTCATGTGCAGGGTCGCCAACAACGCGTTCTTGGCCTCCTCGCTCACCTCGCCCGTGTGACCGAGCGATTGCAGGGCCTTCGCCAGGAACCGCTCGCCCAGGCTGATGGCCTCGTCGCGGCGCAGATTCTTCAAATAATTGCGGATGTGCGCGCGGGCCTTGCCGGTCACGACCGAATTCAGCCATGAGGGGTGCGGGGCGCTGTAGGCCGAGGTGATGACCTCGACATGGTCGCCGTTGCGTAGCACCGTGCGCATCGGCACCAGCTGATGGTTGATGCGCGCCCCGGCACAGCGCTTGCCGATATCGGTATGGACCTCATAGGCGAAGTCGATGACCGTGGCGCCGCGCGGCAACTTCTTGATGTCGCCGTTGGGGGTAAAGACATACACCTCGTCGGGAAACAGGTCGATCTTCAGGTGCTCCAGAAACTCCTGGGGATTACCGGCCTGCTGCTGGGTCTCCATCAGGCCCTGCAACCATTGCAGGGCGCGCTTTTGCATACCGACATCGCCGGTCTTGTAGAGCCAGTGCGCGGCGACCCCGTTCTCGGCGACCCTGTGCATATCCTCGGTGCGGATCTGGATCTCGATCAAGACCGCGAACGGCCCGAATACCACGGTGTGGAGCGATTGATAGCCGTTGGTCTTGGGGATCGCGATATAGTCCTTGAAGCGGCCGGGGATGGGTTTATAGAGATTATGGATCACGCCCAGGGCGCGATAGCAGGTGTCGGCCTTGTCGACGACGATGCGAAACGCCAACAGGTCGTAGACCTGCTCGAAGGACAGGCCCTTTTGGCGCATCTTGCTATAGATGCCGTAGAGATTCTTCTCGCGTCCCGATACCTCGCCCGGCAGGCCCTCGCGCCGCAATTGCTCGACGATCGCCACGCGCACCTTGTCGACCAGGGCCTTGCGATTGCCATGGCGCTTGCGCACCGCCTCCTGGAGGATCCGGTAACGCAGGGGGTAGAGGATGGCGAACGCCAGATCCTCGAGTTCCACCGACCAATTGTGGAGACCCAGGCGGTTGGCGATCGGCGCGTAGATGTCGAGCGTCTCGCGGGCGATGGCCTTCTGCCGGACCGGCGACAGCACCCGGATCGTGCGCATGTTGTGGAGGCGATCGGCGAGCTTTATGAGCACGACGCGGATGTCGCGGGCCATGGCCAGCAACATCTTGCGGAAATTCTCGGCCTGTTCCTCCTCCTTGTTTTCGAACTCTATCTGGCCGATCTTGCTCACGCCATCGACGAGATCGGCGGCCTCCTGGCCAAACTGGATGATGATCTCGTCCTTGCGCCGACCCGTATCCTCGATGACGTCATGAAGGATGGCAGCGGTAAGACACGTGGCATCGAGACGCAAGCCGGCAAGCAGCCGGGCGACCTCCAGGGGATGATAGATGTAGGGTTCGCCGCTACGGCGTTTCTGGCCTTCGTGGGCCGCCGCGCCGAACCGATAGGC
>JAPTWT010000202.1 GCA_028064935.1 Gammaproteobacteria bacterium | reverse complement strand
GAGGCACAATATTATCAGCAACTCGAACGTCAGGCCGGTCAAGCGGCATGACTTACTTCAATCAGCCTCCACAATACTCGGGGCGGTTCAGGCGAAGTGAGTCAGGAGGATTGAGGATGGCCAAGGCCGCAGCAAACACCGAATCACCCAAGGCGCGCGCGCAAGTGCCGCACACGCTGGGCTTCGGTGTGCCTGCGATCTCCGACCCGCATCACTTCAAGGTCGTCATCCCCAAGAGCAGCACCGGCAAGGTCCAGATCAGCGAACACCTCGGCTTGCAGGCCGCCAGCGCCGACAGCGCGGTCATCGACCGCGTCCTGCTGGATCGCCCGCGCTGGACGGCAATCCGCGCCGAGGTGCAACGAGCCTTCAACGCGCGCTTGGCCGCGCACGGTTTGAAACCCGGTGCGTGGAAGGTCGGCGACAACCCGGTGGATCGCTTGCTCGGCAAGGAACTGTGCGTGTTGGCGTGGGCGGTCGAGCAGATGGACACGGAGAAGATTCCCGTCGCCGTCCGCAACTGGCTGGCGCTGCGCCCGGAAGAACGCTGGTGGCTCTTCGGCATGACCGCGATGAGCACGGGTGGCGTCATGGACGCGGGCAAAGGCTGGCGCGCAGCCCTGAAACACGCCTTGGGCGACGTGGCACAAAGCGATTTGCTCGCTCCGCGCGCGCGCCGCAGTAGCCGTGGCAAGGACGACGTCCGTCCATCGCTTGACCTGTTTGGGGACGAAACGTCATGAACGCCGTGCTCGTGCCGCCGCAGCCGAAGATCTACCACATCGCCCATGTAGATCGTCTGCCCTCCATCGTGGCTGACGGTTTCTTCTGGTGCGATGCGGAGGTGGTTCGGTGCGCGCCTGCTGGCACGACCATCGGCATGAGCAGCATTAAGCAGCGGCGCTTGAACGAACTGCGTCTCAGCAGCTATCCCGACCTGCACGTCGGCGACTGCGTGCCGTTCTATTTCTGCCCGCGCTCCGTGATGCTCTACCTGATCTACCAGGGTAACCATCAGGAGTTGGCCTATCGTGGGGGGCAAGGGCCGATCCTGCACTTCGAGGCCGACCTGCACGCCGTCGTTGAATGGGCCAACGCGCAACCCGCGCGCTGGGCTTTCACGCTCTCGAATGCAGGCTCATATTTTTTCGAGGATCGCTGCGATCTCGCGCATCTGGGCGAGATCAACTGGACTGCCGTGCAGGCCCGTGACTGGCGGGTGCACAAGGAAGGCAAGCAAGCGGAGTTTCTGCTGGAGCACCGTTTCCCTTGGCACCTGATCGAACGCATCGGCGTTCACTCGGCCGCCGTCTACGGCCAAGTGGTCAACGCCATGCCACAGCACGGGCATCGGCCCATGGTCGAAGTCTGCGCGGACTGGTATTACTGAAATGAGAGGAGCACAGCCATGATCGAGTACACCTCAGGCAACATCCTCAAGTGCGAGGCTGACGCGCTGGTCAACACTGTCAACTGCGTTGGCGTGATGGGGCGCGGTATCGCCTTGCAGTTCAAGAACGCCTTCCCCGAAAACTTCAAGGCTTACGAGGCCGCCTGCAAGCGCGAAGCCGTACAGCCGGGCCGCATGTTCGTCTACGAGACGGGCCAGCTCACGCCGCCGCGCTTCATCGTCAACTTTCCCACCAAGCGGCACTGGCGCGGCAAGAGCCGCATGGAGGACATCGAGTCGGGCCTTGCCGATCTCGTCAAGGTCATCCGCGACAAAGGCATTCGCTCCATTGCCATTCCCCCGCTGGGCAGCGGCCTGGGTGGGCTGGACTGGAACGAGGTGCGCCCCCGCATCGAGCGGGCCTTGGCGGGCCTTACCGACGTGCAGGTGCTCGTATTCGAACCCAACGGTGCGCCTGCCAGCGACAAGATGTCCCACGTCCGGGAAGTACCCAAGATGACGGCGGGTCGGGCTGCTTTGGTTGAACTCATTCAACGTTACCTCGGCGGCTTGCTCGACCCCTTCGTCACCCTGCTGGAAATCCACAAGCTCATGTACTTCATGCAGGAAGCCGGTGAGCCGTTGCGGCTCACTTACGTCAAGCATCACTACGGCCCCTACGCGGAAAACCTGCGGCACGTGCTGCGCGCAGTCGAAGGTCACCTGATCGCAGGTTACGCCGACGGCGGCGACGCACCCGACAAGCCCTTGAGCCTCGTGCCGGGCGCAGTGGAGGAAGCCAAGGACTACCTCGACCAGCACGAAATCAGCCGCGCCCGCTTTGAGCGCGTCACGCGCCTGGTCGAAGGTTTCGAATCGCCCTACGGCCTGGAGTTGCTAGCCACCGTGCATTGGGTGATGAGCCGCGAAGGCGCGACCCAACACGACAGCGTGGCGCGTCGGGTCTATGACTGGAACGCCCGCAAGCAGCAGTTCACTCCCCGCCAGCTCGCCATTGCGGAAGAACGGCTGAAGTCGCAAGGCTGGCTGTCGCCCGAAGCCATGGCGCCCCATTGAAGAAGCACACGCGATGCATGCAAAGACAATAACGACAACGCTCACGCCACTGGTCCTGAAGGATGCGCCCGCGCTGATTGAAACGGTTTTCCCGGCGTAGAAGGTTTCTTTCGAGGCGCAGAAGGAACGCAAGGCGAATCTCGGCCAGACCTTGATTGGTCTCGGCTCCTACTGAAAAGGCCGCAAACCGCTGATTCTGGTGCGGGCCATCGTGTTGGGCATTCCCGCCCAAGGGCTGACCTGGAGGCTGGCCTCGCGGGTTTGCCGTTCTGCTTTGCTCGTGCAAACCCGCGAGCCAACCATTCGCATCGGCACGCGCACAAGTGGTTGATGCACAACGCCGTCTGCGAGTGCCACGGCGAAGAAGTTGGCGCAGGTTTCGAGAGAAGATAGGACGGGACAGGGGCGAACCGGGCGCGTGGTGGCGCTCGGGCGACCGGCTGGTGGCACCCGCAGAATGGCCGGGAACCCCGCGTGGCGGGCGGATTCCACAAAGGAAACGCCCAACCGAGAACGGTTGGGCGCTGAATAGTGGTGGAGCGGAGGAGGATCGAACTCCCGACCTTCGCATTGCGAACGCGACGCTCTCCCAGCTGAGCTACCGCCCCATCGCCGGGTAGGATAAAGGCAAGCGCGTCGTAACGCAACTCGGAGGAAGTGTATTCTTACCGGGCATGGGTGCCTGGCCATCCAGCCACCAGCCGATGTTCCCGCACCGGGACGGGGGCTCATTCGGGCGGGATGCCCGCGGAGCGGGAGGTTTCACGGGTCAGAGCCGCCCCACCACCACCGCATCGCTGCCGAAGGGGAAGATCTGTGCCTGCAATCCCGCCTCGCCGAGGGCCGCGGCGATTTCCTGCGGATGCAGGAAATGATTGCCCTGAATGTGCT
>JAPTWT010000099.1 GCA_028064935.1 Gammaproteobacteria bacterium | reverse complement strand
GGGGCCAACCAACCCTTCCCGCTTCTAAAAATCTCTTTTAGGTCTTCTAGGAAGTTCCTAAAGGAACTTCCTAGAAGTTCCTAAAGGCCCTGGCGTCCAGACAACGCCCCCTGGCGTCCAGACAACGCCCCTGGCGTGGGGACAACGCCCCCTGGCGTGGGGACAACGCCCTCCTTCGAGATTCGGTTGTTTTGGATAATGATGCCTACCGCCGCCAGGGCCGCCGTGTCTTGGCGGATTTCGTGGCGTCTTTGCCGCCCTTTGGCCCCCGAGGTGTCGGCCCCAACCGCCGTTAAGATGGTGTCAATCTTCCACCCGCCCACCGGCGCGTCGCGGTGGGTTAAAACCCACCGCGCCACCGCCGCACCCACGCCAGTCTTGAAGCTGGCGAGTAGGGCTGGGTTGTAATGGAGTGGAAGGTCCGCCCTCAACATCTGTGTGAGCAGTTTTGATAGGGTGATCTTCCATAAGTGTCTCACCTCACCATTCATCGGGTTGCTAACCGTCGCGGGGCTGGGTGCGACTTCGTCCAGCAACCCGCCCAAAACGAGCCCGGACTCCCCAAGCCTTGGGATGTTGATTTCAATCGCCGCCGCTCGGAGATCGCGTAGGAGCGCTTTCACCCCGTCAAGGCTATACACCCCGCCCTCTGCCGTGGAGAGCGTCCTGCGCAGGCTGTAGGGGTCTATGAGTACCTGAAGCCTCCCGTCTTCGCTCTCCCGTTTTTTGAGGGAGTGAAAAAAGATCGCTTCCAGGAGAAGCGCGTGGACCTGCCCCAGTTTCCCCGTCACTTTCGCCACCCCCCAAGGTGTCTGGATCTCCCTTGTGAGATGTTTGGGGTGGCGGGTCGGCTGGAAGAGCTGGAGGCGCGCCTGGTGCGCCGTGGTGGTCGGGAGCAACCGCCCCCCCCACGGCGACGGGGGTGTGTTTTTACCACTCGACATCGGCCACCCCCCCACCCTCACCACCAGTGGTTCCATGAGGCTTTATGTCGAATTTTCCGTCGTACTCGTCGGCACCCGGCCCCATGATATTTCCCAGGCCCCGGCGTGGGCGGCGTGGGGAGCTTTGGGCGGCCTCCGCGTACTTATTTTTGTGGTCTTTCGGTGCGCCGCCACCCTTGGGGCCTTTCGGTTCCTTTTCGATTTTTTTGAGGGAGGTGGGGACCAGCACCCCATAGGCCATCCGTCTCAGCCATCGGTCCGACCCAACGGGAGCGTAGTTGCTCTTGGCTCCGAGGTTTAATCTTGCGTACCTCCCCGCCGTGTCCGCTTCGTCGATAGTGAGCCCTGGGTTGTCTGGGTCCTCGTGGTTGAGTGCGTCCTCCTTGCTGATTTTCGTAAGGATAATTCCCCACCGGATGTTATCTCCGATGACGGCCGCACCGCGCAGCGCTGTTTGGTCTGTCTCCCCCGCCTTTCCTGCGACCTTGTTTACATGGTGGGTGAATACCGTGGCCGCTCCGGTCTTGACCGCGATCTTCTCGAACCCGAAAAGCACCTTAGCCATTTCGGAATTCGAGTTTTCCTCGGCCCCATGCGACCGCCGCAGTGTGTCAAGCACTATCAGCCTGACATCCCCGCCTATTGATTCCACCTCCTTTAAGATAAAGTCTTGGAAAGATTTTTTTGTGATGTCGAATTCCAGTCCGAGTCCGGACCGGAGTTGGAAGTTTGAGGCAACCTCCTCATCTGATCCTGCCTCAAAAAATTCCGCGATGCGGTGCGCGCGGTGGTTGAGGACATCGAGCGGGTCTTCTCGGGAGATAAAAAGCACCTTTCCGGACTTGTGAATGCCCAGGTCAAGCATATCTCCAGCTCCCGCGATCGAGGCCGCCACTTGCATGGTGAGCAGCGTTTTACCCGCCGACCCGCCGCCGCCTATTACGCCTGTAGTCCCGGCGAGCAGCCCGGGCAGGACGAAATCGAGTGGTGGTGGTTCATGTCTAAATGCGTGGAGCAGGTCGACCTTGACCCCTAGCGGGTGCATCTGGTCTTGTGGCTTCTCGGCACTCATATGGCACCCCCATCGGCGCAAGCCGCGACCGCAACCGCGCTCCCACGCACCTCGCCCCACCCGCCTTTCGGTTGGGTGGCACCCCCTTTCTTCCTGCCCCACGCCGTTTTTGGCAGGGGGGAGAAAAGGTCGATGACCTCGCTCTGCTGTACGCGTTTTACCTGCCCCGCCGCCACCTGCTCTTTGATCCTCGCGGCAATGATCCTGACGGCTCGGGCCGTCCGCCCCACGCGATCCGAGATTTGCTGGTTAGAAAGTGAGGGGTTGCACAGGTCATTCAGGACGCGCAGGTCCACCCCGTTCTCGGGGTAGGCCTTGCGGATCTCGCAGAACTCGCGGGCCCGCGCCGCCCACCGCATGTCGAGGCGCCCCATTTTTTTTGCGCGCACGGCGCATGCTTCGAGGGTTCCCACCCCTTCTCCAAAAGGGCCCCACCACGCAGGGACATTCACTGGTTTTTGGGGAAGGTCGGCTTCCGGGTCTTTTGAGAAGAGCCGGGGTGGAGTTGTGGGCAGCGGCTTGGTGGAGAGACGGTCCCGCTCTTCCCACCAGTTTATTTCCCGCCCCCCGGTGTGCTCCCAGTGGTCGCCAGTCGGCGCAGGTCGGGCACGGCGCGAGCCGTCATCGAAATCTTGGTTTTGTGGGGTTGAGTCGTCTTGAAAAAAGGCGCGCCAGGAGGCGGCCCGGATGGGGCGTCGAGGGGGTTCGGGTTCGGGGTCGGGGTCGCCTCCGTCGCTTGTGGTTGCGGTCGTACTCACCGACCGCACGCGGCGGGCCCGCACGCAGGACTGGACGCGGGGCTTAGCGACGGGCGCAGGGCGGATCTTCCGCAGTCTCCTGTTGGCCTCCCTCGCCTCTTCCTCGCGGGTCATAATCCCAATTTTTCTGGACTCCCTTATGATCTTGAGTCGGCTCCAGCCCTCCTCGATCCATGGGTCCAATGGCCCGTCCTGTCCATCTACCCCTTGCTCACGGTATGCCATTTTTTTTACTCCTTTATTGAGTCAAGGGAAGGCTAGTATAATTTTATCAGTCGTGCAAGAACTTTTTTTCTATATTTCCATTTATGTGTTAAGTACCCCCATTTAACACGTGTGCGTTGTGGGACAATCGTGGGACAACGCGCAAACAAAGCGGCGCACTAGGGCGCACAAGCGACTTGGTTAAGTGGGTACAAAATCACGGATTTGTGTGCATGGACGTGCATGGAAAGGTAGATTTTTGAGACTTAAAATCCCTCGTCCGTAAGGATGTGCCGGTTCGAGTCCGGCCTCGGGCACCAGTACAATCAGCGTCTTACGTGCTGCCTGCCGCATAATCTCCCATCTTATTTGATCTTCTTGGTCCACTG
>JAPTWT010000004.1 GCA_028064935.1 Gammaproteobacteria bacterium | reverse complement strand
TCGTAACGAAACACTTCCTCCATCGACCACTCGGGACTCGACAGATTGGAATAGGCGATTTTCATGGTCATTCTCCTTTTCGCATAGAATACAATCCTTCTCGTCTCACGGTTGATGCCAAGGCGCTTGCAAAGGGCACGCCCCGCTCATCAAGTGCTAAGCTGATATCTTGATTCGTCCATGACAAACCTCAGCGGTTGACCTGTCACGAATCGGCTCAGGTTGTCAATGCAAGTCTCTTCTGCCAGCATGATGAGCCTGTGTTCGCCCCCGGGAAAGCGGCTTCTATCCACTTGATGTTGCGTAAGGATGAGATTATTCCACGCCCTCGCCTTGTCATCCCAATTTAATCGATCCGCTCCGTCCAACACATCCAACCCCGCTCGCAGTCGTCCCTTTTCCAACTCGGTGAACAGGGCATCCTGATCAATGATACCACCTCGGGCTGTGTTGATGATGATGCCGTGGTCGGGTAAGAGGCTGAGCAGGTGCGCGTTTACGGAGTGTCGCGTTTCCGGGGTGAGACCGGCGTGGATGACGATGGCTTCGGACCATCGGAACAACTCTTCGAGCGACGAGACGCCGATACAGCCAGAGGGGAGCTTGGAGACAAACGGATCGAAAACGCGCAGAACGCTGCCAAACGGCTGAATCAGATCCACAAACCGACGCCCAATCACGCCCATTCCATAGATGCCGACGTTTAGGCCATGCAAGGTGCCTCCCACGACTTCCCGGTCGTCTACGCCCCAGCCGCCGTCTCGAACCGTTTGTGAAACCACCTGCAGATCCTTCATGACGGCGAGCAAAAGCACCATTGCCCCTTCCGCGACCAGACCTGCCGGCGCATCACCCCAATTCGTCACCGGGATGCCCGATTGAATCACCTTCAGCGGCACGATGTCCCGCAAGGTACCCGTCACGTGACAGATGTATCGGAGTTGGCCAGGAGACTGTGCGATGGCCTCCGGCACAGGGGCGCTCCCCCAAGCAGTAAGCAGGACGTCGCAATTTTGGATGAGCGAAAGTCGCTCTTGTTCCGCCAACTCATTTGCCCGTGTGACGATGGTCAACTCGCCGAAGTTCTCCAGGTGTTCTCGGAAACTTCCTGTGAAGGGAAACCTCAGTTCCCCTTGCGCTAGATGCAGGAGTTTTAGCAACGATATCCTCTCCTCTCGGTTACGCGGGTCACCAGCCCCAGGAGAAAAACGTCCCCTCAGCATTCATTCAATCAGAAAACGAATGGACATCGCGGGCAGAACCTCGTGTGGTTCAAACGTGACTCGGCGAATGATCTCACTTGTCCGACCTTCTTTCGACTCTTCCAAGAGGACCGTCACGTTAAAATGACCGACGACGTCGGGCGCGGACAAGATGACACCATGCTCCTCGTCGCCGATACGCACGGAGGTTCCGCCGGACTGCACTTCCACAGGGTGAAAGGTAATAAACGCCTCCTCGATGGAGTCGGGGACTTCTTCGAACAAGTAGGCATCTTGCAACCAAAGTCGGTTGGCCTGCGTGTCTAGCGTGAAAGAACGAACGAGGTTTTTTACGGTGCCTTCGGGGTAAGCGTGCGTCATGTCGATGGTGACACACTTCATATGTTCGCCGTTCATGCCGTTCAGATTCGCTACACGCATCGTACCGTAGTACTCTCGGCCGGCTTCCTGCGGGCGACCGCCGATGATAGGGACCGAATGACCAAAGGAGTTGCAGAACACGCTCTCGTATCGACTCGTCGAAAAGGTCGCGCGGGAGTACACGGGTCCGCCGGGGTCCACGAAGAAAATCTGCTTGTGCTTGTACACCATGAAGCTGCCGATGTCGTTGTGATTATGATTCACGCCGTTGTTTCCAGCCAAGGCCATCAGGGTCAGTTGCCCGGGGCCTTCGTCCCCGCGTAACTTCACCAAGCCCAATTCGGGAAGAAGGTAGTCGGAAGAATCGGGCTCTCCAGACGCCTTTTCTCCGTTATACGTTGCCAATTCGTGCACGTCCCTCAGATGCAACGTCCCATCCTCGTTACGCTCGCACAAGTGATACAAGTTTTCCATCGGGTAGAACGAATTGATGATCAGCGCGAGTCGCGCAGGCATGTACCCCTGGCTCGCGTCGGCAAACGTTGCACGCAGCGGCCCCTCAATGTTGACCGCCAAAGGATACTTGCAAATGCGGCGAATCTTCTCGTCCGCAAGGAGGTTGATCTCCCCGCCGGTCCGAAAGAAGAGCGCCTCGGCCACCGCCAGGTAATGGCCAAACCCGTAGTCCCAGTACCCCGGTCCTTCCACGCATCCCCCATCATCGGTGAAACCATCGATGGCATACGTAAGATTCTGAATGGCTCCGTGAACCATGTTGGCCAGAACGAGCGGATCCTCGATTTGGTACAAGGCGGTTCGAATGATCTCTCCGTTGCACACGTGATTCCAGTTGTGGCGGACCGACTTCCACGTGTCGGCATGGTGGTAGTTGAAAAACGGATCGAAAATCCGGCGCTCAATTTCGTGAGATACTCGCTTGGTCACCTCTTCTTCGAGTTGGTGACGAAGGACGTACAAGATCTCGGCTAGGGTCGCGCCTAACGTTGCGGCACCGAGATCGATGGCCCGCCCTTCATGCGCCGCCATGACCCACGTCCAATCATCGCAGTAAGCCCAAAGCAAATCCTGTAGATAATCGAGGTCGGCCTTCGGATGTTCCAACCATAAGGCCAAGAAAGCTCGACGCAATTCCCGCATTCGCTCACCCGCACGAGCCTGTGGGACCGTCCTATCGCCAATTCTGCGATAGTTGCGATAGGCCGATCTTTTGATAACCGGAATCGGCTGATCCGGACGAAAGTGATTGTCCAGGTCCTCCCAGATCCCGTTCTCCACGGCATACTCACGAGCAAGAGCTTTTCGCTCTTTCGCGATGAGGTATGGGGCCGGCGACGCCCCGTGGTGCCTCCGGAATATATCGGCTAAGTTCACGATATTGATGCTGCGCAACAACATGTCCACTCAAAGGTCCTCCCCACATATGCGCACAGATTCAATCCACCGATTCAGCGCTGTCGAGGTCCATGCACCACGGCCCGCCCATCAGGTTCCGATTACATCGCGAGCTCCAAAGTAGCGCGTGCGATACCAAGGATTCTCTAGCAGATTATGAATGACGATGACCCCTTGGCCGTTGACAGAGGACGATTCAATCACATTTCCATTTCCGATATAGAGAGCGACATGAGTCACTTGGTCCGTCACTTGACCTGAATACGTGTCCATAAAAAACATGAGATCGCCCGGCAAAAGATTCTGAAGCGAAACGGGCCGTCCTACTTGTGACTGTTCGCTTGCCGTACGCGGTAAGGAGATGCCGTTGTTTCCA
>JAPTWT010000292.1 GCA_028064935.1 Gammaproteobacteria bacterium | reverse complement strand
AATCTTGAGGTGTGGCTCGGTGCTGCCTTCGCGTCTCGCACCGGGTTCGACTGCTGCACAGCTTTCCTCGACGGCACGAAAGCCAGCTCTCTCAAAAAAGAGGCCACAGCATCCGGGTCCGGCTTGAAACCACAAATGGTCTGGGCGCTATCGGCGACCACTTCGAGAAGTAGCTCGTCCTCCTCATTCACAAGCCTTTCCCATGCAACCGGCAAGGCATCTTTAATCTGTCGCTCTCTAGCGACATTATTGTAGTCGTCGCGCGCAGCCTTCATGGCCGCGCCTGACGCAATTGCTGCATGCCCCAAATAACGCTCGAGGCGGGTGACACACTCGCTCGTGTCCCTTTCTACGAGGTCAAGCTTATAAACCCGCCGTTCCCCGTAATCCCCCTGCTCCCCTGGCAGAAAAAAGTTCCACTCGCGACCATCTGTGAGGATTGCCAAAGGCACGCCCTTGTGGAAGGCATATTCAAACAACTGTCTCTCAGCTCCGTCGCTTTGGCCGATTTTCTTGACCTCAATAAAGCCTATTGGTTTGCCAGGTGGGTGGCAGAGAGCGAAATCAACTCGCAGGCTTCCCTCTAAAGGGTACTCGGGGCACACGACCTGTGTATTGTATTGCGGCCACTGAAGCGCATGCAACAGCCGCAAGACTATGCCTTGTGACACAGACGCCTCATTGGTAAATCCACCAGACTTGATACGAGCTCGGATATCGTCGATGTCGTCCGCCAAAGCCATATCCAGTTGTTCCTTTTTCGACAGGCGACGGTTAGCGAACCATACGCCAACATTGACATGAAGTTAACCTTGCTTTTGTACACCTCCTTGGGGGGAATTGGCAAGTTGCCCATCACTTCGGCAGCAAACGCCGCCGCCGGATGTTATTGCCCCCCTGCGCCTCGGCTCCAGCGCTTCACGTCGAGAATTGCTGGCACCCCGGTCATGTCTGGGTAGCGTACATTTATGGGTGACGCGCATTGCTGATGTTCTGGTTCCGCAGGTTACGCCGGCGAAATACTTCAGCGTCCAGCCGTAGAGAAACCAAAGGGTCGATGCTGTAGTTGGACAGGCGCGCGAATTCTTCGCCAGCCCTATAGCCTCGTGTTCAATCGACGAGGATATACAGGTGGCTCATAAACAGACCAAGTTCTATCAGCGCGTTGGAGGCAAACTCGTTGAGGTCAGCGACGACGCCGTTCTATCGCGTGCCAGCGACATCCTGCTGGAGCGCCTACACCGCGACGCAGATGGGTGTGTCATGCAAAACCCTAGAGTCGTTCGCGAGTTTTTACGGTACAGGTTAGCTGCTCGACCAGTAGAAGTCTTCGGTGTCATGTTCCTGGACACGCAACACCGGCTCCTGGTATTCGAAGAACTGTTTTATGGCACCCTCGACGGCGCGACGGTGTACCCACGCGAGGTGGTGCGCCGTGCGCTAATCCACAACGCCGGGGCCGTAATACTGGTGCACAACCACCCATCCGGGGTGGCCGAGCCGAGCGCCGCCGATAGGCAGCTCACGTCTCAACTAAAGGAGGCCCTGGCTCTCATCAATGTGCGAGTATTGGACCACCTCGTGGTTACGGCTGGCGAGGTGTTGTCGCTTGCGGAAAAAGGGCTTTTCTAAATTCATACAGGCGCCTTTCGCGAAAACTGCAAGGCGCCTGTTGTTTTAACCGCCGAGTGGCAACCTCGGCCACGAATTTACGACAAGGCCTATAGGCCGCATGATGCTTACAGTTACCTGGGTAGACTCAAAGAACGCTGCCAGAGCAGTCGTAAGCGGCATGCTGCAGATATGGAGCAGCACGGCCCACCAAGTGGTCATGCTCTCATTTTTTGGTTACTTCCTGGCCGGCGGCCTCCTGCATGAGTGGCTGACGCCTAGCGCGATGTTGCCAGCCGTCGTCCACCTATGTGAGTGGTTGGCCATCCTGAACTCCGTAGTGTTTTCTTTACGCGCCTACACGCAGTACCACCAGGCAAAACTCAGCTCGGCCAGTAATGCCAAAGGTACCACCAGCTCTTCGGATGGATAGCTGCGTATAGTTTACCGCTTGTGCACAGTTGACTTCCTCATCCTTCAGGGAGGGGAGGAAGTCAACCGCCTGGCTTGTCTCCCGATACCTCTCCAACCTCGAGCGAGTCTCGAGGTTGGAGAGGCATGCAGGTTCGGCTGGCCTCGCGAAAACCGATTGCCTATTGCAGTGCGGGCTTCTCCGAAGGTTCTGACTCATCGGATACCGAGTCAGCGTCCCCCGTTCTTATCTCCTCCAGGTCCCGGCAAAACACCTGGAGCGGGAAATAATCATGCTCGCTTCGAGTGCCTCCCCACTTGGAGGTGTTCAGAAAAACGAGCACAGACAGGTATATTGTTACAATTAGGCTAAAAAATAGAAGGCTTAACGCCGCCATCCCATAGCTACCCAGGCGTAGGTCAACCACGGCGGGTCGGGACCAGGACCAACTAAAACGGGCGGCGGTCAGTAACATGCCGGTCCCCACCACCGCCACTAGACCAAGGCTAACAGCGTTCCCGGCCAAGTATGGGGCAAAAAACCAGGCCCTAAGTTCTGGCACCTTACCGTAAGTGCTTACGACAGTCTCAAGAAACTCCCCAGGCCCACCGATGCGTGCTGTAACTCGACGGGCCGTGCTTTCGCGGAACGCCTCAAACGTCGCCAATCCGGTGGTTTTGCGAATGAGCTTATGCTCCCCAGCGTAACTCAGCACACATATCGCGCCAAGGACATATAACCCCTCCACACCGACGTTTATTACGGGGTTAAATTGGTGTGCCGTGCGACTAAACACCACGCCGAGCAGCGCGCTCATCAGCAGACATATAGCTAATAGTCCAAGTAAAACCGACAGGACTTTTCGCGCCGCCCTAAGATTTCGCGGTAACAACAATCCGCCATAGATGCGCAGAAAATAGTCTTGCGCTATCAGGTTTAACTCTTCTCTCTGAGAGGGACCCGTGTTGACAGCGATGCAGGTTTGGCGCGACCTGCTAACACTCGACAGCGCGACTCTCACCTCCTTCAGCATTTCCCCGTCCCCAAACAATATCAGCAGGAAAAGTATAGCCAGCCCAGCCGTAGGGGATAACGCGAATGCGCACGTTAAGAACAGTAGCTGCAACATTTGGCACACCTCGTGTTAGTTCTCGCGAGGGTGTCTTAGGCCCCGCCGGTTTTTCGCCACGAATTTTCTCCCTGGCCTACACTCCGCATGGCCAACCAAAAGCTGACACGCACCTTCATCGCCTTGGCGGCGCTTCTCGCCCCGGCGACCGCCTTTGCCACCATCAACCCGGTCGGGCAGAACGCCTGGACACTTTGGGCCTTCGGTAATGGCAACGTCATCTACAACC